>NZ_JBEYYB010000009.1:0-422102 GCF_040645335.1 Streptomyces sp. NPDC046821 | reverse complement strand
ACACCCCCCCCTGCCCCGGACCCTCTTATTTTTTGTCCGCTAACCAGCATATCCTGGGGGGGGGCCCCCCCGCCGCGGGGGGGGGGGGGGGGCGGGGCCCCCCCCCCCCCCCCCACGGCTCTCTGCTGATCTTTACCGCGAGATCATCCCTGGTCGCGGTACATCTCGGCGACGAGGAACGCCAGGTCGAGGGACTGGCTGCGGTTCAGACGGGGGTCGCAGGCCGTCTCGTAGCGCTGGTGCAGGTCGTCGACGAAGATCTCGTCGCCGCCGCCCACGCACTCGGTGACGTCGTCACCGGTGAGCTCGACGTGGATGCCGCCGGGGTGCGTGCCGAGGCCCTTGTGGACCTCGAAGAAGCCCTTGACCTCGTCGAGCACGTCGTCGAAGCGGCGGGTCTTGTGGCCCGAGGCCGCCTCGTAGGTGTTGCCGTGCATCGGGTCGGTGATCCAGGCGACGGTCGCGCCGGACGCGGTGACCTTCTCGACCAGCTCCGGGAGCTTGTCGCGGACCTTGTCGGCGCCCATGCGGACGATGAAGGTCAGGCGGCCGGGCTCGCGGTCCGGGTCGAGACGCTCGATGTACTGCAGCGCCTCCTCGGCCGTCGTCGACGGGCCGAGCTTGATGCCGATCGGGTTGCGGATCTTCGACGCGAACTCGATGTGCGCGTGGTCGAGCTGACGCGTGCGCTCACCGATCCAGACCATGTGGCCGGACACGTCGTACAGGCTGCCCGTACGCGAGTCCACGCGGGTCAGCGCCGACTCGTAGTCGAGCAGCAGCGCCTCGTGGGAGGCGTAGAACTCGACCGTCTGGAACTCGGCCGGGTCGGTGCCGCAGGCGCGCATGAAGTTCAGCGCGTTGTCGATCTCGCGGGCGAGCTGCTCGTAGCGCTGGCCGGACGGGGACGACTTCACGAAGTCCTGGTTCCAGGCGTGCACCTGGCGCAGGTCGGCGTAACCGCCGGTGGTGAAGGCGCGCACCAGGTTGAGCGTGGAGGCGGACGCGTTGTACATCCGCTTCAGGCGCTCGGGGTCCGGGATCCGGGCCTCTTCGGTGAAGGCGAAGCCGTTGACGGAGTCGCCCCGGTAGGTCGGGAGCGTCACCCCGTCACGGGTCTCGGTGGGCTTGGAGCGCGGCTTGGAGTACTGGCCGGCGATGCGGCCGACCTTCACGACCGGCACCGAGGCGGCGTAGGTGAGGACGGCGCCCATCTGGAGCAGCGTCTTCAGCTTGTTGCGGATGTGGTCGGCCGACACGGCGTCGAAGGCCTCGGCACAGTCGCCGCCCTGGAGGAGGAACGCCTCTCCCTTGGCGACGGCCGCCAGTCGGGCGCGCAGCTGGTCGCACTCGCCCGCGAAGACGAGCGGCGGATACGACTCGAGGTCCGCGATCACTGCGCGCAGAGCCTCGGTGTCGGGGTACTCGGGCTGCTGCGCCGCGGGCAGGTCTCGCCAGGTGTTGCCAGCGCTCGCGCTGGTCTTAGCGTTCACGGTCACGTCGCCAACAGTACGGGGTCGGATGGGCCGTCCAGCCGACTGCTCACCCTTTGAGACACGTCGTGAGACACGTCGTCCGTGGCCGACTCGTCCACCTGTCCGGTAGGGTGCGGCCCATGTTCGCGCACTCGACCCGTAACTGGTGGTGGACCGCTCATCCGGCGGCCCACTGACTGCGCGTACGACGAACGCGAAGGCCGCCCCGAGGGCGGCCTTCAGTGTTTTCCGGGACCTGGCCGTTCCTCTCCGCACCGGAGTCACGAAGGAACCCACAGCCATGGATCTGTCCCAGCTCCTGCACGACGACCGCCCCTTCGCGCTGCTGCGCCGCCGCGCGCCCGGCCGTGACCACGACACCGTGGAACTGCTCGTCGGCCCGGTGAGCACGTACGACCGGCTCGCCGACATCCCGGAGGGCCTCGCCCTCGTGCCGTTCCGGCAGATCAGGGAGCGCGGCTTCGACGTCCGCGACGACGGCACCCCGCTCGCGGTGCTCACCCCCGAGGAGACGTACGAGCTGCCGCTGGCCGACGTGCTGGAGCAGCTGCCCGCGCATGACGTGGCCGTGACGGACGGCGGTTTCGACGTGGACGACGACGCGTACGCGGACATCGTGGGCCGGGTGCTGCGGGACGAGATCGGGCGGGGCGAGGGCGCGAACTTCGTGATCCGGCGGACGTACGAGGGCGAGATCGCGGGGTTCGGGCGGGCCGACGCGCTGGCGCTGTTCCGGCGGCTGCTCGCCGGGGAGCGGGGCGCGTACTGGACGTTCGTCGTACACACCGGGGAGCGGACGCTGGTGGGGGCGAGCCCTGAGGTGCATGTGCGGATGAGCGGCGGGACCGTCGTCATGAATCCCATCAGCGGCACCTACCGCTACCCGGCCGAGGGCCCGAGCGCGGAGAGCCTGCTCGACTTCCTGTCCGACGGGAAGGAGATCGAGGAGCTGTCGATGGTCGTCGACGAGGAACTCAAGATGATGTGCACCGTCGGCGACATGGGCGGCGTCGTGATCGGCCCGCGCCTGAAGGAGATGGCCCATCTCGCGCACACCGAGTACGAGTTGCGGGGCCGGTCGTCGCTCGACGTACGCGATGTCCTGAAGGAGACCATGTTCGCGGCGACAGTCACGGGGTCCCCGGTGCAGAACGCGTGCCGCGTCATCGAGCGCCATGAGGTGGGCGGGCGCGGGTACTACGCGGGGGCGCTCGCCCTGATCGGGCGGGACGCGGGCGGGGCCCAGACCCTGGACTCCCCGATCCTGATCCGTACGGCCGACATCGACGCGGCCGGGAAGCTGCGGGTGGCGGTCGGGGCGACCCTCGTGCGCGGCTCGGACCCGGCGAGCGAGGTGCAGGAGACGCACGCGAAGGCGGCCGGGGTCCTCGCGGCGCTCGGGGTGCGGCCGGGGCGGCCGCGGGGCGAGGGCGTTCGGCCGGCGCTCGCCGACGATCCTCGGGTGCAGGCGGCGCTGGACGGGCGGCGGTCGGCGCTCGCGCCGTTCTGGCTGCGGATGCAGGAGCGGTCGGCGGCGCTCACGGGGCACGCGCTCGTGGTCGACGCCGAGGACACGTTCACCGCGATGCTGGCGCACCTGCTGCGCTCGTCCGGCCTGACGGTGACCGTGCGGCGCTACGACGAGCCGGGGCTGCGGGACGCGGTGCTCGCGCACGAGGGGCCGCTCGTGCTCGGGCCCGGTCCGGGCGACCCGTCGGACACGGCCGACCCGAAGATGCGCTTCCTGCGCGCGCTGACGGCCGAGGTGCTGCGGGACCACCGGCACGGGGTGCTCGGGGTGTGCCTGGGCCATGAGCTGATCGCGGCCGAGCTGGGCCTGGACATCGTGCGCAAGCAGGTCCCGTACCAGGGGGCGCAGACGGAGGTCGACCTGTTCGGGCGGGTCGAGACCGTCGGTTTCTACAACAGTTTCGTGGCGCGCTGCGACGACGACGCGGCGGCGGAGCTGGCGGCGCACGGCGTGGAGGTGAGCCGGGACGCGGCGAGCGGCGAGGTGCACGCGCTGCGGGCACCCGGCTTCGGCGGGGTGCAGTTCCACCCGGAGTCGGTGCTGTCCCTGCGCGGGGCGGACGTCGTGCGGGAGCTGCTCGGTCAGCTGCTGGGCGCGGCGGGGACGAGGACGTTGTCGGAGCGGCGGCCCGCCTGATAGTCGAGTACGTTGCGCACCGTGGTCTCGATGATCTGGCTCACCGCGTCCACGGTGTAGTACGCCTGGTGGGACGTGACCAGGACGTTCGGGAAGGTGACGAGGCGGGCCAGGGTGTCGTCCTCGATGACTTCGAGCGACCTGTCGACGAAGAAGAGCCCGGCCTCGGCCTCGTACACGTCGAGGCCGACGCCGGTGAAGCGGCCCTCGCGCAGCTCGGCGACGAGGGCCTTGGTGTCGACGAGGCCGCCGCGGCTGGAGTTCACGAGGATCGCGTCGTCCTTCATGGTGCGCAGGGCGGCGCTGTCGACGATGTGCTCGGTGGCGGGCAGCAGGGGCAGGTGCAGGCTGATCAGGTCGGCCTCGGCGAAGAGGGTCTCCTTGTCGACGTACTTCATGCCGAGTCCGAGGCAGGCCGGGTTCTCCTCGATGTCCCAGCCGAGCAGGTTCATGCCGAAGCCGTGGGCGATGCGGGTGAACGCCTCGCCGATCCGTCCCGTGCCGAGGACGCCGGCGGTGCGGCCGCGCAGGTCGCGGCCCATCAGCCCGTCGAGCCGGAAGTCGAAGTCACGGGTCCGGCGGGAGGCGCGGACGATGTGCCGGTTGACGGCCGTCGCCAGCGCCCACGCGAACTCGGCGACCGAGTACGGCGAGTAGGCCGCGACGCGGGCGACGGTGATGCCGAGGCGTTCGGCGACGTCCAGGTCGATGTTGTTGAAGCCGGTGGAGCGCTGGGCGACCATCTGCGTGCCGCCGGCGGCGAGGGTCTGCAGGACGTGGTTGTTCAGGGAGGCGTTGACGCTGCTGGAGATGATCTCGTAGCCGGCCGCGATGGGGGCGGTGTCCTCGTTCAGGAAGACGTCCAGGCAGCGGACCTCGTGATGGCCCTCGAACGCCTTCTCCAGGAGGGGCTTCTCGTCGGACTGCACGCCGAATGCGAGGATCTCCACGACTGCTCCCGTTCCTTCCGCATCTCGTCCATATCGCGTCGTGTGTGCCGTTACGGGCGAATATACGGGGGAGGTGCGGGCCCCGACACCGGAGGATCTCCGGCCGGTGCGCCTCAGCCGAAGAAGACCCCGGCCTCCTCGTAGAGCGCCGGATCGACCGTCTTCAGCCGGGCGGTCGCCTCCGCGATCGGCACCCGCACGATGTCCGTGCCGCGCAGCGCGACCATCTTGCCGAAGTCGCGGTCGCGCACCGCGTCGATCGCGTGCAGCCCGAAGCGGGTGGCGAGCCAGCGGTCGAAGGCGCTGGGGGTGCCGCCGCGCTGGACGTGACCGAGGACGGTGGTCCGCGCCTCGTTGCCGGTGCGCCGCTCGACCTCCTTGGCCAGCCACTCCCCCACACCGGAGAGCCGGACGTGCCCGAACGAGTCGAGCGACTCGTCCTTGAGGACCATCTGCCCGTCCTTCGGCATCGCGCCCTCGGCGATGACGACGATGGGCGCGTACGAGGCCCGGAAGCGGGAGGTCACCCACGTGCAGACCTGCTCGATGTCGAAGCGCTGCTCGGGGATGAGGATGACATTCGCGCCGCCCGCGAGCCCCGAGTGCAGGGCGATCCAGCCCGCGTGCCGGCCCATGACCTCGACGACGAGGACCCGCATGTGCGACTCGGCGGTGGTGTGCAGCCGGTCGATGGCCTCGGTCGCGATGCCGACGGCGGTGTCGAAGCCGAAGGTGTAGTCGGTGGCGGACAGGTCGTTGTCGATGGTCTTCGGTACGCCGACGACGGGCACCCCGTACTCGTCGGTGAGGCGGGCGGCGACGCCGAGGGTGTCCTCGCCGCCGATCGCGATCAGCGCCCCGACCTCCTCCTTGGCGAGGGTCTCCTTGATCCGGCGGACGCCGTCCTCGACCTTGAGGGGGTTGGTGCGGGAGGAGCCGAGGATGGTGCCGCCGCGGGGCAGGATGCCGCGGACGGCGGGGATGTCGAGCTGTACGGTCCGGTTCTCCAGTGGTCCGCGCCAGCCGTCCCGGAAGCCGACGAAGTCGTACCCGTACTCCTGAACGCCCTTGCGGACGACGCCCCGGATGACCGCGTTGAGCCCGGGGCAGTCGCCGCCTCCGGTCAGTACTCCGACCCGCATGGAAATGTCCCTTCACCACGACGCTGTGAGCTGACCGTGGCCACGCTAGTGGTGACCCGCGTCACTTCGGCGTGATGTGAAGGGTGAATTCGGCTGAAAGGGGCGGGAGTTGATGCCCGCGTTGGTCCGGTGCGGTTACGCGTCGCCGGTGCGGTGCGGTTACGGGTCGCCGGGCTGGTGCGGTTACGCGTCGCCGGTCCGGTGCGGTTACTCGTAGCCGGTCCGGTGCGGTTACGCGTCGTCGAGGCCGCGCTCGATGGCGTACCGGACGAGCTCCACTCTGTTGTGCAGCTGGAGCTTGCCCAGGGTGTTCTGTACGTGGTTCTGCACGGTGCGGTGCGAGATGACGAGGCGCTCGGCGATCTGCTTGTAGCTCAGGCCCTTGGCGACCAGGCGCAGGACCTCGGTCTCGCGGTCGGTGAGCTGGGGGGCCTTGGGCTCGTCGGCGCCGGTGGCGGGCGCCGGTTCGGAGGCGAGGCGGCGGTACTCGCCGAGGACGAGGCCCGCGAGTCCCGGGGTGAAGACGGGGTCACCGGCCGCCGTGCGGCGTACCGCGTCGGTCAGCTCTTCGGTGGACGCCGACTTCAGCAGATAGCCGGTGGCGCCGGACTTGACCGCCTCCAGGACGTCGGCGTGCTCCCCGCTCGCGGAGAGGACGAGGACGCGCAGGGCGGGGTTGGCGCCGACGAGTTCCTTGCAGACCTGGACGCCGGGCTTCGCCGGGAGGTTCAGGTCGAGTACGAGGACGTCGGGCGCGGCGGCACCCGCCCGCCGTACCGCCTGCTCGCCGTCGCCCGCGGTGGCGACCACGTCGAACCCGGCCTCGGCCAGGTCCCTCGCGACGGCGTCGCGCCACATCGGGTGATCGTCGACCACCATGACCCTGATCGCGCCGCCCTGCTCCTGCTGCCCGGTCATCGTGCCGATCCCGCCTTCCCCCGTGAAACCTTCGGAACTGTCAGTTCGACCTCGGTGCCCTGTCCCGGCACCGAGATCAGCTCGGCCGTGCCGCCGATGTCGCGCAGCCTGCCGCGGATCGACTGGGCGACCCCGAGCCGCCCCTCCCCCTCGGCCTGCGCGAGCCGCCCGTCCGGGATGCCGGGGCCGTCGTCCCGCACCGTCACGATCACCGCGTCGGGCTCGTCCTCGACCAGGATCCAGGCGCGGGCGTCCGCCCCTGCGTGCCTGCGCACATTGTCCAGGGCGGCACTGACAGCGGCGGCCAGCTCCTTCGCCGCGGCCGGGGCGAGCAGCACGGGCGCGCCCGGTTCGGCGAAGCTGACCCGCGATCCGGCGTGCGCGGCGAGCAGGGACCGCAGGTCGCAGGGGACCGCCGCTCCCTCGGGCCCGTCTTCGTCCGGTACGTCCACGGTCCGTACGAGCGCGCCCTGCGAGGCGTCCTCGGAGACGTGCGACGTGGGTACGAGGCCGCCGGCGACCAGGGTGCGCAGGGCGACCTCCTGTTCGCCGGCCATCCGGCCGAGCTCGGCGGCCTCGCCGCCCAGGGCGGTGCCTCGGCGCTGGACCATGGCCAGGACCTGGAGCACGCCGTCATGGATGTCGCGCGCGAGGCGTTCGCGTTCGCGGGTGGCGGCCTCGATCTCCAGGGCGCGCGCGAGGGTGCGCTCGGACGCGCGGGCCACCTCGACGACGTAGCCGATGGCGACCGAGGCGATGCAGACCAGGAGGACGTTGTGGACGGTGTCGCGGCTGAAGGCGCCTCGCTGCACCACGTTCGCGACGCCGACGAGCAGCGAGGCGAAGGCCGCCCAGCGCCAGCCGCCCTTGATCGCGTACGCGAGGACCGCGCCCGCCGTCCATATCGACGGCAGCGTCGGGCCGCCGGCCAGGATCCGGCTGTGCGCGACGGCGACCGGGGTGAGCAGGATCCCGGCGAGCGCGATCGTCAGGTCGGCGGCGAGGAAGCGCTTGGTGCAGCTCGCCGCGTTCGCGACCCTGGGCAGGGTGGCCAGCGTCCACACGGCGATGACGGCGAAGTAGACGTTCGCCACCCAGGGGCGGACGAACTGGTCGTACGCGAAGACGTAGAGGCCGATCGCGTACAGCATCGTCAGGATCCGGTACGCCGTCAGCGCGCGCCACAGCGGCTGCTCGACGGACATCCTCATCACGCGCTCGCGCCCGGCCACGCCCCCACCCCCGTAAAACAACCACCGCTTCGAGAAATGAACGACGCGGCTACCCGGCCGGCCGTTCCTTCTCGGATTTCTCGGATGCGCTTCCCTTGGCGGCTTCCGCCTTCGCCTTGGCCTCGGCCTTCGCCGCGTCCGCGATCTGCCGCTTGGCGGCGGTCGCGTACATGTCGACGTACTCCTGGCCGGAGAGCTTCATGATCTCGTACATGACCTCGTCGGTCACCGCGCGCAGGACGAAGCGGTCGTGCTCCATGCCCTGGTAGCGGGTGAAGTCGAGGGGCTTGCCGATGCGGATGCCTGGGCGCATCAGCTTGGGGACGACCTTGCCGGGAGGCTGGATCTTCTCCGTGTCGATCATCGCGACGGGGATGACGGGGGCGCCGGTGGCGAGCGCCACGCGCGCGAGGCCGCCGGGCTTGCCGCGGTACAGGCGGCCGTCGGGCGAGCGGGTGCCTTCGGGGTAGATGCCGAAGAGCTCGCCGCGCTCCAGGACCTCGATGCCGCTCTTGACGGCGGCCTCGCCCGCGCCGCGCGAACCGGAGCGGTCCACCGGGAGCTGGCCGACGCCCTTGAAGAAGGCGGCCGTGAGCTTGCCCTTCACACCCGGCGTCGTGAAGTACTCGGCCTTCGCGATGAAGGTGACCTTCCGGTCGAGCACGGCCGGGAGGAAGAACGAGTCGGAGAACGACAGATGGTTGCTGGCCAGGATGGCGGGGCCCGCTGCGGGAATGTTCTCGAGGCCCTCCACCCAGGGCCGGAAGCCGATCTTCAGCGGCCCGCCGATGGCCACCTTCATTGCGCCGTAGATCAACCCACTGCCTTCCTTAGTCCTGGATCAGACCTTAACCCGCACCACCGCCCACCAGCCCGACGACCCTGGTCGGTGTCAGCGCGGTCGCGTACGGTGAAGTACGCCTGGCAGTACCGGGCAGTTCCCTCTCGCAGTTCCTGTCGCAGTTCCTCTTCGCAATTCCCTGAATCCCCCCATTCTCACGAATTCTCACGAACAGGAGACCGAAGGTGCCGGTCATGCCTGGAGCCGAGCCGTACCGCCACGAAGGCGGCGAGATCGGTGTCCTCCTCTGTCACGGTTTCACCGGTTCCCCGCAGTCGATGCGCCCCTGGGCGGAATACCTGGCGGAGCGCGGCCTGACCGTCTCGCTCCCCCTGCTCCCGGGCCACGGCACGCGCTGGGAGGACCTGAACGTCACGGGCTGGCAGGACTGGTACGCGGAGGTGGACCGCGCCCTGCGCGATCTGCTGGAGCGCTGCTCGCAGGTCTTCGTCATGGGCCTGTCGATGGGCGGCACGCTGGCGCTGCGGCTCGCGGCGAAGCACGGGACCGACGTGGCGGGACTCGTCCTGGTGAACCCGGGGAACAAGGTGCACGGCCTCGCCGCGCACGCGCTGCCCGTGGCCCGGCACCTGGTGCGCTCGACGAAGGGCATCGCCAGCGACATCGCCAAGGAGGACGTGGCGGAGACAGGTTACGACCGGGTGCCGCTGCACGCCGCGCACTCCCTGCGGAACTTCTTCCGCATGGTCGACGGTGAACTGCCGCAGGTGACACAGCCGTTGGTGGTCCTGCACAGCACGCAGGACCATGTGGTGCCGCCCGCCGACTCCGCGCGCGTGCTCAGCCGGGTCTCGTCGACGGACGTCACGGAGATCCTGCTGGAACAGAGCTACCACGTGGCGACGTTGGACCATGACGCGGACCGGATCTTCGACGAGAGCTACGCGTTCATCGGCCGGCTCGCCCCCAGCCTCGGCAAGGAAGGGACGGCCACAGGTGGCTGAGCAGGACCGGCGTGAGTCCGGCAGCGACGAGAGCCGCGAGCCGGAGGACGCGGCCGCGGAGGCGGCCGCGCCGGACACGGCCCTGCCCGGCGCGGAGTCCACGGCGGCGGAGGACGCCGGTCCGGCCGTCGACGAGGACGCGGCCTGGGCCGCGATCGTCGCGGGATACGGCGAGGAGCCGCCGGACCCGCCGGGCGCGAAGCCGTTCCGGACCATCGAGGACCTGGCCCTGCCGGAACCGGAGACGGAGACGCACGACGCGGAGGAGCCCGAGCGGCCCGCGTCGCCCCTGGGCTCGTCCATCTCCTTCGCGCCGGGCGTCGGCGGTCCCCGCGACTACGCCCCGACCGAGCCGTCCGACGAGGACGACGAGGACGACGACGACCACTTCGTCCCGCCGGAGCCCCCGCCGCTCCCGGACGCCGACGTCACCGCCAAGTTCGCCTGGCTCGGCGTGGTCGGCGGCCCGGTCCTGCTGCTGCTCTCTGTCCTGCTCGGCTGGGACATGACGTGGTGGCTCACGACCCTGTGCGTCGGCGGCTTCCTCGGCGGCTTCGCCACACTGGTGGCCCGCATGAAGGGCGACGAGGACGACGATGATCCGGGGCGGGGGGCGGTCGTCTGACGGGTCCGTCCCGGGTGGCGTGAGTCGGCGCCGGGTCGCTTGGGGCGGCCCCGGGCGGACGGGGTGCGGGTCGGTTCCGGGAGTCCGGGGTGCGGGCTGGTTCCGGCCCACCAGAGCACAGGCCAGCCCCGGCCCGCCAAAGCGCAGATTCAGCCCCCGCCCGCCAAAGCCCAAGTCACCCCCGCCCCGCCGGAATGCGAAGCGCGGCCAGCACCGGTAGGTGGTCCGTCGCCGCCCGCAGATCGTCCCCGCACACACCCGGCAGCTCCGCAGGAACCCCGCAGCCCAGTACCTCGACCCCCGGCGTCGCCAGGATCGCGTCGATGCGCTGGTGCGGGTCGGCCGGGGTCGACGTGTGCTCGCCGCCCCACGGCTTCGTCGCCCACGCGTCCTGGAGGGCGCCCGCGAGGCGGCGGAACGTGCGGCCGCCGGGGCGTTCGTTGAGGTCGCCGCCCGCGACCGCGTGCTCGACGCCGAGCGCGTCCAGCCGGTCGAGCAGCATTCCGCCCTGCGCGTACCGCTCGTCCTTCTGCAGGCTCAGATGGCAGCTCAGCACACCGACCCTCGCGCCGCCGAAGCGGACGACAGCGGTCGAGAAGCCGCGCCGGTGCTGGCCGGGGGTCAGGGGCAGCAGGACGTCCTCGGTCCGTTCCACGGTGGCGCGCAGGGAGCAGAGCAGCGCGGGGCCGGCCGCCGTACCGCCGCCAGAGAGCATCACCAGGTCCGAGGCTGCCGCGAGCTTGGCGAGCTTCTTGCGCCAGCGGAAGAAGCGGGGCGCCTCCTGGACGAGGACCAGGTCAGGGGCGCACGCGGCGATGACGCGCGCGAGCGCATCCGTGTCGTCGCGCATCGAGCGGATGTTGTAGCTGAGTACCCGGACGACGGCCGAACCGTCGGGTTCCGTACGGGAGTTGGGGAGCGATCCGGTGACCATGAAGGTCAACATACGCCGGACGCCCGCCGATTCTCCGGGGAAACGGCGGGCGTCCGGGGCGCAGTGGAAGTCGGTGCGTCACATGATCGGGTCGGGCTCCCGGGCCAGGTCCGCCGCGCCGACGAGGCCCGCCTCGTTGCCGAGCTGGGCGGCGATCACGTCGGCCACGGGGCGCCAGTTGCCGCCGACGAGCCAGCGCTTGTAGGACTTGCGGATCGGGTCGAGCACGAGCTCGCCCTCGTCCGAGAGGCCGCCGCCGACGATGAACGCGGACGGGTCGAAGAGCGAGGCCAGGTCGGCGAGTCCGGCACCCGCCCAGCGGGCCAGCTCGCGGTACGAGTCGACGGCCACGGGGTCGCCCTGGCGGGCGGCCATGGAGACATGCTTGCCCTCGATACCGTCGGGGGTGCCGTCGCCCAGCGAGAGCAGGAACTCGGCGTTCTCCGGGGCCGCGTTGGCGCGCTGCCTGGCGTAGCGGACGAGGGCGCGGCCGGAGGCGTACTGCTCCCAGCAGCCCTGGCTGCCGCAGCCGCACAACAGGCCGTCCGGCACCATCCGGATGTGGCCGAACTCGGCGGCCACGCCGAAGTGCCCGCGGCGCAGCTTGTTGCCGATGATGATGCCGCCGCCGAGGCCGGTGCCGAGGGTGATGCAGATGACGTTGCGGTGGCCCTTGCCGGCGCCGAACTTGTACTCGCCCCAGGCCGCCGCGTTCGCGTCGTTCTCCACGACGACCGGGAGGCCGACGCGCTTCTCGACCTCGTCCTTCAGCGGTTCCTGGCGCCAGTCGATGTTGGGCGCGAAGTACACCGTGGAGCGCTGGCGGTTGACGTATCCGGCGGCGCCGATGCCCACGCCGACGATCTCGTGTCCCACGCGGGCGCCCTCGACGGCGGAGGCGATCGCGTCCACGATGCCCACGGGCGTGCCGGGGGTCGGCACCTTGTGCATCGAGAGGATGTTGCCGTCCTCGTCGACCACGCCGGCCGCGATCTTGGTCCCGCCGATGTCGACGCCGATGGTGAGTCCCATGAATCCCTCAAATCCGGTCGAGCCCCGCTAGGGAAACCGTACCGCTTGAGGTCCCTCAATCGAGGTCGATGTGTTCACCTTTTGAAGGGTCGTCGGGGCCCTCGTCGCGGGGGTCGCTGCCGTCCTGTGCGGGCTTCGTGTCGCGGGCGTCGGCGCCGCTTTGGGCGTCGTGCGCGCGCTGGGTCCAGCGCTGCTCCTGGCGCTCGACCGCGGAGCGGTAGGCGGCGAGGAGTTCGTTGCCGGCGGCGGCCAGGTGGTCGAAGACCTCGGGGTTGCGTTCGACGACCGGCTCGACGGCGGCCTTGGCCTGCTTCACGACCTGGCTGACGACCTGCTGGGCGGTGCCTTGCGCGACCGCGCCGAACAGGGGTGACTGCAGGCCGGAGAGCTTGTCGGCGACGGCGTCGACGAGCTTGCGCAGCTCCTCGGCGGCCGAGCCGGGCGGGGGCCCGGACCGCTCACGGCGGCGGGCCTTCTCCTGTGCGAGGTCCTCGGCGCACGCCTTCGCCCAGGCGTCGGCGTCGGCCTCGGGGGTTGGCTGCTCGGTGGCGTCGCTCATGGCGGCTGTCTCCTGCGGAGAGCGTGTGGGGGATGCGCCCGGGGTGGGTGCTCCGGGTGCTCCGGTCGGGTGCGCTTACCTTCGACGTTACCCGAACGGGGGTGGCCCGTTCACTCTCCGCGCGGCCACAGACCGGGGTCCGGCCGGAACCTGACGCTCAGCACTCCGTCGCGCATACCGGCCCCGGCGACGGTGCAGCGGCGCAGGGCGGACGGCAGGGTGACGATGCGGCGCAGCGGCCCGACGGTGACGACGAGTTCGTCGCCGCGCCGGACGAGTCCGAGGTCCTCGCGGACGGCGCCGGGCAGCGGCAGCTTCCAGACCAGAACGCCGTCTTCCGCGATGCGGTCCTCGACGGGCCGGTCGACGGCGGGCGGCATGTCTACGTCGGCGGGCGTGCCGAGCGCCAGGAGGTCGCCGGCGCCGTGCGGGTCCCGGCCGAGGTGCGGGAGTTCGTGGACGTCGTACGTGCCGTGCCAGGCGGCGACGACCTTGCGCTGGCGGGCGGCGGCGTCGGTGAGCCAGGGGTCGGTGGAGCCGTCGGGCAGGACACGGGAGGCGAGCAGCGCGTCGGCGCGCAGGCCGTGCAGGGCGAGGCCGGTGCCGGTGGCGGTGAGGATGTCGGCGGCGGCCTGGGTGGGTTCGGCGACGAGGCGTACGGTCGTGTGCTCGTCCTCGATGACGGCCTGGACGGCGGCGAGTTCGTCGTCCCAGCGGGCCGCGGTCTCGTACAGCCCCTCGGCGGGCATGGGGACGCCGGCGAGGCGGCCGAGCAGGGGGCGCAGGGCGCGGGCGGCCTGCCGTTCGGGGGGCAGGAGGCGGCGCAGATAGCGGCGCAGCTGTTCCGGCAGGGCGAGCAGCGCGAGGGCCTGCGGCGCCGGCGGAAGATCGACGACGACGAGGTCGTACGGGCCGTGGGAACTGTCGCGCAGGGCGCGGAGCAGGGCGAGTTCATGGCTGCCGGGCAGCGGAGTCAGCTCTTCCGCGTCGAGCCGGGTGGCGCCCAGCATGTCCAGGGCGGACGCGGCCCGCTCCTGAAGGTCGACGAGATCCGCGCGGAGCCGGTTGGCCGGGTCGAGACGTATCGCGGTGAGCCCGGGCTCGACGGTCGTGGGCACCGCACCCGTGGACGTACCGAGGGCGGCCCCGAGACTGTCGGTGGGATCAGCCGAGAGCACCAGGGCACGAACTCCCCGCCGAGCGGCGACGAGAGCGGTGGCCGCAGCGACGGCAGTCCGGCCAGAACCGCCAGGACCGGTGACAAGGACGGTACGCATGGAGATTGAGGCTACCGGGGGCGACGGCGGGGCTGGACGGGGCGATGGGTCGGGACCGGCGAAGCGCGGCTGCCGAGCGCGAGATCGAGCCGGGGAACGGCGGCCGGAACGGGGTCCGAGCGGGCCCCGAGCGGGGCCGGGGATCTGGACGAGGGCTGAGCGAGAGCCGGACGCGGGCCCGATTTCAAGCCGCGAACAGGGCGACAGACGCGAGCCCGAGGCAATGCCCGGCCGTCGAACGGAGATCCGCCTCCGGGCCGGGGTTGTGGTCACGGCCGAGAGCAGGCCCGAGCCGGGAATCCGCCACCGCACGTGAGTCCGCCGCCGGAAAGCGGACCCGAACCGAGGCCGGGCGCCGGGCGGAGGCAGATCGGGGACAACCACCGGACGCGAGCCCGAGTGGCCGGCCGGGGCGCCGGACTCGGACCCAGGAATCAGCCCCTGACGCGGCCCCCAAGCCTCAGACGCAGCCCCGACCCCGAACCTCGGACGCGGCTCCGCCCCCGGAACCCCCGCCCTGCTTCACTTCGTCTCGACGCGCTTCTTCAGGCCGTCCAGGGCGCGGTCGATGATGACCTTCTCCGCCTTGCGCTTGATCATGCCGAGCATGGGGATCTTGACGTCGACGGAGAGGCGGTAGGTGACCTCCGTGCCCGTGCCGGACGGCTTCAGGAGGTAGGTGCCGTCGAGGGAGCGCAGCATCTGGGACTTGACGAGGGTCCAGGAGACCTCGTTCTCGCCGGCCCAGGTGTAGGCCAGGGTCTGGTCGTCCTTGATCGCTCCGGCGTCCATGACGAGGCGCACCTTCTCGGCGCGGCCCTGGTCGTCCGTCTCCAGGACGTGGGCCTCCTTCACCTCTCCCGTCCAGTCCGGGTAGCGGGCGAAGTCCGCGATCACCCGCATGACGTCGGCCGGTGCCGCCTCGATCGTGATGCTCGAGCTGGTGTGTTCCGCCATCGCGGTGGCTCCTCCAGATGCGGTCCGTTGAGCGGTGGTGTGTATCGCGTGAAGGCTACCGCGCACAGGTGTCTCTCCTGTCACCACTCCAGCGCCCAGGGCCTGCCGGACCCCGCGAAGTGACCGACGTTGACGCACTCCGTCGCCCCGATCCGCATACGCCGGGCGAGCGGCTGGTGAACATGACCGAAAAGGGAGTACCGGGGCCGGGTGCGCCGGATCGCGGCGAGGAGCGCGCGGCTGCCCCGTTCGAAGCGGCGCGCCACCGTGTCGTAGACGAGTTCGGGAACGTCCGGCGGGATGTGGGTGCACAGCACGTCGACCTCGCCGACGGCCTCGATCTTGGCGGCGTACTCCTCGTCGCTGATCTCGTACGGCGTGCGCATCGCGGTGCGCAGTCCGCCGCCGACGAAGCCGAAGACGAGGCCGCCGATCTCGACGCGCTCGCCGTCGAGGACGGTCGTGCCGGATTCGGCGTACTCGTGCCAGAGGTGCGGAATGTCGACGTTGCCGTATGTGGCGTACGTCGGTGTCGGGAACGCGGCGAACAGCTCGGCGTACTGCTTGCGTACGGCTTTCTCGATCGCGGGTCCGCGGTCGAGCCCGTCCCACAGGCCCGCGCCGAACTCGCGTGCCTCCTCGAAGCGGCGCTCGGTGCGCAGCTCGACGATGCGGTGCGCGTTCTCCACGCCGAACAGGTCGGGGAAGATGCCCCGCGAGTGATCGGCGTAGTCGAGGAAGAGCACCAGGTCACCGAGGCAGACGAGGGCGTCCGCCCCGTCCCCCGCCCTCGCGAGGTCTGTGGAGTTTCCGTGCACATCGCTGACTACATGTACGCGCATGTGATCACCCTAGAACTGTGTGGGATTCGTGGGTAGAGGGCGCCGGACCTGCGGTTACTTCCTCTTCGCCGTTCGGGTGGACTAGGCTCTTCTGAGCAGATCCACGGCGTGTGACGCAGCGAACATCTGGCCTGGCCCCCCTACCGGAAAAGCAGTACCGGTGGGTAACGTCCGGGCAGTCCAGTCGTGCTCAGTATTCCGACCACTGAAACAACACCGCTTCAGCCGCTGAGCACTTGCCCGATCTTGGACCGCACCGTCGCACCACACCGTGCCGTGGCGCCGGTGCCCTATGAGGAGCAGCAGTCTTGCGCGAGTTCAGCCTTCCGGCCCTGTACGAGGTCCCCGCGGACGGCAACCTGACCGACATCGTCCGCAGAAACGCCGCGCAGCACCCCGATGTCGCCGTCATCGCCCGCAAGGTGAACGGCACCTGGCAGGACGTCACCGCGACCACGTTCCTGGCCGAGGTGCGCGCCGCCGCCAAGGGTCTGATCGCCTCCGGCGTACAGCCCGGCGACCGGGTCGGCCTGATGTCCCGTACGCGTTACGAGTGGACGCTGCTGGACTTCGCGATCTGGAGCGCCGGCGCGATCACCGTGCCGGTGTACGAGACCAGCTCCGCGGAGCAGATCCAGTGGATCCTCGGTGACTCCGGTGCCGTCGCCTGCGTCGTCGAGTCCGACGCGCACGCGGCCACCGTCGAGTCCGTACGCGACCGCCTCCCCGGACTCGCGAACGTCTGGCGGATCGACGGCGGTGGCGTCGAGGAGCTGGGCCGCGCGGGCGCCGGTCTCTCCGACGAGACGGTCGACGAGCGCAGCGCCGTCGCGAAGGCCGACGACCCGGCGACGATCGTCTACACCTCCGGCACCACGGGCCGCCCCAAGGGCTGCGTCCTCACGCACCGCAGCTTCTTCGCCGAGTGCGGGAACGTGGTCGAGCGCCTCAAGCCGCTCTTCCGCACGGGCGACTGTTCGGTGCTGCTGTTCCTGCCGGTGGCGCACGTCTTCGGCCGGCTGGTCGAGGTGGCCTCGCTGATGGCCCCGATCAAGCTGGGCCACGCACCCGACATCAAGGAACTCACCGACGAACTCGCCGCGTTCCGGCCGACGTTGATCCTCGGTGTGCCGCGCGTCTTCGAGAAGGTCTACAACTCTGCGCGTGCCAAGGCGCAGGCCGACGGCAAGGGCAAGATCTTCGACAAGGCGGCGGACACGGCGATCGAGTACAGCCGCGCGCTCGACACCCCCAAGGGCCCGTCGCTGGCCCTGAAGCTGAAGTACAAGACGTTCGACAAGCTCGTCTACAGCAAGCTGCGCGCCGTCCTCGGCGGTCGTGGCGAGTACGCGATCTCCGGCGGCGCCCCGCTCGGCGAGCGCCTCGGCCACTTCTTCCGCGGCATCGGCTTCACGGTCCTGGAGGGCTACGGCCTGACCGAGTCCTGCGCGGCCACCGCCTTCAACCCGTGGGACCGCCAGAAGATCGGTACGGTCGGCCAGCCGCTGCCGGGCTCGGTCGTCCGGATCGCCGACGACGGCGAGGTGCTGCTGCACGGCGAGCACCTGTTCACGGGGTACTGGAACAACGAGGCCGCGACGCGCGAGGCGCTGGCGGACGGCTGGTTCCACACGGGTGACATCGGCACGCTCGACGAGGACGGGTATCTGCGGATCACCGGCCGCAAGAAGGAGATCATCGTGACGGCGGGCGGCAAGAACGTCGCCCCGGCGGTCATCGAGGACCGCATCCGCGCTCACGCGCTGGTCGCCGAGTGCATGGTCGTCGGCGACGGCCGCCCGTTCGTGGGCGCGCTCGTCACGGTCGACGAGGAGTTCCTGGGCCGCTGGGCGGCGGAGCACGGGAAGCCTGCCGGCTCGACGGCGGTGTCCCTGCGGGACGACGCGGATCTCCAGGCGGCGATCCAGTCGGCCATCGACGACGGCAACGCGGCGGTCTCCAAGGCGGAGTCGGTCCGTAAGTTCCGCATCCTGCCGACCCAGTTCACGGAGGAGTCGGGTCACCTGACGCCTTCGCTGAAGCTGAAGCGGAATGTTGTTGCCAAGGATTACGCGGACGAGATCGAGGCGATTTATCGGGGCTGACCTTGCGGGGGCTCCGCCCCCGCGCCCCCGCGTCCCTTGTCCTCAAACGCCGGACGGGCTGGAAATCCAGCCCGTCCGGTGTTTGGTTTCCAGCCGGTCCAGGGCTTTTCGAGCCCGTCCGGCGTTGGGTTTCCAGCGCGTCCGGCCGCTTTTCCAGCCCGTCCGGCGTTGCGTTTTCAGCGCGTCCGGCCGCTTCTTCCAGCCCCTCCGGCGTTTGAGGAGCGGGGTCTGGGGCGGAGCCCCAGCTTCGGGAAGGGGCGGGTTTGGGGAAGAGGAGATCCCCCTACAGCAACCCCCGAAGCCGCTCAGCCAGCGAATCCCACCGCCACTTCTCCTCAACCCACTCCCGCCCCCGCTCCCCCATCCGCCGCCGCAACTCCGCGTCACCCAGGAGCGTCACGATCCGCTCGGCAGAGCCAGCCGCGTCGCCGCCCGCAACAACCCACCCCGTCTCCCCCTCAAGCACCGCATCCGGCGCCCCACCCGAGTCCCCCGCCACCACCGGAAGCCCCGTCGCCGAAGCCTCCAGATAGACGATCCCGAGGCCCTCGACATCGAGCCCGCCCCGCCGCGTCCGGCACGGCATCGCGAACACATCCCCCGCCCCGTAATGCGCGGGCAGTTCGGACCACGGCACGGCGCCCGTGAAGCGCACCGACCCGGCAACCCCCGTCTTCTCGGCGAGCTGCCGCAGCTCACCCTCATAAGGGCCACCGCCCACCACCAGCAGCACCGCATCCGGAACCGCCGCCAGAATCCGCGGCATCGCCAGAATCAGCGTGTCCTGCCCCTTGCGCGGCACAAGCCGCGAGACGCACACGACGACGGGCCGGTCACTCAGACCGAGCCGCTCCCGCACGACTTCGCCCCCGGACCCGGGGTGAAACGTCTTCTCGTCGACGCCCGGCGGCAACTGCACCATGCGCCCCGCCGCCGCAGGCGTGAGCGCGCCGGCGATCCGGGACCGGGTGTACTCACCGAGATACGTGATCGTGTCCGTGGACTCACCGATGCGCTTCAACAACGTGCGGGCGGCGGGCAGTTGGGCCCACCCGGCCTCATGCCCGTGCGTCGTGGCGACGATCCGCGTCGCCCCCGCCTTGCGCAGCGCGGGCGCCATCAGGCCGAGCGGCGCGGCGGCGCCGAACCACACCGACGTACAGCCGTGTTCCCGGAGCAGAGCCGTCGCGCGCCGGGTGACCCGGGGCGTGGGCAGCAGCATCGTCGTGCGGTCGCGGACCACGGTGAAGGGCTGCTCGGCGTCGAAGGCCGCGGTCGCCTCGACGCCCTCGCGGGTGCGCTTCCACGTGGAGGCGTAGACGACGAGCTGCTCGGGGTCCAGACGGAGCGCCATGTTGTGCAGGAACGCCTGGATGCCGCCGGGCCTGGGCGGGAAGTCGTTGGTCACGATCAGGGTCTTGTGCATCGCCGCCGACAGTACCGAACGCGCCGGTGGGGCGTGCCGCACGGCCCCCGCACCCCTCCGCCCGGCATCATGGCGCGAATGATGGCGAGAATCCCGGCGGGTGCCGTGCTGATGTGGGCGGCGACCCGGTCACTGCTCCTGCTGAGCGTCCTGAAGGTGATCAGAGTCCCGGGTCCCGACGTGACGAGCGACGTCTCGGTCATCTACCACGGCTGGTACGAGGTGCTGCGCACGGGCACGTTCCCGCTGCACGACGTCACCTGGCAGTACCCGCCGGCCGCCGCGGGCGCGATCCTCTCGCCCGCGCTCCTGCCCTCCCTCCCGTACGCGACCGCGTTCTTCGTGCTCGCCCTGCTCGCGGACACGCTGACCTTCGGGCTGCTCGCGTACGCGGGCGGGCGGCCCGGCAAGACGTGGCGCGGGGCGTGGGTGTGGGTGGCGGGCGTCCCGCTGCTCGGTCCGACGGCGTACGCGCGGTACGACGTCATGGTCACGGCGGTCGCGGTGGCCGCGCTGCTCGCGGGGATCCGGCATCCGCGCGTCATGGGGGCGCTCGCGGGGCTCGGCGCGCTGGTGAAGGTGTGGCCCGCGCTGCTGCTGCTCGGCACGCGCCGGGGGCGCGCGACGCGGGCGTCCTGGGTCGCGGCGGCGCTCGCGGCCGGCGCGGTGGCCGCCGGGTTCGCGGTGGCGATGCCGGGTGCGTTCGCCTTCCTGACGTTCCAGCGCGCCCGGGGTACGGAGGTCGAGTCGCTCGGCGCGCTGGTGTTCCACGTGGCGCGGCAGTTCGGCTGGTCCGGTTCCGTGGCACTGCACTACGGCTCGATGGAGTTCCTGGGCCCGTACGTGCACGTCGTGAGCGTGGCGGCGCAGGGGCTGACGGTGGTCGCGTTCGGCTGGCTCGTGCTGTGGCGGGTGCGGGCGCGGGCCTGGGTGCCGGGCACGCTCGCGGACGCGGCGTTCGTCGCGGTGCTGCTGTTCACGGTGACGAGCCGGGTGATCAGCCCGCAGTACCTCCTGTGGCTGATCGGCCTGGCGGCCGTGTCGACGGTGTTCGCGGGCAGCCGGATGACGCTGCCCGCCGTCCTGGTCCTGGCGGCGTCCCTGGTGACATTCCTGGAGTTCCCGCTCGGCTTCACCCACATCGTGGCCAGCGACGGCCTGGGCCTCACCATGCTCCTCGTACGCAACGGCCTCCTGGTCACGGCCACGCTCAGCGCCGGACGCCGACTGTGGCGGCAAACCGTCACGGAGCCCCGCCGCCCCGAACTCGCGGAGTCCTTCCCGACGCCGCGCACGCCTTCGCTGATCCCGTCGTGACGGTACGCAACGACGCCCCGCACCCCGTCGCTGATCTCGTCCTGAACGCGGGCGGCGGTCAGCCGAGCTGAGCCCGCAGGTACGCCCGCCAGTCCGCCGTGAACTTTTCCTCCGTCGTGCCGAGCACGCTCCCCAGGGCCGACTCGACGGCACCCGCCCGTTGCTGGTGCGCGCCCACGGCCCGGTAGAACGCGTTGAGCTTGGCCTCGCCCCAGCGGTCGGCGATCATCCGGCAGGCCAGCCACCCGCCCTCGTACGCCTGCGCCAGCCGGCCCGGGTCGCCGGAGAAGCCGAAGTCCGCGTCGGTGGGGAGGGCGGCCGGCAGTTGCCCGAGCCGGACCGAACGCTCCAGTTCCGGCGCGGCCTGCGCGGCGGAGCGGCCGGTGTCGCGGTAGCCGACCCAGTCCGCGTACCCCTCGGACAGCCACAGCGGGGTCGACTGTGAGGTCTCGGAGCGGGTGGCGACGTGGGTCGTCTCGTGGGTGAGGACGACCTGTCTGCCGAAGGAGCCGAGCGCGCCGAACGCGTCCGGGTTCACGATGATCCGGTCGGCCGGCGCCTTGCCCACGGCGCCCGCCTCGCCCGTCGTCACGGCGGCGATCCCCTGGTACCCGGCGGCCGGCGCCCCGAGCAGCGCGCCCATGTCGCCCAGGGACTTCGGGACGAGGACGACGACCCGCCGGGCCCATCCCGAGCCCCAGGCGGAACTCACGGCGGGCACGGCCTGGTCGGCGAGGTCCGCGTAGTCCCGCAGCGCGCCGCGCGGCCGGCCCACGCCGAGCACCAGGCTGTGCGTGCCCCGCTCGACGACGACCTTGCCCTGTTCCCAGAGCTGCTCGCCCGTGTTCGGGGCGGGCCGGTCGGCGGTGACGTACCAGCGCGGGCCCCGCAGTTCGAGCGTGAGGATGCGGTCGGTGACGACGGGGGCACTGTCGTAGCCGCTGATCCGGTACTGCAGTTCGGCGTCGGCCGTGGCGTGGGTGCCCTCGCGCTCGAAGCGGGCGAGCGTGTACGTCCAGGAGGCCAGCGGTACGTCCGCGAGGTTGCCCGGGGTCGAGGCGTCCGCACTGCCGGTGTCCCGGTACGCGGCGGTGTCCCCGGCGAGGACGGCATTGGCCCTGCGGTCGAGGGTCTCCTGCACGTCGGCCCGCGCGGTGTCCTGTACCTGTACGGCGCCGCCACAGCCCACGAGCCCGACCATTCCAGCGAGCACCGCCGTCACGGCAAGACGGAACCCCGCCCCACCCGCACCACGCCTTCGACCAGCCATCTTCCCGATCGTACGGTGCCCCTCCGGACCCCCGCGCGTCGTACGAAGACCGCTCCCGCCGTATCCGCTCAGACCCGCGTCACGGACGAGACCGGCATCATGCCCACCGGGTCGTAGCGCACCGCCGCGCCCGGGTAGGGAGCGTGGATGACCTGGCCGTTGCCCACGTACATGCCGATGTGGCTGGCGTCCGAGCGGTAGGCGACGAGGTCGCCGGGCTGCGCCTCGGAGAGCGGGATCTGCCGACCCGCGTACCGCTGCTCCTGCGAGGTACGCGGCAGCCCCACGCCCGCGTGCGCGTACGACCACTGCATGAGGCCCGAACAGTCGAAGCCGGAGGGCCCGTTGGCGCCCCACACGTACGGCTTGCCGAGCGCCGACATGGCGGCGGCCACCGCGGCGGCGGCCCGCCCGGAGGGGGCGATCGCGCCCGTCAGGTCGGGGATGCCGTCGCGCTCGGCGCCTCGCGAGGCCCGGTCGTAGGCCTCGCGCTGCCCCGCGGGCATTCCGTCGAGCAGGCGGCGGGCCTTGCCGAGCTTGTCCTCGACGGTCCGCTTGTGCCGGGCGACGTCCTTGCGGGTCTTCTCCAGGTCGATCAGCTTGCGGGTGGCCTCGGCGCGTTCCTGGGACAGGTCGCGCTGCGCCTTCTCCAGGGCGGTGAGTTCGCCGGCCTGGCGGGAGGTGAGGCGGTCGAGGACGGACGCCTTGTCGAGGTAGTTGTCGGGGTGCGAGGACAGGAGCAGGGCGAGGGACGGGTCGATGCCGCCCGCGCGGTACTGGGCCCCGGCGAGCGAACCGAGGGCGCCGCGCATGGTGTTGATGCGGTCCTGCCCCCGGGCGACGCTGTCCTGCAGATTCGCCAGCTCGTCGCGGAGCTTGCCGGCGTGCTCACCGGCCTTGTTGAACGCCTCGGTGGCTTTCTCCGCCTGCGCGAAGAGGCGGTCGACCTCGGCCCTGGTGCCGGACGGACGGTCCTGGGGCGCGGCGCCCGCGGGGGCGGCGGCGAGTCCGGTGACGGCGGTGGCCGCCATGGCCGACAGAACCGTAAGAACGGGGCCGGTGGTGCCGAGCGCGCTCCGGTCGAGGCCGGATCGTGCGGGACGGCGATGAGATCCCACGGGTAGCCGCTCCCCTTCCGCTGACGAACGACCCCCGGCCGGGACGCCGGTCGGGGGAATGCGGGGCGACAGTAGCCGCGAGGGGTGGGCGTGGCCAACGACCGTTCAGCGGCGGGGAAACGTGACGCCCCGCCTCTGACGCAGGTCATGGGCGGGGCGTGGGGTCATCGGACGATGATCGGAATTCGCCCGAACGGGCGCGTTTTCCGCGCGCCGGGGTCAACCTCCGATGCGGACACCGAACATGAACGAACCGACGGTGCTCATCGACTCGTAGCGCACGACGGCGCCAGGGTGCGGGGCGTGCAGCACCTGGCCGTTGCCGGCGTACAGGCCCACGTGCGCGAGGTTGTTGAAGAAGACCAGGTCACCGGGCTTGAGCTGGCTCATGCCGATCTTCGGGCCGTCGTTCTGCTGCGTGTACGTGGTCCGGGTTATGCCCACACCGGCCTGCGCGTACGACCACTGGGTGAGCCCGGAGCAGTCGAAGGAGTTGGGGCCGGTGCCGCCGGAGACGTACGGCTTGCCGATCTGGGTGGTGGCCGCGCTCAGGGCGGCGGCACCGAACTGGGAGGCCGCGGCCTCGTGGCCGAGGTTGACGCGCTCGCTGGCGGAGCGGCTGGCGCGCTGCTCCTCCTGGGCCATCTTCTGGCGCTCGGCGGCGGTCAGGCTGTTGAGGAGCTTCTGCGCGGCGTTGAGCTTGCTCTGGACCTGCTGCTTCTTCTTGCCGAGTTCCGTACGGGTGTCGGCGAGGTCCTTGAGCTTGTCGGCGGCTTCCTGGCGCTCCTGCGCCAGCGCGCGCTGCTTCTCCTGGATCTTCTTCAGCGCCTCGACCTGCTGGGCGCTGAGCTGGTCAAGGGTGGAGGCCTTGTCCAGGAAGTTGTCCGGGTCGGCGGAGAGGAAGAGCTGGACGGAGGGGTCGATGCCGCCGGAGCGGTACTGCGCGCTGGCCATCGAACCGAGACCGGAGCGGAGGGTGTTGAGCTCCTCCTGGCCGCGGGCGACCTTGTCCTGGAGGTCGCCGATCTCCTTCTCGAGCTTCTTCTGCTTCTCCTTGGCACCGTTCAGACGGTCGGTCGCCAGGCCCGCGTCCTCGTAGAGCTTGTCCACCTTGGCCTTGACCTCGTCCTTGCTCGGCTTCGGCGCTGCGTGCGCGGCCTGAGAGGTGAGGGCGACGGCTGCCGCTGCGGTTGCGGTGAGCACGGTCACGCGGGTGCGGCTCGGCTGCTTCGGTCGACGGTGGGACGCCACGGGGGCGAGCTCCTTCTTCCTCCAGCCGCCTACCGACACGCCGGTGGGCGGTGACCCTCTGCCGTCACTCCCGATGAGTGATCACCCGAGCGGAGGTTCGAGGCCAGACCTTAGTGACCTTCTTGTGATCAGTTCAAATCCTGACGGGAAAAAAGTCGGTCACCGAGCGCATTCTTTGCACTCAACTCACGTGCGGTAATGCTCGATTGACACTACGTTGCGTAAACGATCCGCCAATTCGGGCATCAATGCCAGAGGTTACGCATGGGACATACGTTGCCTACGTTGCCTTTGGGACCCTCGACGCGGCCGACGGTCAGCTGCCCGCGAGCCGCGTGACGTCAGCCGTGCGAGAGCCGCTTCAGGAGCATCACGGAGGCGACCGGGCGCGCGCCCGCCTTGGCGACCCCGTCGGCCACCTCGCGGTCCGTGGAGACGACCACGACGGGCCGGCCGGGCGGCTCGGCGCGTACGAGCTGACGGATCAGCTCGTCGGCGGTGACGCCCGCCTTGGAGAACAGCACGCGCACGCCACGCGGCGGCGCGAGCAGTACGGGCGCCGCGAGTTCGGCCCCGTCGAAGACACAGGTGACCTCGGCGCCGGTCTGCGCGGCGAGCTGGGAGAGCGAGCCGAGCAGCCGCAGCCGCTGCTTCTCCAGCGGCATCGTCGGATAGCCGGTCTTGGTGACGTTGTAGCCGTCGACCACGAGATGGGCCTGCGGCAGGGCGAGGAGCTGGTCCAGGATCGCGGGGTCGTGCTCGGACAGGGCGCGGGCCGCGATGTCCTTGGGCGACATCCGCCCCGGCTCGACCGCGTCCACGGTCTCGGCGGGCCGCACGGACACGGGCGGCAGCGCCAGTTCACGGCGCAGCCCCTGGGCGGCGTCGAGCACGGTGTCGAGCAGCAGCCGTACGCGCATGTCCTCGACGCTGCGCCCCTCGCGGGCCGCCTTGCGGGAGGCTTCAAGGGCGGCCTCGGTCTCGCCGAGCCGGGCCTTGAGCCGCCGCGCCTCACTGTCGGCGGCGGACAACTGCGTCTGCCCCTCGGCCCGTACGGCCTCGGTCTCGCCGCGTGCCTTGCGCAGGGCGGCCTCGCCGCGCTTGACGTCGCTGAGCGCGCTGCGCAGCTTGCGGTGGAGGGACTCGGCCTCCTTCTTCGCCGACTCCAGCTCCGCGCGCAGCCGTTCCGTCTCGGCCCTGGTCTGATCATGGGCGGCCTCGACCTCGGCGCGCAGCCGGTCCAGCTCGGCCCGCGCCTCCTCGTCGGCGCGCTCGGCGTCGGCCCGCACAGCCTCCTCGCCGGCGGCCGCCACGAGCTTCACCCAGCCCGCGGGCCGCAGCACATAGGCCGCGGCGGCCACGTCGAGCGGATCGGCGGCCGGCGGCGGCGTCCCGGAGTCCAGGGCGTCGGCCAGCTCCGGCTGGGCCTCTCTGAGACGTTCGCCGATGCGCTGGCGGAACAGGGTGTCGCCTTCGAGGGCGGCGGCCATCGCGTTGCCGGCGAACTTGGCGCGCCGCGTCGGGGTGAAGCGCGCGTACTGCCTCAGCTGGGGCGGCAGTTCGGCGACCGTGAGCCCGCCGAAGCCGTCCGAGACGATCTGCACGACCCGGCGCCGCACGCCTTCGGGCAACGGCCGGTCGAGCACCTCAGCGGCGCCGTCCCCGGCCTCCCCGCTCGCGCCCTCCACCATCCGTCACCCCAATGTCCGTAATTGCTGGGGGTCCGGCTCCCGTCAGGAGCCGATACCCGGCCTGTCCACGAGCTCGACCTGGTCCACCGCGTTGCACCAGCGGCAGCGCACCGACTCGATGGTCTCACTGACCACCTCGCGCTCCTCGACCTTCGGCTCACCGGCGAGGTCCAGGTGGACGTATTCGACGACCTTCGACGAGCGGGTCACGTCGAAGCGCGTGAGGTTGCCGCACAGAGTGCAGCGCCAACGGGTCTCGGCGGTCGGCAGGGGAACCGTCATCGGGACTGTCGCCTTCTTTCAGGGTCGTACGTTTCCGTGGTGCGTGGTGCCCGTAACCCTACGGCCTGCCGGGGACCGCCCGCTCGGGCGTCCACAGAGGGGAACACCGGCAGGCCGTCTGTCCCGTTACGCACCGGTACGCCATGATCTGTCACATGATCGACAATTGGGGTACGGCGCTGAGCAGGACGGTCAGGTCGGCCGTCAGGAGCCAGCCGGCAGCGGTGACGTACGGACTGATCGCGCTGTGCTGCGCGGCGTTCGCGCTCTCCCCCGGATCCGGGCTCAACCCCGCCTACGGCACGGGCGACCGGCTGCTCGCCGCGCAGAGCGACTACTTCGAGCGCTGGGGCGTGATCCCGGCCCAGCTCCTCACCGGCTCCCCGCGCGCCGCCCTCACCACGGTGACGGCCCTGTTCGTCCACGGCAGCTGGCTCCACCTGCTGGGCAACATGCTGTTCCTGTACGTCTTCGGCGCGATGGTCGAAGAACGGATGGGTCACGTCCGGTTCGCGGTGTTCTACGTGTTCGCGGGCGCCGTGGCGCTGTTCGGTTACGCCGTCGCACACGCCGGGTCGGAGCAGACGCTGGTGGGCGCCTCGGGGGCTATCTCCGCGGTGCTCGGGGCGTTCCTCTACCTCTTCCCCAAGGCCCGGGTGACGAGCCTGTTCCCGTTCCTCTTCTTCCTGCCGCTGCGGTTCCCGGCCTGGGTGGTGCTGCCGTTCTGGGTGTCGCTCCAGTGGGCGGCGGCACGGCAGGGCAGCCAGGGGCCGGGGGTGGCGTATCTGGCGCACCTGGTGGGGTTCTCCGTCGGGTTCCTGTACGCGTGGGCGCGCTACAGGGGGCGGGCTAAAGTGAAGGAAGCCCCAGCCACGGCCACCGAGGGAGACAGCCAGCCGTGATCACCGCGATCGTGCTCATCAAGACCAGCGTGGACCGGATCCCCGAGATCGCCGAGTCGATCGCCGCCCTGGACAGCGTCAGCGAGGTCTTCTCCGTGACCGGTACGTACGACCTGATCGCCATGGTGCGCGTCGCGCGCCACGACGACCTGGCGGACGTCATCCCCGGGAAGATCAGCAAGATCGCGGGCGTGGAGGCCACGGACACGCACGTCGCGTTCCGCACGTACTCCCAGCACGACCTGGAGGCGGCGTTCGCGATCGGGCTGGACTCCTGACGACGCCCGTTTTGACGACCGAAGGCCGCCCCGAGGGGCGGCCTTCGTCATGTCTGATGCAGGGGACGGATCACACCGCCGGGACGCAACGCCCGTCCTCCGTGCGGTAGTTCCACCGCGCACCGTCGCGGACCAGCTCGGTCACGGCGCGCACGAAACGCTCCACGTGCTCGTCCGGCGTACCCGCACCGAAGCTGACCCGGATCGCGTTCAGCGACTTCTCCCCCGGCGCCGCCTCCGGCGCCCCGCACTCGCCCTGCGTCTGCGGGTCGCTGCCGAGGAGCGTACGGACGAGCGGGTGGGCGCAGAAGAGACCGTCGCGCACGCCGATGCCGTACTCGGCGGAGAGCGCGGCGGCGAAGTGGGAGCTGTTCCAGCCCTCGACGACGAAGGAGATGACACCCACGCGCGGGGCGTCGTCACCGAACAGCGAGAGCACCTTGACCTCGGGCACGGCCGCGAGACCCTCACGGACCTTGCGGATCAGGTGCTGCTCACGGGCGACGAGCGAGTCGAAGCCCGCTTCGGTGAGCGCCTTGCAGGCGGAGGCGATGGAGTAGACGCCGATGACGTTCGGCGAACCGGCCTCGTGGCGGGCCGCGGTGTCGTGCCACTCGACGTCCACGCCGCCGTCCGCGCGCCGGGCGACCTTGCGGGAGGCGCCGCCGCCCGCGAGGTAGGGCTCGGCACTCTGGAACCAGTCGGCGCGGCCGGCGAGGACGCCGGAGCCGAAGGGCGCGTACAGCTTGTGGCCGGAGAAGGCGATCCAGTCGACGTCGAGGTCCTGGACGTCGACGGGGTGGTGCGGGGCGAGCTGCGCGGCGTCGAGGACGATGCGGGCGCCGTGCGCGTGGGCCGCGGCGGCGAGCTCACGGACGGGCCACAGCTCGCCGGTGACGTTCGAGGCGCCGGTGACACACACCAGGGCGGGCCCGTAGGGGTCGCGGTCGGCGAGGGCGCGCTCCAGGGTCTGGACGGCCTCGTCGGGGGTGCGCGGGGCGTTCAGGTAGGTCACGCGGGCGTCGCGCCAGGGCAGCAGCGAGGCGTGGTGCTCGGTCTCGAAGACGAAGACCTGGCAGTCGGCCGGGAGTACGGCGGCGAGCAGGTTGAGCGAGTCGGTGGTGGACCGGGTGAAGATCACCTGGTCGTCCTCGCGGCAGCCGAGGAACTCGGCGACGGTCACACGGGAGTTCTCGAAGAGGTCGGTCGACAGCTGCGAGAGGTAGCCGGCCCCGCGGTGGACGCTGCCGTAGTACGGCGCGTAGGCGGCGACGTCGTCCCAGACGCGCTGGAGGGCGGGGGCGCTGGCCGCGTAGTCGAGGGCGGCGTAGGTGACTTCGCCACCGGTGACGAGCGGAACGGTGACATCCCGGCCCAGAACCGGCAGGGGGGTACAAAGCGACGCGTCGAGGGCAGCGGTGGAGACAGACATGGCGAACTCCCGTGAGAGGTAAGCGAATTCACCGTGCGGAGCGGACAGCTCGACGACACGGTTGAAAAGAAAAAGGGGGTGTGCGGAGGCGGGGCCAGAACGCCCTATCGCATTCGCTTGCTCACGAGACTGCTCCCTTGAGGACCAGGACCCCAGGGTATGCAGGGGTCCGCGCTTGCAGTACACCTTGCTGTGCACTGCCTGGTCTTCACCCAGGGCACCCCGCCACGGACGGAGGGTTGCCGGACAGCGGGCTGGGGCCTCGATCGCTGTCACTCATGACCGTGAAAAGCATCTTGCCATACGTCTCAGATACGGCAAGGGCGCGGTCCACGCTGTGAGACACACAGCCCGGCCCGCGCCCCGCGCGTACACACGTTTCAGCGGTTGCTGGCGATCACCCAGCGCTCCAGGGCGGCCTTCGCCGCCCCGGAGTCGATCGACTCGGCGGCCCGGTCCATCCCGGCCCGCAGCTGCTCGGCGAGCGTGCCGCTGCCCGGCCGTACGGCGACCAGCGCCGCCGCCGAGTTGAGCAGCACGGCGTCGCGCACCGGGCCGCGCTCCCCGTCGAGCAGACGGTGGGCGACCTCGGCGTTGTAGGAGGCGTCGGCGCCGCGGAGCGCCTCGATCGGCACGGGCTCGATGCCGACGTCACGCGGGTCGAAGACCTCTTCGCGCACTTCGCCGTCCCGCACGACCCAGACCCGCGAGGTCCCGGTGACGGTCAGCTCGTCGAGGCCGTCGTCGCCGCGGAACACCAGGGAGGAGTTGCCGCGCTCGGCGAAGACGCCGGCCACGACGGGCGCCATGCGGGCGTCGGCGACACCGACGGCCTGCGCGCGCACCCGGGCCGGGTTGGTGAGCGGGCCGAGCAGATTGAAGACCGTACGGATGCCGATCTGGCCGCGCGCGGCGCCGGCGTGCCGCAGCGCCGGGTGGAACTTCACGGCGAAGCAGAAGGTGATCCCGGCTTCCTCGGCGACCTGGGGCACCCGCTGCGGCGTGAGGTCGAGATTGACGCCCAGCTTCTCCAGTACGTCCGAGGAGCCGGACGCGGAGGACGCGGCGCGGTTGCCGTGCTTGACGACCTTGGCCCCGGCGCCCGCGACCACGATGGCCGACATGGTGGAGATGTTGACGGTCTTGGCGCCGTCGCCGCCGGTGCCGACGATGTCGACGGTCTCGCCCGGCACCTCGATCACATTGGCGTGCTGGTACATGGCGCGTACGAGACCGGTGATCTCGTCGACGGTCTCGCCCTTGGCGCGCAGCGCGACCACGAACGCGGCGATCTGCGCGTCGGTCGCCTCGCCGCGCATGATGCGGTCCATCGCCCAGGCGGTGTCGTCGGCGCTCTGGTCACGCCCTTCGAGCAGGCCGTTCAGTACCACGGGCCAGGAACGGCCCGCCGCGGTATTGCCTCCTGCGGGGGTCACAGCACTCATTGCCGCTCCTGGTTTTTGTGTATGAGGGAACCCCTCCACCCTATCCAGCCCCGGGTACGGCAAAGAGCCCCGTCCATTGCCTGGACGGGGCTCTCACCGTGGCGACCGTTCGGTCGATTCAGTTCAGGTGATCAGTGGTGGCCGTGGCCGCTGGTGATCTCCTTGTACTCCTCGACGGTGGGCTTGGCGATCTGGCTGTCCTCGCCGTAGAAGCTCTCGGACAGCTTCGCCTTGAGCTTCTGCGTGCCGGACACCTTGCGCTCCACACCGTTCTCGTCGACCGTCGGGCCGATCTCGAGCGGCTCGTACTGGTGGTGCGCGGTGAGGGTGTGCAGGGACTCGGACTCGAGCGGCTCGTGGACCTCGATGAACTCACCGTGCGGCAGGCGCTTGATGATGCCGGACTCGCGTCCGTGCAGCACCTTGTCCTTGTCCCGGCGCTGGAGGCCGAGGCAGATCCGCTTCGTGGCGATGAACACCAGGACGGGCACGACGAAGAAGCCGATACGCACGAACCAGGTGATCGCGTTGATCGACAGGTGGAAGTGCGTGGCCCAGAGGTCGTTACCACCACCGACGAGCAGGACGAAGTACCAGCTGATCCAGGCGGCACCGAACGCGGTCCTGGTCGGGACGTTGCGCGGGCGGTCCAGGATGTGGTGCTCGTTCTTGTCGCCGGTGACCCAGGACTCGATGAACGGGTAGACCGCGATGGCCACCAGGACCAGCGGGAAGATCATCAGCGGGATGAACACACCCAGGACGAGCGTGTGACCCCAGAGGTTGATCTCCCAGCCCGGCATGAAGCGGATCAGGCCTTCGGAGAAGCCCATGTACCAGTCGGGCTGTGCGCCGGTGGAGACCTGGTCGATCCGGTACGGGCCGATGGCCCAGATCGGGTTGATCGTGGCGATCGCCGCGACGATCGCGATGACACCGAAGACCAGGAAGAAGAAGCCGCCCGCCTTGGCCATGTAGACCGGGAGCAGCGGCATACCGACGACGTTCTTGTTCGTCTTTCCGGGGCCCGCGAACTGCGTGTGCTTGTGGTAGAAGACCAGGATCAGGTGAGCGACCACGAGACCGAGCATGATGCCCGGCAGCAGCAGGATGTGGACCGAGTAGAACCGCGCGACGAAGTCGCCGCCCGGGAACTCGCCGCCGAAGAGGAAGAACGACAGGTACGTGCCGACGATCGGCACGGACAGGACCGCGCCCTCCATGAAGCGGACACCGGTGCCGGAGAGCAGGTCGTCCGGGAGCGAGTAACCGGTGAAGCCGGTGAACATGCCCAGGACGAACAGCAGGAAGCCGAACAGCCAGTTGACCTCACGCGGCTTGCGGAACGCACCCGTGAAGAACACGCGCATCATGTGCACGAACATGCCGGCGAGGAAGATCAGCGCCGCCCAGTGGTGGATCTGGCGGATCAGCAGACCACCACGCACATCGAGAGAGATGTGCACGGTCGAGTTGAACGCCTCCGACACCAGCTGCCCCTGGAGCGGAACATAGCTGCCGTTGTACGTCACCTCGTTCATCGACGGGTGGAAGAACAGCGTCAGGTACACACCCGTGAGGATGATGATGATGAAGCTGTAGAGGCAGATCTCACCGAGCATGAAGGACCAGTGGTCCGGGAAGATCTTGCGCATGTTGGACTTGGCCAGGGAGTAGATCCCCAGGCGTCCGTCCGCCCAGTCGGCCACCCGCTCACCGGCGGGCGCCTTCCCGCGGGAGGGCTCGTTGCTCGCGTTAGTGCTCATCCGCGCTCCCAGAAGGCAGGACCGACGGGCTCGGTGAAGTCGCCGAGCGCCTGCAGGTAACCGTCGTCGCTCACACCGATCCGCAGCTGCGGAAGCGCGTGGCCGGCGGGACCGAAGATGACGCGGGCGCCGTCGGAGAGGTCGAAGGTGGACTGGTGACAGGGGCAGAGCGCGTGGTGCGTCTGCTGCTCGTACAGGGAGATCGGGCAGCCCACGTGGGTGCAGACCTTCGAGTACGCGACGATGCCCTCGTGGCCCCAGGCAAGCTCCTGCTTGTCCTTGATCTCGTCCGGCTGGATACGGATGAGCATCAGGGCGGCCTTGCCCATGACCTGCTGGAAGTCCTCGGCGTGCTCCTCCAGGCCCTCGGGCTTGGCGAAGGTGAGCGAGCCGACCGCGATGTCCGAGGGACGCAGCGGCTGGTTCGTGTTCACGTTGACGATGAGCTTGCCGGCCTTCCAGGCCGTGTGCCGGAGCTTGGTCTCCGGGAGGGGGCCGAGCTCACGCAGCAGGACGACGCCGGAGAGCGGGACCATCGCGAGCGCGCCGAAGAGCGTGTTGCGCATCAGCTTGCGACGGCCGAACTGCGACTCCTTGGCGCCCTGCTTGAAGTCCGCCAGGACCTTCGCCTTGACCGCCGGCTCCGCCTCGATGGCGTGCCGGTCGTCGGCGACCTCCACGTCGGACATCAGGGTGCGGGCCCAGTGGACCGCGCCCGCGCCGATGCAGAACAGCGCCAGACCGAGGGTGACACCGAGCGCGAAGTTCAGCGCGCTGATGTGCCCCAGCGGGAACACGAAGATGCTCTTGTCGGCCTTCAGCGTCACGAACGACGCGATGAAGGCGACGGTGGAGAGCATCGAGACCGTGAACAGCATGGCCACGACGCGCTCGGAGCGCTTGGCAGCCCGCTCGTCGATGTCCTGCGTACGGTGCTCGTGGGGCGGCAGCCCCGGGTCGGCGAAGGGGTCTTCCTTCACCGCGACCGAGCCGTGCGGCTGGTCGGCGTCCTGCGCGCTGGGCAGGTTCTCTTCTGGAATCTCTTGGCTACTCATGACTTCTTGGCCTTTGCGGTCCGAGCGGCTACCCAGACGGCGACGGCGATCAGCGCGCCGAGACCGAAGATCCAGGCGAAGAGGCCTTCACTGACGGGGCCGAGCCCGCCCAGCTTCAGACCGCCGGGGCTCTCCGTCTTGTCGCCGTTGACCGCGTCGAGGTACGCGATGATGTCCTTCTTGCTCTTCTCCGGCATCGTCGTGTCGGGGAAGGACGGCATGTTCTGCGGGCCGGTCTGCATGGCCTCGTAGATGTGCTTCGGGGCCACGCCCTCGAGGCTCGGGGCGAACTTGCCGTGCGTCAGCGCGCCGCCCTCACCGGTGAAGTTGTGGCACTGCGCGCAGTTGGTACGGAACAGCTCGCCACCGTTGGCGATGTCCGCACCCTCCGGGCTGACCTGGTTCTTCGTCGGGATGGACGGACCGGCGCCGAGCGACGCGACGTACGCCGCGAGCTGGTCGATCTCGGCCTGCGAGTAGATGACCTTCTTCTTCGGGATCTGCGCGCCCGGCTGCTGCGCGGGCATACGCCCGGTGCCGACCTGGAAGTCGACGGCCGCGGCGCCCACGCCCGTAAGGGGCGGCCCGTCAGAGCTGCCCTGACCGCCCGTGCCGTGGCAGCTGGCGCAGCCGACGGCGTAGAGCTTCTTGCCCTCGTCGATGGCGAGGGACTGGGCGGTTTCGTCGGCCTGCGCCTTGCTCGCGGGTGCGAACGCGGCGTACAGCCCCCCGGTGACCGCCAGCGCGAGGAGTAGGACGACGACCGCCGCCAGCGGATGGCGTCGTCGTGCGGAGAGCTTTTTCACGGATTACCCCGGTGTCAGGATCTTCTGCGTCGGTGCTTGCTGGATGAATCGGAACGTCGGGATCGACGCGCCCCACTACTTGATCAAGTAGATCGTGGCGAAAAGGCCGATCCAGACGACATCGACGAAGTGCCAGTAATAGGACACGACGATGGCCGCGGTCGCCTGCTCATGGGTGAACTTCCTGGCCGCGTAGGTACGGCCGAGGACGAACAGGAAGGCGATGAGGCCACCTGTCACGTGCAGTCCATGGAAGCCAGTCGTCAGGTAGAACACCGAGCCGTACGGGTCGGAGGACAGCGAGAGACCGTCCTTCTTGACCAGCTCGGTGTACTCGAAGATCTGACCGCCGATGAAGATCGCACCCATGATGAAGGTGACGATGAACCATGTCCTGAGCTTCTTCACATCCCCGCGCTCGGCGGCGAAGACGCCGAGCTGACAGGTGAGAGAGGAGAGCACCAGGATCGTGGTGTTCGTCGCTGAGAACGGAACGTTCAGCGACTCGGCCATTGCCTTCCAGTGCGCTGGTCCGGTCACCGATCGCAGGGTGAAGTACATCGCGAAGAGGGCCGCGAAGAACATCAGCTCGGAACTCAGCCAGATGATGGTTCCGACGCTGGTGAGGTTCGGCCGATTGACCGACGGGTGCGCGTGCCCGGTTTCTACTGTCGTTGCTGTCGCCACGACCGACATTATGTCGGTCGCTTATCTCGCGCTCACTCCGGGGGGTGCCGTTCGGGGTGTCTGTGGGGTGTGTCCAGCCCATATGGCCCATTGGAGCGCCGTCCGAACCGGTGTTGACGGGGTGTCGGGAGGAGTAGGCTCCGCGCAACGCTTCCCCACCTTGATGAGTCAAAGACGCCGAAGTCTCGGAGGAACGATGCAGTCGACCGCGACGGTCCTGGTCTACAGCGACAACGCACGCACCCGTGAGCAGGTCCGCCTCGCGACGGGTCGCCGGCCAGCCGCCGACGTCCCCGAGGTCCGGTTCGTCGAGTGCGCGACGCTCCCGGCGGTCCTCAAGGAGCTGGACAAGGGCGGCATCGACGCGTGCGTCCTGGACGGCGAGGCCGTTCCCGCGGGCGGGATGGGCGTGTGCCGGCAGATCAAGGACGAGATCTTCAACTGCCCGCCCGTGCTGCTGCTCATGGGCCGTCCGCAGGACGCCTGGCTGGCCACGTGGAGCCGTGCCGAGGCGGCGGTGACCCTTCCGGTCGACCCGGTCGAGTTCGCGGGCGCTCTGGCCGGCGTGCTGCGCAAGCGTTTCGTGAACGCCTGAGAGTTTTCGGTACGCGGACGGGGCGGGCCTCAGGGGTGCTGAGGCCCGCCCCGTCCCTGTGCGGTCAGGAGTCAGAAGTCTCACACCTCTGGGCTGAGTCGTGCCTGGTCGACGGCGTTGTGGCCGTTCTGCGCGGCGGCCTGGACGGCGCTGCCGCTCTCCCACTTCTTCCAGCTGAGGTTCCAGTCGCCGAAGCCGTTGCCGAAGGGGTCCATCTCGGCGCCGCCGCTGTTGACGACCTTGACTATGTCGCCCTCGCGGACGGTGTTGAAGAACCATTCGGCGTTGCTGGTGCTCATGCCGGTGCAGCCGTGGCTGACGTTCGCGGCTCCCTGTGAGCCCGTGGACCAGGGAGCGGCGTGCACGTATTCACCGCTCCAGGTCACCCGGGTGGCGTAGTACACCGGGAGGTCGTACGAGTCCGAGGAGCCGTCGGCTATGCCGATGCTGGCACTGCGCATACGTACGAAGTACTCCTTGCCGAGCACGACCTTGACGCCGTTGCGCGTCTCGAAGCCGGGCTTACCGGTGGTCACAGGGATCTCGTTGATCTCCTTGCCGTTGCGGTAGACCGTCATCGTGTGGGCGCTCGCGTCGGTGATCGCCTCTATGCGGTCGCCGGTGGTGAGGTGCAGGGGCTTGGAGGCGCCGCCCCAGAGGTCGCCGACCTTTATGCCCGCGAGGTTGCTGTGCGCGTCGATGGTCGAGTTGGCGGGCCAGTACTCCTCGGGGCGGTAGTGCAGCTTCTTGTCGTCCACCCAGGTCCAGGAGCCGGCCACGGCGGGCTGGGAGTCGACCTTCAGGGCCCGCTCCACGACCGCCCGTGCGGCCTTGTCCTTGACGGGGGCGCTGAGTTCGGCGGTGATGGGCTGGCCGACGCCGTACTTGCCCGCGTCGGGGCCGAACTTGACGCTGAGGGTCTTCTTCTTGCCGGGGCTCGCCGTGTCGAAGGTGATGACCTTGCGCCCGGGGTCGCCGTCCCCGTCCTCGGTGCTGACGCTGACCGTGTAGTGGGCGTCTGCGGCCAGCGGAGCGGTGCTGTGCCATCTGCTTCCGTCGGCGGACAGTTCGCCCGCGACATAGCGGCCTATGCCGTCGGTGGCCGTCACGTCGGTGATGCGTGCCCCGTCGCCCTGCGATCTCACTTCGAGGGGCTTGTCCGGGTCGGCCTTCTTGCTGCCGGAGGGGCCGCTGAAGTCGATCTGGCTGGCCGCGTCGTAGGGCTTCTCGGCGAGCGGGTGGCTGGAGCTGCCGCAGGCCGCCGCACTCGCACCGAGTGCGGCCACCAGCAGGGTGCAGCCCATTACCGTGCGGATTCTCGGTGAGTGGCTCATGCCTCTCACGGTATGAACCTTGCCCGTTCCCGGCCCGTCGGGTGAGCCGTACGAGGGGTGTTGTGCTTCGGGCACGCGAAAGGGCCCGGACGCTCCTTCAGGAGTGTCCGGGCCCTTTGCCGGTGAACGGGTCCCTTACTGGGTCCGGTTCTCACCGCGGTAGTACTCGAAGACCCAGCCCCACAGGCCGATCAGGATGATCGGGGCCGAGAAGTACAGCAGCCACCAGCCGAAGATGACGCCCATGAACGCGAGCGCGCCACCGACGGCCAGGGAGAGCGGCTGCCAGGAGTGCGGGCTGAAGAAGCCCACCTCGCCGGCGTCGTCCGCGACGTCGGCCTCCTTGTTGTCCTGCGCGCCCGTGTCGACCCGCCGGGCCGTGAAGGCCAGGTAGTAGCCGACCATGATGCACAGGCCGAAGGCCAGGAACAGCGCCGTGGTACCGGCGGGCTCCTTCGACCACACGCCGTAGACGATCGCCATGGCGAGCACGAAGACGCTCAGCCAGATGAACATCTTTCCTTGGACCTTCACTTGCCGGCCTCCTTGCCACCAGCGAGGGACTTGTCCCCGTGGCCGGCGTTCTGGAGCTGGTCCAGCGCGGCGATCTCCGGGTGGTGCAGGTCGAACGCCGGCGATTCACTGCGAATGCGCGGCAGGGTGAGGAAGTTGTGCCGCGGCGGCGGGCAGGACGTCGCCCATTCGAGCGAACGGCCGTAGCCCCACGGGTCGTCGACCTCGACCTTCTTGCCGTACTTCGCCGTCTTCCACACGTTGTAGAGGAACGGGAGGATCGACAGGCCGAGCAGGAACGAGGAGATCGTCGAGACCGTGTTCAGCGCGGTGAAGCCGTCGGCCGCGAGGTAGTCCGCGTAACGACGCGGCATACCTTCGACGCCCAGCCAGTGCTGCACCAGGAACGTGCCGTGGAAGCCGATGAACAGCGTCCAGAACGTGATCTTGCCGAGCCGCTCGTCGAGCATCTTGCCGGTGAACTTCGGCCACCAGAAGTGGAAGCCGGCGAACATCGCGAACACGACGGTGCCGAACACCACGTAGTGGAAGTGCGCCACCACGAAGTACGAGTCCGAGATGTGGAAGTCCAGCGGCGGGGCCGCCAGGATGACGCCGGTCAGACCACCGAAGGTGAAGGTGATCAGGAAGCCGACCGCCCAGAGCATCGGTGTCTCGAAGGACAGCGAGCCCTTCCACATCGTTCCGATCCAGTTGAAGAACTTCACGCCGGTCGGTACGGCGATGAGGAACGTCATGAAGGAGAAGAACGGGAGCAGCACGCCACCGGTGACGTACATGTGGTGCGCCCACACGGTCACGGAGAGACCGGCGATCGCGATGGTCGCGCCGATGAGGCCGGAGTAACCGAACATCGGCTTGCGTGAGAACACCGGGATCACTTCGGAAATGATTCCGAAGAATGGTAGGGCGATGATGTACACCTCTGGGTGTCCGAAGAACCAGAAGAGGTGTTGCCATAGCAACGCGCCGCCGTTGGTGGCGTCGAACACATGGGCACCGAACTTGCGGTCCGCCTCCAGGGCGAACAGCGCGGCGGCCAGGACCGGGAACGCGAGCAGGACCAGGACACCGGTCAGCAGCACGTTCCACACGAAGATCGGCATACGGAACATCGTCATGCCAGGAGCGCGCATACAGATGATCGTGGTGATGAAGTTGACCGAGCCGAGGATCGTGCCGAAGCCGGAGAAGGCCAGACCCATGATCCACATGTCGGCGCCGATGCCCGGCGAACGGACGGCGTCCGAGAGCGGGCTGTAGGCGAACCAGCCGAAGTCGGCCGCACCCTGCGGGGTGAGGAAGCCGCCGACCGCGATGAGCGAGCCGAAGAGGTACAGCCAGTACGCGAACATGTTCAGCCGCGGGAACGCCACGTCGGGCGCGCCGATCTGCAGCGGCATGATCCAGTTCGCGAATCCGGCGAACAGCGGCGTCGCGAACATCAGCAGCATGATCGTGCCGTGCATCGTGAACGCCTGGTTGAACTGCTCGTTCGACATGAACTGATTGCCGGGACGAGCGAGTTCGGCGCGCATGAACAGCGCCATGACGCCGCCGATGCAGAAGAACGCGAACGACGTGACCAGGTAGAGCGTGCCGATCGTCTTGTGGTCAGTGGTGGTCAGCCACTTGACGATGACGTTGCCCGGCTGCCGGCGACGGACCGGCAGCTCGTTCTCATAGCCCTCTTCGGCGGCGCCTGCGGCGCCCGCCCCCTGAGGTTCATTGAGGATGCTCACAGGTTGTTCGTCTCCCGGTTCTTCTCGTGGCTCGTCTGCGCGATGCCGGACGGGATGTAACCGGTCTGCCCCTTCTTCGCCAGGTCCTTGAGGTGCTGCTGGTAGCGCTCAGGAGAGACGACCTTCACGTTGAACAGCATTCGCGAGTGGTCGACACCGCAGAGCTCGGCACACTTGCCCAGGAAGGTGCCCTCCTTGTTGGGGGTCACCTGGAAGGCGTTGGTGTGGCCCGGGATGACGTCCTGCTTCATGAGGAACGGCACCACCCAGAAGTCATGGATGACGTCGCGCGAGGTCAGGACGAACCGGACCGACTCGCCCTTGGGGAGCCAGAGGGTCGGGCCGGGGTTGCCGGTCTGCGGGTTCTTGGAAGCCGGCGTACCGGCCTCGTAGACGCCTCCGGCGTTGGCCGGGAAGTCCTTGACGAAGCGGTCCGGAATACCGGCCAGTTCGGGGGAGGTCTTCGCGTCACCCGTGGAGCCGGGCACGTTCTCGACGTAGTTGAAGCCCCAGCTCCACTGGTAGCCGACCACGTTGATGGTGTGGGCCGGCTTCGGGGAGAGGCTGAGGAGCTTCGACTCGTCTCGTGCCACGAAGTAGAAGAGGACGGAGACGATGATGAGTGGAACCACCGTGTACAGCGCCTCGAGCGGCATGTTGTACCGCGTCTGAGTAGGAACCTCGACCTTGGTGCGGCTGCGCCGGTGGAAGAAGACGCTCCACAGGATCAGACCCCACACCAGCACGCCCGTGGCGAGCGCTGCCGCCCACGAGCCCTGCCAGAGGGAGAGGATCGTGGGACCTTCTTCGGTGACCGGGGTCGGCATACCAAGACGAGGAAAGTCCTTGTATGAACAACCTGTAGCGGTGACCAGGATCAGGCCCGCAGTCAGCACCTGCGGCAGCTTCCGCCGCATCGGGCGCCGCGACGAGCGGTCGGAGCCGTTGGGACTCACGTAGCGCCTTCCCGAGAGTCTCGCCCGCGCTCTTTGGTTGGCTACGGCCGCCATCTCGCTGGTCGCTCGCCGCCCTGGCACACGGGCAGGGGTTTGGATGTTTATGCGGACCAAACCCTACTGGACGCTATTTGAGGTCGCGCGGGGAGGGTGCCTAACGCGCCAGGGGTCACTCAGAAGAGGTGGAAGTTACCGTTCCGGGGGGATCTGACGGGGGGTCGGCGGAGGTGAATTCGGCCCGGAAATACGGCTCGTCCGGCGTGTGCGGTTTGGGTAGATGTTGTCGCGTGCTCGCCGCGTGTGCCGGTTCCCGGCCCGTCGGCGCGCTTCCTCGCACCCCTTGAGGGCGGCGGGTTCGCCCGGGGCCTTAGCGTTGCTGTGTGTCCTACTTCGATGCGGCTTCCTCCGCCCCGCTCCATCCCGTGGCCCGGCAGGCCCTGCACGCCTCGCTCGACGAGGGCTGGGCCGACCCGGCCCGGCTCTACCGCGAGGGGCGGCGGGCCCGGCTGCTGCTCGACGCGGCCCGTGAGGCCGCCGCGGACGCCGTGGGCTGCCGTCCCGACGAACTCGTTTTCACTCCTTCGGGGACGCGGGCCGTTCATTCCGGTGTGGCCGGAGCGCTCGCCGGGCGTCGGCGTGTCGGTCGGCATCTGGTCGTATCCGCCGTCGAGCACTCCTCCGTGCTCCATTCGGCGGCCGCCCTGGAGGCGGATGGCGGATCGGTGACCGAGGTAGGGGTCGACCGGTCGGGGGCCGTCTCGCCCGAGGCGTTCACCCGTGCGCTGCGGGAGGACACCGCGCTCGCCTGTCTGCAGTCCGCCAATCACGAGGTGGGCACCGTGCAGCCGGTGGCCGAGGTGGCGGCGGCCTGCCGGGCGGCCGGGGTGCCGTTGCTCGTGGACGCGGCGCAGTCCCTCGCGTGGGGTCCGGTGGCGGGCGACTGGTCGCTGCTCACGGGCAGCGCGCACAAGTGGGGCGGACCGGCCGGCGTCGGGCTGCTCGTCGTGCGCAAGGGGGTGCGGTTCGCGCCTCAAGGTCCGGCGGACGAGCGGGAGTCCGGGCGGGCGGCCGGTTTCGAGAACATTCCGGCGGTCGTGGCGGCGGCGGCCTCGCTGCGCGCGGTGCGGGCCGAGGCGGCGGCGGAGGACGCGCGGCTGCGGGAGCTGACCGAGCGGATCCGGGCGCGGGTGCCGGGTCTGGTGCCGGACGTAGAGGTCGTGGGTGACCCGGTGCGACGGCTGCCGCACGTGGTCACCTTCTCGTGTCTTTATGTCGACGGGGAGACATTGCTGCACGAGCTGGACCGGGCCGGTTTCTCCGTGTCGTCCGGGTCGTCGTGCACGAGCAGCACGCTCACGCCGAGCCATGTGCTCAAGGCGATGGGGGTGCTGAGCGAGGGGAACGTGCGGGTGTCGCTGCCGTTCGGGACGGCGGAGGACGACGTGGAGCGGTTCCTGGAGGTGCTGCCGGGGACGGTCTCGGCGGTACGGGAGCGGCTCGGGGCGTCGGGTGTGACGGCTGCCGCGCCCGCCGAGGGGGCCGCCTCGCTCGTGGTCGACTCGCTCGGGAAGCGGTGCCCGATCCCCGTCATCGAGCTGGCGAAGGTGATCGGCGACGTACCCGTGGGCGGGACCGTGACCGTGCTCTCCGACGACGAGGCGGCGCGGCTCGACATCCCCGCGTGGTGCGAGATGCGGGGCCAGGAGTACGTCGGTGAGGAGCCGGCGGAGCGCGGTGCCGCCTACGTGGTCCGCCGGCTCTCCTGACGTCCTAGCCCAGGTGCTCCTGCACCTCGGTCGCGGCCTCTTCGCCGTACGCCTTGCGGAAGCGGTCCATGAAGGAGGCGCGGCGCAGCTCGTACTCCTGCGTGCCGAGGGTCTCGATGACGAGGGTCGCCAACATGCAGCCGACCTGAGCCGCGCGCTCCATCGTGACGCCCCAGGCGAGGCCCGACAGGAAGCCCGCGCGGAACGCGTCGCCGACGCCGGTCGGGTCGACCTTGGCCGTCTCCTCGGGGACGCCGACCTCGATCGGGTCCTCGCCGACGCGCTCGATGCGGACGCCGCGCGAGCCGAGGGTCGTGATGCGGTGGCCGACCTTGCCGAGGATCTCCTCGTCGGTCCAGCCGGTCTTGTTCTCGATGAGGCCCTTCTCGTACTCGTTCGAGAAGAGGTACGTCGCGCCGTCGAGAAGTGTCCGGATCTCGTCGCCCTCCATGCGGGCGATCTGCTGCGAGAAGTCGGCGGCGAACGGGATGTTCCGGCTGCGGCACTCCTCCGTGTGGCGGAGCATCCCCTCCGGGTCGTCCGCGCCGATCAGGACCAGGTCGAGGCCGCCGACGCGCTCGGCGACGGACTGGAGCTCGATGAGGCGGGCCTCGCTCATGGCGCCGGTGTAGAAGGAGCCGATCTGGTTGTGGTCGGCGTCCGTCGTGCAGACGAAACGGGCCGTGTGCAGGACCTCGGAGATCCGGACGGAGGCGGTGTCGACGCCGTGCCGGTCGAGCCAGGCGCGGTACTCGTCGAAGTCGGAACCCGCGGCGCCGACGAGGATCGGGTCCGTGCCGAGCTGGCCCATGCCGAACGCGATGTTGGCGCCGACACCGCCCCGGCGGACGTCGAGATTGTCGACGAGGAAGGAGAGGGAGACCGTGTGCAGCTGATCGGCGACCAGCTGGTCGGCGAAGCGGCCGGGGAAGGTCATGAGGTGGTCGGTGGCGATGGAGCCGGTGACTGCGATTCGCACGGCGAGGTCACGTCTTCCTGCGGGGAGGGGGTTGACGCTTCACGCTACCGGTTTATGGGGCCTGGCCTGAAGAGGCAAAACTACCCGATAGTAGGGCTTTCTTCGCGGGCCATGATCTGCATAGCGTTTCTGTCATGACGAACCTCAAGGTCCGTACCGCGTCCGCTCCGCTCGACCTCGAAGGCGGCCTCGCATCGCTCCGCGGCGACTGCGCCCGGATGTCCCCCCACTGGTCGGCCCACGCACGGGACCAGCAGGCTCCCGTCACCCCCTCCCACATCCACGGCGTGGACGTACCGTCCAAGTCGGCGAAGCTCATCGACGCGATGTCCGACTACGGGGACTAGGGCCTGGTCCCAGCGAAAGGCCCCAGGCCCGGCCGGGAAGGGAACCGCTCGCTCCCCCGCCGCGTCTCACCGCTGTCCCCGAACGGGGGCACGCGTACGACGTGGCAGTTGAAGGAGCGATGCGGTGAGCACCGAGCAGACGCAGGATCGGCACCGGCGGCGGTCTCCGCTGACCGTGGCCTCGGTCGCGGCGGCGGTACTGCTCGTCGGCGGCGGTGGCGCGTACTTCGCGGCGTCGGCGGACGACGGCGCGCGTGGCGGCTCCCCGGCATCCGGCGGTCCCACTCCCCCGCCGCTCGCCCTGGACGGCCACGCGGCGGGCGGCACCGGCTCCACCTCGGGCATCGCGCCGGGCGAGCCCGATCCGTACGGCACGCGCTATCAGGCCGCCGGCACGCTCCCCTCGGGCCCGGGCGACGCCCCGGTCTACGGGACGCGGGGCGACGTGACCTCGGCGGACGTCGCCGCGCTCGCCCGCGCCCTGGACGCGCCGGGCACCCCGCGCCTCGACCACGGCGCATGGAAGGTGGGCCCGGCGAAGGACGGCTCCGGCCCCTCGCTCCAGGTGAGCCAGAAGGCGCCGGGCGCGTGGACGTACGCGCGCTACGCACCGTCCGCGAACCCCAAGCCGGCTTCCGGCAACGGCAGTTCGGGGGACGCCGTCAGCGAGGCCGCGGCGAAGAAGGCTGCCGCTCCGGTCTTCAAGGCGGTCGGGCAGGACGACGCGAAGCTGGACGCGGGCCAACTCATGGGCGCCGTACGGGTGGTGAACGCGGAGCCGCGCGTGGGCGGGCTGCCCACGTACGGCTGGACGACGGGCGTCCAGGTCGGGTCGGACGGTCAAGTGGTGGGCGGCAGCGGCCAGTTGACGAAGCCGGTCAAGGGCGACACATACCCCGTGATCAGTGCCAGGAAGACGCTCGACCAGCTCAACTCTGCGGCGATCGGGCAGGGTCGCGTCGGGATCGGCGGGTGTGCGAGTCCTGTGCCGCTGAAGGACCGGGACGAGGCGCCGTGCCCCGCGCCGCCGAAGGCACCTTCGACGCAGGTCACCCAGGTCACGGGGGCTACGTTCGGGCTCTCGGCGCAGTTCTCGCAGGGGCGGCAGATCCTCGTACCGTCCTGGCTGTTCCAGGTGAAGGCGCCGGGGGCGCGGGAGGGGTACACGGTGGCGCATCCTGCCGTGGACCCGAAGTTCCTGGCGTCTCCCGAGGCGCCGGGGGCCGGGCCGACCGAGAAGCCGAGCCCGCGGCCGAGTGTGCGGCCCGGCGACCCGGGGACCGATACGCGCGACATCCGCCCCGAGGGCTACACGGTGGAGGGCCGGACGCTGACGGCGCACTTCACGGGAGGCGTGTGCGGGACGTACGCGGCCACGGCTTCGGAGCACGACGGCACGGTCTCGCTGAAAATCACGCACACGGAGAAGAAGGGCCAGATCTGCGTGATGATGGCCAAGTTCTACACGCTGAAGGTGACCCTGGACGCGCCGCTCGACGGCCGTAAGGTCGTCGACTCGCAGAACCGGGCGGTGCCGCACGCGGACGGGCAGCGGGGGTACGAGCCGGCGCCTCAGCGCTGACACCCGTACACACGCGAAGCGGCGGTTCCCCCTCGAGCAGGGAACCGCCGCTTCGCGCTTACAGGCCTAGCGGGTGTTCAGGGTTTAGCTGAACGAGTCGCCGCAGGCGCAGGAGCCCGTGGCGTTCGGGTTGTCGATCGTGAAGCCCTGCTTCTCGATGGTGTCGACGAAGTCCACGGAGGCGCCGCCGAGGTACGGGGCGCTCATGCGGTCGGTGACGACCTTGACACCGTTGAAGTCCTTGACGACGTCCCCGTCGAGGGAGCGCTCGTCGAAGAAGAGCTGGTAACGCAGGCCGGAGCAGCCTCCGGGCTGCACGGCGACGCGCAGCGCCAGGTCGTCGCGCCCTTCCTGGTCAAGGAGGGCCTTGACCTTCTCCGCGGCGGCGTCGGACAGGAGGATGCCGTCGCTCACGGTGGTGGTCTCGTCCGATACGGACATCTGCTTCTCTCCAGGGTTGTACGGAGACTGCTTGCCGACGTTCCAACCGGCGGGGCCGCGGTTTCATTCCGGCCCTGGCGTTCGTCTTTCGCCTCTCGGCGACTCGGCTTCCTTGCCCTTTCATGCTCGCACACCCGGCGCGCCCCGGGGACAGGCCTGTCGGCGCGGATTGCGTCACATCGACACGATGGCCATCGTCATTCTGACGTGAAGCAGTTATGATAGATAGCGTCATTTCGACGAGAAGCCTCGCCGCACGAATGTCATACCAAGAAAGGGTGCGTGACGTGACCACGGCCCAGACCCCTGTTGACCTGGACGTCCAGCCGACTCCGCTGGCCCTCCTGCTGCTCGGCCGAGAGGCCGACCCGCGGAGCGAGCGTGGCGTGGAGTGCCCTGGGGACCTGCCCTCCCCGTCCGACCCGGACCTGGTGGAGCGCGCTCGCGCGGCGAAGGAGAAGCTCGGGGACAAGGTCTTCGTGCTCGGCCACCACTACCAGCGCGACGAGGTCATCCAGTTCGCGGACGTGACCGGCGACTCCTTCAAGCTCGCCCGTGACGCGGCCGCCCGGCCGGACGCCGAGTACATCGTCTTCTGCGGTGTGCACTTCATGGCCGAGTCCGCCGACATCCTCACCGGTGACGACCAGAAGGTCGTCCTGCCCGACCTGGCCGCCGGCTGTTCGATGGCCGACATGGCCACCGCCGAGCAGGTCGCCGAGTGCTGGGACGTGCTGACCGAGGCCGGCATAGCCGAGCAGGTCGTGCCCGTCTCGTACATGAACTCCTCGGCGGACATCAAGGCGTTCACCGGCAAGCACGGCGGCACGATCTGCACCTCGTCCAACGCGAAGCGGGCGCTGGACTGGGCCTTCGAGCAGGGCGAGAAGGTCCTGTTCCTGCCCGACCAGCACCTCGGCCGCAACACCGCGGTGCGCGACATGGGCATGTCCCTGGACGACTGCGTCCTGTACAACCCGCACCGGCCGAACGGCGGCCTGACCGCCGAGGAGCTGCGGAACGCGAAGATGATCCTGTGGCGCGGGCACTGCTCGGTGCACGGGCGCTTCTCGCTCGACTCGGTGAACGACGTGCGCGAGCGGATCCCCGGCGTACGCGTCCTGGCGCACCCCGAGTGCAAGCACGAGGTCGTCGCCGCGGCGGACGAGGTCGGCTCGACGGAGTACATCATCAAGGCGCTCGACGCGGCCCCGGCCGGCTCGAAGTGGGCGATCGGCACCGAGCTGAACCTGGTGCGCCGCCTCGCGAACGCGCACCCGGACAAGGAGATCGTCTTCCTCGACAAGACGGTCTGCTTCTGCTCGACGATGAACCGCATCGACCTGCCCCACCTGGTGTGGACCCTGGAGTCCCTCGCCGAGGGCAACCTGGTCAACCGCATCGAGGTGGACCGCGAGACAGAGCAGTTCGCCAAGCTGGCCCTGGAACGAATGCTGGCGCTGCCGTAGGTAACGCGCCCTGGGTAACTGTCGCTTCCCGTAGGAGTGCGCCCCAAAGGGGCGCGGGGCTGTATCGATCTGCGGCTCCGCCGCGTGGGCGCGACGAGCCACAGGCGAGCCGCACCAGGCAACGCACCCCCGCCCCAACGGCGAAGAGCCCGGTACGAACACCACACAGGTGTCCGCACCGGGCTCTAGGCATTCAACCGCCGGTCACACCCCGGCAGGCTCCGGCTCACCGGACTCGGCGTCCGAGGCGGGCTCGCCGGGCTCGCCGGACTCGGAGGCCTCCGGCGCGGCCGGTTCGGCCGGCGCCCCATCCTTCTCCGCCCGCCTGGCCTCACGCTTCAAGCGCTTGGCCTCACGCTTCTTCGCCCGCCGCTCCTTGCGAAGCTCCAGCATCGCGTAGAGCGTAGGCACGAGCAGCAGCGTCAGAAGCGTCGACGTGATCAGACCGCCGATCACCACGACCGCGAGCGGCTGAGCGATGAACCCGCCCTCACCGGTGACCCCGAGGGCCATCGGCAGCAGAGCGAAGATCGTCGCCAGGGCCGTCATGAGGATCGGGCGCAGACGGTGGCGGCCACCCTCGATGACGGCCTCGATCGTGCCGTAACCCTCCTTGCGGTACTGGTTGATCAGGTCGATCAGGACGATCGCGTTGGTGACCACGATGCCGATGAGCATCAACATGCCGATCATCGCCGGGACACCCATCGGGGTGCCGGTCGCGATGAGCAGGCCGATCGCGCCGGTCGCCGCGAACGGGATCGAGACCAGCAGGATCAGCGGCTGGGCCAGCGAGCGGAACGTGGCGACCAGGAGCATGAACACGATCGCGATCGCGGCCAGCATGGCGAGGCCGAGGTTCTTGAACGCGTCGTTCTGGTCGGACGTGACACCGCCGATCGTGGCCGTAGCGCCCGCGGGCAGCTTGAGGGCCTTGATCTTCGTCTGGAGGTCGGCGCTGACGGCGCCGGTGTTGTCGGCGGTCGGCTTGGCCGTGATCGTCGCGGCGCGGGCGCCGTCGATCCGGGTCATGGAGACCGGTCCGTCGACCAGCTGCACCGTGGCGATGTCGCCGAGCGTCAGACCGCCGGGGCCCATCGGGAGCTTCTTGAGCTCGTCCATGGTGGTGGCGGGCTTCGCCGACTTCACGACGACGTCGCGCTCGGTGTCGTCGAGGATCGCCTTGCCGCTGGTGGTGCCGCGTACGGCCTGGGCGACGGCCGCGCCGAGCGTGGTGTCGTTGAAACCGGCGGCCGCGGCCTTGGAGTTGGCCTTGACGGAGATGCGCGGGACGGACTGCGACAGGTCGCTGGTGACGTCCGTGACGTCGTGGAGCTTCGCGACCTCGGCCTGGACCTTGTCGGCCGCCTCGCGGAGCACCTGGCCGTCGGCCGCCTTCACGACGACCTTCAGGTCCTGGCTGCCGAAGCCGGCACCGGCCGAGATCGTGGTCCGCCCGATCCCGGAGAGCCCCTTGAGCCCCTTCTCGATGCGGTCCTGGGTCTTCTTGGCGGTCGCCTTGTCCTTGAGCGTGACCTGGTACGACGCCTGGTTGGTGCCGGTGCCGCCGCCGAACGCCGCCATGAATCCGGAGGACCCGATGGTGACCTGGTAGTCCTTGACGTTGTCGATGCCGCCGAGCAGCTTCTCGACCTTCTTGGCCGCGGCGTCGGTCGTCGCCAGGCTGGTGCCGGGCTTCAACTCCTGCTTGACGGACAGGACTTCCTGCTCGCCCTGGTCGAAGAAGTTCGTCTTCAGCATGGGTGCCATGCCGAACGTGCCGACGAGGACCACGATCGCGAGGAAGACGCTGGTGAGGCGGCGACGGGTCGCGAAGCGCAGCACGGGCACGTACAGGCGCTGGAGCCAGGAGCGGGCCTCCTTGTCCTCGGCCTGGCGGCGGGCCTCCTCCGGGTCGACTCCCTTGATCGCCTTCGGCGGGCGCAGGAACCAGTACGAGAGGACCGGGACGACCGTCAGCGAGACGATCAGGGAGGCGAGCAGGGCCGCCGTGACCGTCAGCGAGAACGAGCCGAACAGTTCGCCGACCATGCCGCCGACGAGGCCGATGGGCAGGAAGACGGCGACGGTGGTGAGGGTGGACGACGTGACGGCGCCGGCGACCTCGCGGACCGCCTTGAGGATCGCCTCCTGGCGCTCCTCGCCGTAGCCGAGGTGCCGCTTGATGTTCTCCAGGACGACGATGGAGTCGTCGACGACGCGGCCGATCGCGATGGTCAGCGCGCCGAGGGTGAGCATGTTGAGCGACAGGTCGCGGGTCCACAGGACGATCAGGGCCAGGACGACCGAGAGCGGGATCGAGACCGCGGTGACCAGGGTCGAGCGGATCGACGCCAGGAACACCAGGATGACGAGGACCGCGAAGACGAGGCCGAGCGCGCCCTCCGTGGTCAGGCCGTCGATCGACTTGGAGACGGCGGGGCCCTGGTCGCTGACGACCGTGAGCTTCGCGCCGGCGCCGAGGTCCTGGCGCAGGCCGGGCAGCTTGTCCTTGACCGCGTTCGAGATCGCGACCGCGCTGCCGTCCTTGTCCATCGTGACCACGACGGCGAGGCTGGGCCGGCCGTCGGTGCGGGTGATGGAGGTGGCCGCGGCGGGCTGCTGCTCGACCTTGGCGACGTCACCGAGGCGTACGGGCTTGCGCACGCCCTGGCCGGTGATCATCAGGTCCTGGATCTGCTTGAGGGACGTGAAGCCGCCGCCGACCTGGACGGTGCGGTTGCTGCCGTTCTCGTCGAAGGAGCCGGCCGGCATGGTGGCGCCGCCCGCCTGGAGCGACTGGCCGAGCGCCATCGAGGTGACGCCGGCGCGGGCGAGCTTGCCGTCGTCGGGGGTGACGGTGACCTGGAGGTCGCGCACGCCGCTGACGGTGACCTGGCCGACGCCGGAGACGTCCTTGATGGCCGGGACGACGGTCTTGTCGAGCTGGTCGGCGAGCGCCTGCTGGTCCTTGTCCGACGTGACGGCGAGGACGACGGTCGGCATGTCGTCCGTGGAACCCGCGATGACCTGCGGGTCGACGTTGTCGGGGAGCTGGGCGCGGGCGCGGTTCACGGCCTGCTGGACGTCGGCGACGAGCTGCTTGGAGCCGTTGCCGTAGTCGAACTGGGCCATGATCACGGCGTTGCCCTCGCTCGCCGTGGAGGTGACGCCGGTGATGCCGTCGACCGCGTGGAGGGACGTTTCGAGGGGTTCGACGACCTGCTTCTCGACCACGTCGGGAGACGCGCCCTGGTACGGGGCCAGGACGGACACCATGGGCAGTTCGATGGAGGGCAGCAGCTGCTGCTTGAGCTGAGGGATCGCGATGGCGCCGAAGACGATCGCGATGATCGACATCAGCCCGATCAGGGCCCGTTGAGCGAGGCTGAATCTGGACAGCCAGGACATGGTGAGGGTCTCTCTCTGTGGCGAGCGCGGCAGGAGGAGGCCCCGGGCGTCCGGATATGCGCGTAATACGCGCTTACGCGTCCGGAGGCAATGCGGGACCACCTACACCCTCAGGCATGTCCGAGGCGGGTTCCGTCGCTCCCAGGTCCCGTTCTTATGCGCCGCATACTGCGGCCGCAGTACACGGAATCGGGCGTTCACTCCACCCGTGGACGTACCAGGCCCGATTCGTACGCGATGACGACGAGCTGGGCGCGGTCGCGGGCGCCGAGCTTGGCCATGGCGCGGTTCACGTGGGTCTTGACCGTGAGGGGGCTGACCTGGAGGCGTTCGGCGATCTCGTCGTTCGAGTGGCCGCCGGCGACCTGGACGAGGACCTCGCGCTCGCGGGTGGTGAGCGCGGCGAGACGTTCGCCGAGCGCGCCGCCGGGCCCGCCCGTCTCGTCGTACGCCTCGCCCTGCGCGAGGAACTTGGCGATCAGGCCCTTGGTCGCGACCGGCGACAGAAGCGCCTCGCCCGCGGCGGCGATCCGCACGGCGCCGAGGAGTTCGTCGGGTTCGGCGCCCTTGCCGAGGAAGCCGGAGGCGCCGGCGCGCAGCGACTGGACGACGTACTCATCGACCTCGAAGGTCGTCAGCATCACGACGCGGACGTGCGCGAGGGCGGGGTCGGCGCTGATCAGGCGGGTCGCGGCGAGTCCGTCGGTGCCGGGCATCCGGATGTCCATGAGGACGACGTCGGCCTGCTCGGACTTGGCGAGCCGGACCGCCTCGGCGCCGTCCGAGGCCTCGCCGACGACGAGCATGTCGGGTTCCGAGTCCACGAGGACGCGGAAGGCGCTGCGTAGCAGGGCCTGGTCGTCGGCGAGCAGTACCCGGATCGTCATCCAGCGTCCCCCGTGTGCGTGGCGCGGCCCGCGGTGGCGTGGGCCTGGACGGGCAGGATCGCATGGACGCGGAACCCGCCTCCGTACCGCGGTCCGGCCGTGCAGCTGCCGCCGACCGCGGCGACCCGCTCGCGCATACCGAGGAGTCCGTGGCCGCCGCTGTCGGGCACGGGCTGTCCGGCGCCGGGCCGGCCGTCTTCCGTGCCGGGTCCGTTGTCCAGGACGGTGACCTCGATGTTCGGTCCTACGAGGATGACGCTGACCTCGGCCCTGGCGTCGGCGCCCGCGTGCTTGCGCACGTTGGTCAGGGCCTCCTGGATGATGCGGTAGGCGGCCAGGTCGACGGCGGCGGGGAGGCCGGTGGCGCGCTCGGCGCAGGCGACCTCGACGGGCAGGCCCGCGTTGCGGAAGGTGGCGACGAGGTCTTCGAGGCAGCCGAGTCCCGGGGCCGGTTCGGTGGGGGCCTCGGGGTCGCCGGACTGCCGGAGCAGGCCGACGGTGGCACGGAGTTCACCGAGTGCGGAGCGGCTGGCCTCGCGGACGTGCGCGAGGGCTTCCTTGGCCTGGTCGGGCCGTTTGTCCATGACGTGGGCGGCGACGCCCGCCTGCACGTTGACCAGGGCGATGTGGTGCGCGACGACGTCGTGCAGGTCGCGGGCGATGCGCAGCCGCTCCTCGGCGACGCGGCGCCGGGCCTCCTCCTCGCGGGTGCGCTCGGCCCGTTCGGCCCGCTCCCGTATCGCGTCGACGAAGGCGCGCCGGCTGCGGACGGCGTCCCCCGCGGCGGCGGCCATGCCGGTCCAGGCGAAGATGCCGAGGTTCTCCTGGGCGTACCAGGGCAGGGGGCCGGCCAGCATGGCGGAACCGGTGAGGACGGTGATGGTCGCGAGGCCGACGCGCCACGTGGTGGGGCGGTCGGTGCTGGCGGCGACGGTGTAGAGCGCGATGACGGCGCTCATGGCGACGGGGGCGCGGGGTTCGCCGGTGACGAGTTCGGCGAGGGTGACGGCGGCGGTGGCCGCGAGGACCGTCATGGGGGCGCGGCGCCGGACGACGAGGGCGGCGGCGCCGAGCACCATGAGGACGACGCCGATGACGCCGGGCGAGCGGGTGCCGAAGGTGGGGGTGCCGTCGGGGCCGCCGTGCGGATCCACGAACGAGGCGAAGACCATGCAGCACAGCACCGCCGCCGCGAGGGCCGCGTCCATGGCCCGGGGGTGCGTCCTGGCCCAGCGTACGAAGGGGGTCACCGGCGCCACGGTATCGCCCCCTCCCGCGCGTGCGGCACGCTCGTCCGCGTAAGGCCCGTGCGGGCCCGCCCCGGCTGCTCAGCCAGGGATCAGCCCGTCGTCGCGCAGCATCGCCCGGACTTGCTCCAGGGTCGCCTCCGGCCCCGGAAGGATGAGTTCCGAGGGTTCGAGGGAGGCGTCGGGCAGCGGGGTGCCGTAGGAGCGGACCGTGTCCAGGAGGGAGTGGAGAGTACGGCGGAACCCCTGGCCGTCCCCCTTCTCCACCTCGGCCATGAGCTCGTCGTCGAGCTTGTTGAGTTCGGCGAAGTGGCTGTCGGCCAGCTCCACCTGCCCCTCCCCCATGATCCGTACGATCATGACGCCCTCCTCGGCGTGGGACTTGCGCGTGGGACTACTGCTTCGTGGGACTGCTCGCTACGCAGGACCACCGGCTCCGCAGGACGGCTACTGCTTGTCGAACTACTGCTTGTCGAAGCGAGGGGTGTCCTGCGGCTGCCCGTTCGCGGACTGGCCGTTCTGGCCGCCTTCGATGGCCTGCTGCGAGGACGAGGAACCGCCCGCCAGCTCGGCCTTCATCCGCTGGAGCTCCAGCTCCACGTCGCTGCCGCCGGAGAGGCGGTCCAGCTCGCTCTGGATGTCGTCCTTGCCGCCGGTCTGGTCCTCCAGGGCACCGGAGGCCAGCAGCTCGTCGATCGCGCCGGCCCGAGCCTGGAGCTGGGCCGTCTTGTCCTCGGCCCGCTGGATGGCCATGCCCACGTCGCCCATCTCCTCGGAGATGCCGGAGAAGGCCTCGCCGATCCGGGTCTGCGCCTGGGCCGCCGTGTAGGTCGCCTTGATCGTCTCCTTCTTCGTGCGGAAGGCGTCGACCTTGGCCTGGAGGCGCTGCGCCGCGAGGGTCAGCTTCTCCTCCTCACCCTGGAGCGTCGTGTGCTGCGTCTCCAGGTCGGTGACCTGCTGCTGGAGAGCGGCCCGGCGCGAGAGCGCCTCACGGGCCAGGTCCTCGCGGCCGAGCGCGAGCGCCTTGCGGCCCTGGTCCTCCAGCTTGGTCGACTGGGTCTGGAGCTGGTTGAGCTGCAGTTCGAGGCGCTTGCGCGAGGTCGCCACGTCGGCGACGCCCCGCCGCACCTTCTGGAGCAGTTCCAGCTGCTTCTGGTACGAGTAATCGAGGGTCTCGCGCGGGTCCTCGGCCCGGTCCAGGGCCTTGTTCGCCTTCGCGCGGAAGATCATCCCCATACGCTTCATGACACCGCTCATGGGCTTCGCGCGCCCCCTTCTGACAGATTCAGCAGACGTCCAGCACCACACACTGCGACAGAACCCACAGTACGGGTCCTGCCTCCATTACCGCACTGTTCAGGTGCGGATGCGCTCATCCCCGAGGACGACTCCGGACTGCTCCGGATCCGGCGCAGGGAGTACGTGTCCCCCGGTACACGAGGTGAGGGACGCAGGGTGTTGCCGGATCGTTCCCCACTCCCCTCTGGTCCATGCCGCCGCACCACGTACCCTTGGCTTTTGTGTTCCGTAGCCGATCCAAGGACGAGAAGGCCCAGGCCGCCAAGGCGCCGGTGACCGACTCCACGCAGCCCCGTGACCCGCAGGCCCCCAAGGGCCGCCCCACGCCCAAGCGCAGCGAGGCCCAGACCCAGCGCCGCAGCGTGGCCAACACGCCGACGAACCGCAAGGAGGCGGCGAAGCGGCAGCGCGACGACCGCCGTGCCGCGATGGAGCGGCAGCGCCAGGCGCTCGCCAGCGGTGACGAGCGCTTCCTGCCCGCCCGCGACAAGGGCCCGGTGCGCAAGTACGCGCGCGACTACGTCGACTCGCGCTTCTGTGTCGCGGAGTTCTTCCTGCCGATGGCGGTCGTCATCCTCGTGATGACCATGATCCGCATCCCCGCCCTGCAGAACATCGCGCTGCTGCTCTGGCTCATCGTGATCGTGCTGATCGTGCTGGACTCGGCCGTGACGGGCTTCCGCCTGAAGAAGGCCCTGGCCGAGAAGTTCCCGAACGATGCCAAGAAGGGCGCCGTCGCGTACGCCCTGATGCGTTCGCTCCAGATGCGCCGTCTGCGGCTGCCCAAGCCCAAGGTCAAGCGCGGAGAGCGGCCCTGAGCACAGACGCCTTCACCGGCGCCGCGGCGTCGGCCTGGCTGGAGAAGCTGGGTGGTCTGCGCAACGCGGTACGCCAGGAGCTCGTGGCACGGCAGCTCGACGAGCAGCTGGCCGCGCGCTACCCCGTCGGGCAGCGGCTGCGGGTGCTCGACGTCGGCATGGGCCAGGGGACGCAGGCTCTGCGTCTCGCCCGTGCCGGCCACAAGGTGACCGGGGTCGAGCAGGATCCCGCGATGGTGGCCGCGGCGCGGGCCGCGCTCGCCGAGGAGCCCGAGGGCATCCGCGGCCGGGTGCGCCTGGTCGAGGGCGACGGGCGCGACACCGGGGTGCACTTCCTCCCCGGCAGCTTCGACGTGGTCCTGTGCCACGGGGTGCTGATGTACGTCGAGGACCCGGACGCGCTCCTCGCGGGGCTCGCCCGGATGCTGGCCCCCGGCGGCCTGCTCTCGCTCCTCGTGCGCAACGGCGACGGGCTCGCCATGCGGCCCGGCCTCGCCGGTGACTGGCAGGGCGCGCTCGGCTCCTTCGACACCGTCGCTTACCGCAACCGGCTCGGGCTCGACGTGCGGGCCGACCGGCTCGACGCGCTCACCGCGACACTGGCCGGGATCGGCGCACCGCTGCGCGCCTGGTACGGCGTGCGGGTCTTCACGGACACGGCGGCCGACGACGCGCCGGTCCCGTCGCAGGGCGAGTTCCAGACGCTGCTCGCGGCGGAGGAGCGTGCCGGGCGCACGGAGCCGTACCGCCGGGTGGCGGCGCTGCTCCACCTGTGCGGCGTACGCGGCTGACGCACCCCCTGTTCGGCGGACCAGCGCGGGCGGGGGCGACGGGACGACGGTGACAATCCGGGCATGGATGTTTCTCGTGCCCGCTCCCCCTTCGGCCGCCGTGCCCGTACCCCGCGCCTCCTGGTCCTGGTGACCGCCGTCCTGTGTTCGGTGGCGCTGGCGGGCGGCTGTGCGGGGGCCGGCGCGTCCGGCCCGGCCACGAAGCAGCCCGGCACGACGGAGCAGGCCGCGCCCGCGAGCAGCAGCGATCTGCAGGACAACTACATCAAGGTCATCAAGAACGTCCTGCCGTCGGTCGTCCAGATCCAGGCGTCGAACGAACTCGGCTCAGGGATCGTCTACGACGGCCAGGGCCACATCGTCACCAACGCGCACGTGGTCCGCAACGAGAAGACGTTCAAGGTCACCGCGTCCAACAGCGAGAACGAGCTGACCGCGACGCTCGTCTACGCCTATCCCCAGCAGGACCTCGCCGTCATCAAGCTGGACAAGGTGCCCGCCGGGCTCAAGGCGGCCAGTTTCGCGAACTCGTCCAAGGTCCAGGTCGGCCAGATCACGCTCGCGATGGGTTCGCCGCTCGGCCTCTCCTCCAGCGTCACCGAGGGCATCGTCTCCGCGACCGGACGGACCGTCAGCGAGGGCCAGCAGGGCGGCGGGACCGGCGCCGTCATCGCGAACATGGTGCAGACGTCGGCCTCGATCAACCCGGGCAACAGCGGCGGCGCGCTCGTCGACCTCAACGGTCAGGTCATCGGGATCCCCACGCTCGCCGCGACCGACCCCGACCTCGGCGGCGGCGCGGCGCCCGGCATCGGCTTCGCGATCCCCTCGTCCATGGTCACCACGGTCGCCGACCAGGTCATCAAGCAGGGCAAGGTCACGGACTCGGGCCGGGCGGCGCTCGGCATCACGGGCCGTACGGTCCTGGACAACTCGTACCAGCCGGCCGGGGTGGCCATCGTCCAGGTCTCGAACGGCGGGGCCGCGCAGAAGGCGGGACTGAAGGCCGGGGACATCATCATCAAGTTCGGCGGCACGGCCGTCACGACGGTGGACTCGCTCTCGGAGGAGATCGCGGCCCGGAAGCCGGGTGACAAGGTCACGGTGACGTACACGCGGAACGGGACCCAGAAGACGGCGGACGTGACGCTGGGCGACATGTAGGAACGAGACGGAGGAACGTCACGTACGAAGGGCGGCCACCCATGCCGGGTAGCCGCCCTTCGTCGTGCTCGAAACGCCTTACGCCGGCGCGTCCTCCGCGTGCAGCCCCATCGGGCCGTAGATCTCCGCCTCGTCCTCGAAGAGCCTGACCTGGTCGGCGCCGCCTTCCGCGAGGGCCTTCCAGTACTCGCCGATCCACGACTCGGCGTCGCCCTGAGTCGTGAACTCCTCGGGCTGCACCGCCGGCTGGACCTCCGTCCCGTCCGACTTCTCGAACCTCCACGTCCATGCCGCCATGTCAGCCTCCTGAGAGTCAACGGACCAGTAACCAACGAGTCAGAAGCTTAGGGCCTGTCCGGCGGATCATGCCGGGAACGCGGGCCCTGGCACGCGCATCTGCCGCGTTGTCGTCAATCACCATCGCTCCGCGATGCCTCAATCCTCCGCCTTGCAGCTGCACGCACCAGACCCCGCTCACCGGCGTGACCGGTTCGCTGCCTCCGGAATCCGGCCTGATCCGCCGGACAGGCCCTATCCGGGCGAGCGCCGTTCGCGGTGGCGCGGGAGGATCTTCCCGTGGAACTCACTCTGCTCGGCACCGGCGCGCCCACCGGTCTGCCCCGCCCCGACTGTCCCTGCGCCGCCTGCGCCACCGCCGTCGGGCCCGGCGCGCGCGCCGCGACCGCGCTTCTCATCGACGGCACGCTGCTGCTCGACCTGACGCCGGGCGCCGCGTTCGCCGCCGCCCGTTCGGGCCACAGCCTCAGCGGCGTACGGCAGGTGCTGCTGTCGCATCCGCACGACGGGCCGCCCGTCGAAGTACCGGCGGGGCTCGTGACGCCCGCGCGGGTGCCGGACGGCAGCGAGCTGGCGCTGCTCACCGGACATCGGGTGCGGGCCGTGGCGATGGACGCGCCGGGGACGGGCTACGAGGTGACGGGCCCGGACGGCGAGCGGCTGCTGTATCTGCCGCCGGGCGCGGCGCCCGCGGGTTCCGCCCACGCCGAGCGGCCGTACGAGATGGTGCTCGCCGACGTGGTGGCCCGGCCGGACGCGCTGTCGCGGCTGCGGGCGACGGGGTCGCTCGGCCCGACGACGGACGTGCTCGCGGTCCACATCGACCACGACGTGCCGCCCGGCCCTGAGCTGACGCGGCGTCTGGCGGCCGCGGGCGCACGGGCGGTGCCGGACGGGACGACGCTGACGGTCGGGGTGTACGAGGACGTGCCGGACGTGCCGCGCAGGACGCTCGTGCTCGGCGGGGCCAGGTCGGGCAAGTCGGTCGAGGCCGAGCGGCGCCTGGAGGCGTTCCCGGGGGTGCTGTATGTGGCGACGGGCGGCACGCGCGGCGGGGACGCCGAGTGGTCGCAGCGGGTGGCGCTGCACCGTGAGCGGCGGCCCGGCTCGTGGAGCACCGTCGAGACGTGCGACCTCGTGCCGCTCCTCGGGCAGGACGGGCCGCCGCTGCTGATCGACTGCCTGTCGCTGTGGCTGACGTACGCGATGGACGACGTGGGCGCCTGGGACGACGAGACGTGGGCGGGCGGCGGGGAACGGGCGCTGCGGGAGCGGGTGTCCGAGCTGACGGCGGCGGTACGGGCCACCCGGCGCACGGTCGTCGCCGTGTCGAACGAGGTTGGTTCGGGGGTCGTCCCGGCCACCGCGTCGGGGCGCCGCTACCGGGACGAACTGGGGCGTCTGAACGCGGCGTTCGCGTCCGAGTGCGAACACGTGCTGCTCGTGGTGGCCGGGCAGGCGCTCACGCTGCGCGGCTGATGCGGGGTCAGTCTGCTGTGCTCTTACCGGGGTTACGGCGGGCGACGATCCGATAGGCGTTGGCGAAGCGGGTGCGGGCGGCGAGCGGGGCGAGGAGCCGGTCGGCCGCGTAGGCGGCGGCGACGAGGGGCACGGCGGCGTAGATGAGGGCGGTGCGCAGGCGGCGCTGGAGCGGGGTCGGGGCCTTGCGGCGCCAGGGGGCGTCGGCGCGGGGCAGCCAGTGGCCGAGGAAGAGGGCGAGGCCCGCGGTGAGGTCGAGCGGGACGTGGGCCTCGCGGCGGTCGGTGGCGACGACGGTGTAGCCGAGGCGCTCCAGCTCGCGGCGGAGGTTGTCCATCGGGATGAGGTGCAGGTGCTGGGGCTGGAAGTACGACACCCACCACTTGCCGAGGAGCTTCGCGTAGCGGCTCTCGGGGTCGGGGACCTCGACGACGAGGTGGCCGCCGGGGCGCAGGACGGTGCGGGCGGCCTTCAGCTCCTCGCGCGGGTCGGTGGCGTGCTCCAGGTGGTGGAACATGCTGAGCGCGTCGTAGCGGCCGGCGAGCGCGGGGGCGAGTTCGGTGAGGGTGCCGCGGTGGGCCTCCTCGATGCGGCCGGCCCTGCGGGCTTCCTCGACGGCGGCGCCGGTGTCGAGCCCGTCGAAGGCGGTGTAGGGGTGGATCTCCTTGGCGGCGGCAGGGAAGTGACCTTGGCCGGTGGCGACGTCGAGCCAGCTCTCGGGTTCGATGAGGGGCAGCAGGGCGCGGGCGGCGGCGCGGTGGCGGCGGGCGGAGTGGCGCGCGGAGTCCTCGGCCTCGAGGAGCCGGGCGCAGTGCCCTGCGTTGAGCCCGTCGTAGAAGTCCCGGTAGTAGAAGTCCAGGCCCTCGCGGTTCAGGCGCGGGTTCTGGAAGGTGTGGGAGCAGGCACGGCACTGGTCGACGACGAAGGTGCCGGGCTTGTGCTGGAGGAGGTCGGTGGTCCGCAGCCGGGTGCGCAGGCGGGTCGAGCCGCACCAGGGGCAGTCGGTCCTGCGCGGCTCGTGGAACCGGTCGGTGCCCTGGGCGAGTTCGGTGAGGTAGGCGGGCCGCCGCTGCGCGACGGCCTCGGTCGTGGGGGTCATCACGAACTCCTGGGGGACGGTCCGAGGTACGCGACACCGCGCGGGAAGCGGTACGACATTCCGGGCATCCAGGAACGTAAAGGATCAGGGAGGGACCCGCAATGACGCTGCGGACCCGGTGCGTCGCATGGCGTGACACCACGTCGCCCCACGTCATGGGCCCGGCGGCGCGGCGGCCGGTACTGTTCGGCGAATGAGCCCGCTGAATCTCGACGACTTCACCGATCTGATCGAGCGCCCCGACGGCGGGACGCGCCGCGACGCCGAGGAACGCCGTGCCCGGCTCACGGTGCCGCCCGGCGCGCTCGGCCGCCTGGACGAGCTGGGCGAGTGGCTGTCGGCCGCCCAGGGCAAGGTGCCGGTCCGGCCTGTCGAGCGGCCGCGCGTGGTGCTGTTCGCGGGCGACCACAAGGTCGCCGAACTCGGGGTGTCGGCGCGGCCCGCGGGCGGCGCGGCGGCGCTGGTGCGGCAGGTCGTCGAGGGCGGCAGCGCGTCGGCGATCCTCGCGGCGCGTCTGGGCGTTCCGGTGCGGGTCGTCGACATGTCGCTGGACTGCGATCCGGGCGAGCTGCCCGCCGAGGTCGCGGGGCACCGGGTGCGCAGGTCGTCCGGGCGTATCGACATCGAGGACGCGCTGACGATCGAGGAGGCGGAGGCCGCGTTCCGGGCGGGCATGGCTGTCGCCGACGAGGAGGCGGACTCCGGCACGGATCTGGTCGTGCTCGGCGATGTGAGCGTGGGCGGGACGACGGCGGCGGCGACGCTGATCGCGGCGCTTTGCGGGACGGACGCGTCCGTGGTGACCGGCCGCGGCGGCGCCCCGATCGACGACCTGGCGTGGATGCGCAAGTGCGCGGCGGTGCGGGACGCGCTGCGGCGGGCCAGGCCCGTGCTCGGCGACCAGCTGGCGCTGCTCGCCACGGTGGGCGGCGCGGATCTCGCGGCCGCGACCGGGTTCCTGCTGCAGTGCGCGGTACGGCGTACGCCGGTGATCCTGGACGGCGTCGTGTCGGCGGCGTGCGCGCTCGTGGGGCAGCGGGTCGCGTTCCGGGCGCCGGACTGGTGGCTGGCGGGCCAGGCGAGCGGGGAGCCGGCGCAGGCGAAGGCGCTCGACCGGATGGCCATGGAGCCGCTGCTCGACCAGGGCGTGACGGTGGGCGAGGGTGCGGGGGCGCTGCTCGCGCTGCCGCTGGTGCAGGCCGCGGCGGCGCTGGCGGGACAGCTGCCGGAGGCGCCGGCCGCGGAGACCGCGGGGTCCGGGGCGGGCGAGTCGACGGAGGCGCCGGCTGCCGAGACGACCGAGCCGGCGGAGGCCGCAGCCTCCGAGGCTCGGGCTTCCGACGCACCCGGGTCACCGGAGGCCGAGGCGGCCGGCGCCGGCGAGTAGCGCGCGCCGCACACTTCCTGACGGCGGGTCACAGCGGGTCAAGTACCGCTGCGGCCCGCCGTTTCGCGACCTCATATCACCACAAATGCCCCATATGCTCCCTGCCTATGGCTGATGTACAGACGACCGCTCCGCCCCCGCGCCGCGCCCGCGTCTCCACCCCCACCACGAAACGGGCCGCCGCCTTCACCGTCTGGTACCTGCGGATCGTCACGTTCATCAATCTGCTGAGCGCCGTATGGGTCACCCTCGGCCAGGACCTGCAACGGCACAACACCAACGACTACTTCACCCCGTACCTGCTCACCGCCGGTTTCGCCTCCGGGGTCTTCACCTGGTTCCTGGCGATCACGATGCGCCGCCGCAAGCGCGCCGCGTGGATCCTCAACCTCGTCCTGAGCGGGCTCTTCTTCCTCCTGTTCGCCCTCGTGATGGTCTTCCCCGAGGTGCGCGGGCTCGCGCAGAACTGGATCTCCCTCGTCCTGACCGGCGCCTTCGTCGCCGCGCTGCTGATCGGCCGCCGCGAGTTCTACGCCAAGGGCGACCGCTCGAACCCGAAGCTGGCGGCCGCGGTCGGCCTCGGCGGGCTCCTCGTGACGTCCCTCTTCGCGACGTTCCTCGTGACCGTCACCAATCAGGCGCACGGCGAGGACCACTCGACGTTCCTGGAGCGCTGGCGCTACGGCACGCTGCGGCTCATCTCGGTCGCGACCGACGAGTCCAAGTACCCGTACATCACCACGCCGAACTGGGTCAACGTCGTCATCAACATCCTGAGCACCCTCCTCCTGCTCGCCGTCGTGTACGCCGCGTTCCGCTCCCGCAAGGCCGTCGACCCGCTCACCCCCGACGACGAGGCGAGGCTGCGCGTACTGCTCGACAAGGGCGGCGACCGGGACTCGCTCGGCTACTTCGCGCTGCGCCGCGAGAAGAGCGTGGTGTGGTCGCCGACCGGCAAGGCGGCGGTCGCCTACCGCGTCGTCGGCGGAGTCTCGCTCGCGTCGGGAGACCCCATCGGCGACCCCGAGGCCTGGCCCGGCGCGATCGAGCCCTGGCTCATGGAGGCCCGCGAACACGGCTGGACCCCGGCCGTCATGGGCGCGAGCGAGGAGGCGGGCACCATCTACGCCCGGCACGGCCTCGACGCCCTCGAACTGGGCGACGAAGCGATCGTCGAGACGGACGACTTCACGTTGGACGGCCGGGCCATGCGCACCGTCCGCCAGGCCTTCAACCGGGTGAAGCGCGCGGGGTACGAGGTAGGGATCCGGCGCCACGAGGACATCCCGGAGGACGAGATGGCGTATCTGCTCAGGCGCGCCGACGACTGGCGCGACGGGGCGACCGAGCGCGGCTTCTCGATGGCGCTCGGCCGGCTCGGCGATCCCGAGGACGGACGCTGCGTGATGCTCGAATGCACCGATGGCCAGGGCGAGTTGAAGGCCGTACTGTCCTTCGTGCCGTGGGGGCCGCAGGGCCTGTCGCTCGATCTGATGCGGCGTGACCGGGACGCCGAGAACGGACTGATGGAGTTCATGGTCATCGAACTGCTCCAGCGGGCCGAGGAAATCGGGATCACTCAGGTGTCGCTCAACTTCGCGATGTTCCGGTCGGTCTTCGAACGTGGCTCGCGGCTCGGCGCGGGCCCGGTGCTGCGCCTGTGGCGCTCACTGCTCAGCTTCTTCTCACGGTGGTGGCAGATCGAATCTCTCTACCGCGCCAACGCGAAGTACCGGCCCATCTGGGAGCCCCGCTTCCTGCTCTTCGAGAAGAGCGCCGACCTGCCCCGGATCGCTCTGGCGTCCGCCCGCGCGGAGGGCTTCCTGGAGGCGCCGGGCCTGCCGAACTGGATGCATCACAGACACCTGCAACCGTTGGAGTCACGGCCATGAGGTCCGCGGCGGCACTGGCCCGCGCCGAGTGGGGCCCGCTGTGGACGACGGTGCGCACGGCGCTCGTCACCCGGAAGTGGCGCGCGGTGCCGATGACGCTCGGCGCGGTCGGCCTCACGGCCCTGTTCCAGTTCGTCCAGAACCGGTCCTGGGGCTTCCAGTTCGTGGAGAACATCGGCGCCGTGCGGGCCGAGGACCCGCTGTGGCTGGCCCTGCTCCGGACCCCGCTGTCCCTGTTCGTGCCCGCGCTCGACCTGCCCGTGTGGGGTGCGCTCGCGCAGGTCCTGATCGTGTTCGGCGTCGCCGAGATCTGCCTCGGCCGCGCCCTCACCCTCACGGTCGGGTACGCGGCCACACTCGCCGGCACCCTCTACGCGCGCTTCGGCGTGTGGCTCGGCCCGCACGGACTGTTCGGGCTGCCCGCGTCCGACGCCCGGATGGTCGACACGGGGCCGTCGGCGGCCGTCGTGGGACTCGCGCTGTACACGTGCTGGCTCTACCGCGCCCGGTGGACGGCGGCCCTGATCGCCCTGGTCATGATCTCCGAGGCGGTGGTGAAGCCGAACCTCGCGGGCAGGGAGCACGTCGCCGCGGTCGGCGCGGTCCTCGTCGTCGCGGCGGCGGGCCGGGCCCTCGCCGTACGCCGCCGCCGGAGCTCGTTACGTCAGCGGGGCAGCGACCGCTCCGGATCCGGCGTGCCCCCGATGAGATCCTGGAAGGACCTGCCGAGGCGCACCCAGCGCCGGTCGTGCCGGTAGGAGCGCAGCCGCGCTCTGGCTCTGGCCTTCGGGCGCCGCCGGTACCAGCGCCGGGCCCACGCCGAGCCGGGCCGGGCGAGCCGGACGGCCCCGATCAGCGCGACGAACGGCACCAGCACGCCGAGGATCGCCATGCGGGGCTTCCCCTTGAACATCGCGAGGATCACGAACACGAAGTTGATGACGAGCGTGAAGATCGCGCTGCCGCGCTCCTCCGCCTCCGGTGCCGTCACGTCGTTCACGCCGAGCGGCGAGAAACCGCTGAGGACGAGCAGCCCGAGCGCCCCGGCCAGGATCACCACCTCGACGCTCTGCCGCCCCTGTTCGCTCCAGTAGACGTCGGCGAGATGCAGGATCAGCGCGAACTCGTCGAGGACCAGGCCCGCACCCACCCCGAAGATCACCGCGCAGACGGAGGCGGCGACCCCGTAACGGCCGCTGCCGACCGCGCCGAAGCCGCCGATGAGGGTGAGGACGACGCCGGGCACGACGTGGTGGATGTGCATCCCGCCCGGGTTGACGTTCCGGAAGGGCCCGCGGCCCGCGCGGATGAGCCGCGTGATCGTCCGGGTCACCAGGAACGTCACCAGGAACGAGGCCAGCGTGAGCAGCAACGGCAGCTTCCCCGGCTCGATGATGTTCCGGTACCACCAGTGACCCATGCGGCCATCCTGCCGCCGGAGGCTGGGCGCCGCCCGCTGTGAAAGGCCCCTTGGGTAGCCTGCGCGGATGCCCGCTTCCCCGGCCGACGGCCTCCGTTTCGCATTCGGCACGCTCACCGTGCTGCCCGTCGACGTCACCCGCTGGGACCGTGAGGCGGCCCGTGCCGGGATGCTCTGCGCGCCCGTCGCCGGGCTCGTCGTGGGTCTCGCCTCCGGCGCGCTCGGCGCCGTGCTGATCCTGCTCGGCGCCGGGCCGCTGCTCGCCGCCGTGGCGAGCGTGAGCGTCCCGGCGGCGCTCACCCGCGGACTGCATCTGGACGGGCTCGCCGACACCGCCGACGGACTCGGCAGCGGCAAGCCCGCCGAGGACGCGCTGCGCATCATGAAGCAGTCGGACATCGGCCCGTTCGGCGTCATCACGCTCGTACTCGTCCTGCTCGCCCAAGTGGCCGCGCTCGCCGAGCTGTACGCCGGCTCGTGGGTGCGCGGTGCGCTCGCCGCCGTCGTCTCCGCGCTCACCGCCCGGCTCGCGCTCACCCTGGCCTCGCGCGCGGGTGTCCCGCCGGCGCGGCCCGAGGGGCTGGGCGCGGCCGTCGCCGGGACGGTGCCGGTGCGCGGGGCGCTGCTCGCCTCCGCCGTCGTCGTGTGCGCCGCCGCGGCCGCGGGCGCCGCCGGCGGAGGGACGTACGGGGCGATACGTGGCGCCGCGGCGGCCGTCCTGGCGTGCGGCGCGGCCGAACTCCTGCTGCGCCACTGCGTGCGCCGCTTCGGCGGTGTGACCGGCGACGTGTTCGGCGGCGTCGCCGAGACCGCCGCCACGGCAGCCCTCGTCGTGCTCACCTTCGGCTGACCCACCGGTGGCGGTCGAGCACCGCTCGGCGCGGCCGCGAGCACGCGGGCGTAGGCTCCCCCGGGGGGACATCCACCCCACGGCCTGTCAGAACTCCTTCAGACACCATGAAAGTAGGGACCTCACCACCGTGACTGCTCTGACTCTCAGCACCTCCGGCGCGGCCGGTCTGCGTGCCGACGCGATCGTCGTCGGTGTGGCGAAGGACTCTGGATCCAAGTCCGGGGACCTGGTCGTCGCACCCGGCGCGGAGGCCGTGGACAAGGCGTACGACGGCAAGCTCGCCGCCGTCCTCGCGACCCTCGGCGCCAGTGGCGGTGAGGGCGAGGTGACGAAGCTCCCCGCGCCCTCCGGCTTCAAGGCCCCCGTGGTCCTCGCCGTCGGCCTGGGTCCGGTGCCCGAGAAGGACGAGTCGTACGGCGCCGAGGCCCTGCGCCGCGCCGCCGGGTGCGCCGCCCGCGCGCTGGCCGGCTCGAAGAAGGCCGCGTTCGCGCTGCCGATCGAGGACTCCGGTGACGCCGGCGCGATCGCGGAGGGCGCCCTGCTCGGCGCGTACTCCTTCGACGCGTACAAGGAGAACGGCAACGGCGGCAAGAACGGCAAGGCGCCGCTCGCCGAGGTCGCCCTGCTCGGCGGCAAGCCCCGCGACAAGGCGCACAAGGCCGCCGTGGAGCGCGCCCTCGCCGTGACCGAGGAGCTCAACCGCGCCCGCGACCTCATCAACACCCCGCCGAACGACCTCACCCCCGAGGCCTTCGCCGCCGTCGCCTCCGTCGCGGCCAAGGAGCACGGCATCAAGGTGCAGATCCTCGACGAGAAGGCGCTCACCAAGGGCGGCTTCGGCGGCATCCTCGGCGTCGGCGCCGGCTCGGAGGCCCCGCCGCGCCTGGTGAAGCTGTCGTACACGTCGTCCAAGGCGGACAAGCACCTCGCCTTCATCGGCAAGGGCATCACGTACGACTCGGGCGGCATCTCGCTCAAGCCGGCCGGTCACAACGAGACGATGAAGTGCGACATGAGCGGCGCCGCCGCCGTGTTCGCCGCCGTCGTCGCCGCCGCGCGCCTCGGCCTCAAGGTCAACGTCACCGGCTGGCTGGCGCTCGCCGAGAACATGCCGTCGGGCTCGGCCACCCGCCCCGGCGACGTGCTGCGCATGTACTCGGGCAAGACCGTCGAGGTCCTGAACACGGACGCCGAGGGCCGCCTGGTCCTGGCCGACGCCATCGCCAAGGCCTCCGAGGAGACCCCGGACGCGATCGTCGACGTGGCGACCCTGACCGGCGCCATGATGCTGGCGCTCGGCAACCGCACGTTCGGCATCATGGCGAACGACGACGCCTTCCGTACGACGATCCACGAGGTCGCCGAGGAGGTCGGCGAGCCGTCCTGGCCGATGCCGCTCCCCGCCGACCTGCGCAAGGGCATGGACTCGTCCACCGCCGACATCGCCAACATGGGCGAGCGCATGGGCGGCGGCCTGGTCGCCGGTCTCTTCCTCCAGGAGTTCGTCGGCGAGGGCATCACGTGGGCCCACCTCGACATCGCCGGCCCGGCCTTCAACGAGGGCGGCCCGTTCGGCTACACGCCCAAGGGCGGCACCGGCTCCGCGGTCCGTACGCTGGTGCGCCTCGCGGAGCGCACCGCCGACGGTGACCTGGGCTGACGCGACTCGGCACGGTTCGACAGCCCCTGGGTGCGAAGGCGCCCGGGGGCTGTTCGCTGACGACGAAATCCGCAGCTTCGCGGCGCCGGTCGGCCGGGTTTCCGGTGTAACGGCTGTCTCACGCCTGGGCCCGGCGTCCCGTCCGCCGCCGACAAGTGCAAAGATGGGTCCTCGGCAGGACAGGGCCCCCACCACAGGGCCGAAGCAAAAAAGCGGCCGGACACCAGCCGCCGCACGGTCACAGGAGACCGGCGTACGGCGCACATGCATGGAGGACGTGACGTGGCGAACGACGCCAGCACCGTTTTCGACCTAGTGATCCTCGGCGGTGGCAGTGGCGGTTACGCCGCGGCCCTGCGCGGCGCGCAGCTGGGCCTGGACGTCGCCCTGATCGAGAAGGGCAAGGTCGGCGGCACCTGCCTGCACAACGGCTGCATCCCCACGAAGGCCCTGCTGCACGCGGGCGAGATCGCCGACCAGGCCCGCGAGGCCAGCCAGTTCGGCGTCAAGGCCACCTTCGAGGGCATCGACATCGACGCGGTGCACGCGTACAAGGACGAGGTCATCTCGGGCCTGTACAAGGGCCTGCAGGGTCTCATCGCGTCCCGCAAGGTGACGTACATCGAGGGTGAGGGCCGTCTGTCGTCCCCGACCTCCGTGGACGTGAACGGCCAGCGCGTCACCGGCCGCCACGTGCTCCTCGCGACCGGCTCCGTGCCGAAGTCGCTGCCGGGCCTGGAGATCGACGGCAACCGCATCATCTCCTCGGACCACGCGCTGAAGCTGGACCGCGTCCCGCAGTCCGCGATCATCCTGGGCGGCGGCGTCATCGGCGTCGAGTTCGCCTCCGCGTGGAAGTCCTTCGGCACCGACGTCACCGTCGTCGAGGGCCTGAAGCACCTCGTGCCCGTCGAGGACGAGAACAGCTCCAAGCTCCTGGAGCGCGCGTTCCGCAAGCGCGGCATCAAGTTCAACCTCGGCACCTTCTTCCAGAAGGCCGAGTACACGCAGGACGGCGTCCGCGTGACCCTCGCCGACGGCAAGACCTTCGAGGCCGAGGTCCTCCTGGTCGCCATCGGCCGCGGCCCGGTCTCGGCCGGCCTCGGTTACGAGGAGCAGGGCGTCGCGATGGACCGCGGTTACGTCCTGGTCGACGAGTACATGCAGACCAACGTGCCGACCATCTCGGCCGTCGGTGACCTCGCCCCGACCCTGCAGCTCGCGCACGTCGGCTTCGCCGAGGGCATCCTGGTCGCGGAGCGTCTGGCCGGTCTCAAGACCGTCCCGATCGACTACGACGGCGTGCCGAAGGTGACGTACTGCCACCCCGAGGTCGCCTCCGTCGGTATCACCGAGGCCAAGGCCAAGGAGATCTACGGTGCGGACAAGGTCGTCGCTCTGAAGTACAACCTTGCGGGCAACGGCAAGAGCAAGATCCTCAAGACCGCGGGCGAGATCAAGCTCGTCCAGGTCAAGGACGGTGCCGTGGTCGGCGTCCACATGGTCGGTGACCGTATGGGCGAGCAGGTCGGCGAAGCCCAGCTGATCTACAACTGGGAAGCGCTGCCCGCCGAGGTCGCCCAGCTCATCCACGCCCACCCGACGCAGAACGAGGCGCTCGGCGAGGCCCACCTGGCACTCGCGGGCAAGCCGCTGCACTCGCACGACTGATCAAGGCCTCAGGCTGGACCCAGTCGTCCCCTGTCGTCCCCTGGGCGCGACGACGACCACAGACTTCCGCACTTCCCCGAGCCATCGACTCAGCTCGAGCAGGGGAGACCCCATTAAGGAGCAACAGAAACCATGTCGGTTTCCGTATCCCTTCCGGCACTCGGTGAGAGCGTCACCGAAGGCACCGTCACCCGCTGGCTGAAGGCCGAGGGCGAGCGCGTCGAGGTCGACGAGCCGCTGCTCGAGGTCTCGACCGACAAGGTCGACACCGAGATCCCCTCGCCCGCCGCCGGCATCCTGGCCTCCATCAAGGTCGCCGAGGACGAGACCGTCGAGGTCGGCTCCGAGCTGGCCGTCATCGACGACGGCACGGGCGCGCCCGCCGCCGCCCCGGCCCCCGCCGCTGCCGAGGCCCCGGCCCCGGCTGCCGCTCCGGCCGCCCCCGCCCCGGTCGCCGAGGCCCCCGCGGCTCCGGCCGCGCCCGCCGCCCCGGCCGCTCCGGCCGGTGCCGCTTCCGGCACGGACGTCGTGCTGCCCGCGCTCGGTGAGTCCGTCACCGAGGGCACCGTCACCCGCTGGCTGAAGGAGGTCGGCGAGGAGGTCGCGGAGGACGAGCCCCTGCTCGAGGTCTCCACGGACAAGGTCGACACCGAGATCCCCTCCCCCGTCGCCGGCGTTCTCCTCGAGATCGTCGTCGGTGAGGACGAGACCGCCGAGGTCGGCGCCAAGCTCGCCGTCGTCGGTGCGCCCGGTGCCGCTCCGGCCGCCGCCGCGCCCGCCGCCCCGGCCGCTCCGGCCGCCGCTCCGGCTCCGGCTCCGGTCGCGCCTGCCGCCCCCGCGGCTCCCGCTGCCCCGGCTCCGGCCCCCGTCGCCGCTGCCCCGGTCGCCCCCGCGGCCCCGGTCGCGCCGGCCGCCCCGGCTCCGGTCGCCCCCGCCGCCCCGGCCCCCGCCGCGGTCGCCGGTGACGACGGTGCCTACGTGACCCCGCTGGTCCGCAAGCTCGCGTCGGAGAACGGCGTGAACCTGGCGACCGTCAAGGGTTCGGGCGTCGGTGGCCGTATCCGCAAGCAGGACGTCATCGCCGCCGCCGAGGCCGCGAAGGCCGCGCCGGCCCCGGCCGCCGCTGCCGCTCCGGCCGCCAAGGCCCCGGCCCTGGAGGCCTCTCCCCTCCGCGGCCAGACGGTCAAGATGACCCGTATGCGCAAGGTCATCGGCGACAACATGATGAAGGCGCTGCACTCGCAGGCCCAGCTGACCTCGGTCGTCGAGGTCGACGTCACGAAGCTGATGAAGCTCCGCGCCAAGGCCAAGGACGGCTTCGCCGCCCGCGAGGGCGTCAAGCTCTCCCCGATGCCGTTCTTCGTCAAGGCCGCCGCCCAGGCGCTGAAGGCCCACCCGGTCGTCAACGCCCGGATCAACGACGACGAAGGCACCATCACGTACTTCGACTCGGAGAACATCGGCATCGCCGTGGACGCCGAGAAGGGTCTGATGACGCCGGTCATCAAGGGTGCGGGCGACCTGAACATCGCCGGGATCTCGAAGAAGACCGCCGAGCTGGCCGGCAAGGCCCGCGGTGGCGGCCTCACGCCGGACGACATGTCCGGCGCGACCTTCACGATCTCCAACACGGGCTCGCGCGGTGCGCTCTTCGACACCGTCATCGTCCCGCCGAACCAGGCCGCCATCCTGGGCATCGGCGCCACGGTGAAGCGCCCGGTCGTCATCAACCACCCGGACCTCGGCGAGACCATCGCCGTCCGTGACATGACGTACCTGTCGCTCTCCTACGACCACCGTCTGGTGGACGGCGCCGACGCCGCCCGCTACCTGACCACGGTCAAGGCGATCCTGGAGGCCGGCGAGTTCGAGGTCGAGCTCGGCCTGTAACGCTCGTCTCATCACCGCGTACGCCCCCGTCCGGACCTCCTCCGGGCGGGGGCGCCGCCGTATTGTCTAAAGGTCAACGCACCTTGGGGCCATACCCCTGCCGGAGGAGCCATCATGACCGCGCCCGTCGTCCACTCGCTGCGCGAACAGATCCGCGAGCACATCGTCGAGGGGATCGTCAGCGGACGCTGGAAGCCGGGCGAGCGCATCGTGGAGCGCCGGATCGCCACGGAGCTGGAGGTCAGCCAGACGCCGGTGCGGGAGGCGCTGCGGGAGCTGGAGAGCCTGCGGCTGATCGAGTCCGCGCCCAACAAGGGCGTCCGGGTGCGGAATCTGACGGCCGCCGACCTGGAGGAGAGCTACCCCGTCAGAGCCGGTCTGGAGGCCATCGCGGCGGAGCTCGCGGCCGGACGTCTGGCGGAGGACTGCTCGGCCCTCGAACCCCACGTGGCGGCCCTCCACCGGGCCGACGACGACGCCGACTCGGCCGCCCAGGTGCGGCACACCGTCGGGTTCCACCGCGAGCTGGTGCGGGCCGCGGGCAACTCCGTGCTCCTGCACACCTGGGAGGGCCTCGGCATCGAGGTGTTCACGGCCCTGTCCATCCGCTGGCTCGGCACGGTGCAGCAGTCGTACGCCGAGGAGCACGAGGAACTGGTCGCCGCTTTCCGGCGCCGGGACCCGGCCATCGCGGAGCTGGTGAAGTCGCACGTTCTCGGCTGCGCGCCGCGCGCCTGAGCCGTGGTTCGCTCAGAAGTTGTGAACACACGCTTCCGTCCTGCGGAAAACGGCTTTCGAACCTTGGAAAACAAGGCACCCGGTGCCCCATTGAATGGCACCGGATGCCCACTTTTGCCGTCTGATGAAGTTTTCCCCTTCAACCCTTTGATCGATCATCGATCAGGGAGTTAGAGTCGCCGACGGGTCTCCACCAGGGACCCGTAAGCCCTGTCCTGCCAAAGACCTAGGGCACCCCCGACCCTTCCCCCAAGGGAACCCTTTCCGACTCAGGAAGGCGGCGACATGACCGACCCCTCCCGCATCCAGCCGAGCGAGCTCGACCAGCTCCCGGACCGCGACCCCGAGGAGACCGCCGAATGGCAGGCCTCCCTGGACGCCGTCACCAAGGCGGCCGGGCCGCACCGTGCCGCGTACCTGATGCGCCGCACGCTGGAGCGCGCCGAGGGCGCGGGCCTGGCGCTGCCCAAGCTGCTCGAGACGGACTACGTCAACACCATCCCGACCGCCGCCGAGCCGGCGATCGAGGGTGACGAGGCGCTCGAGCTCAAGATCGCCGCGTGGAACCGCTGGAACGCGGCCGCGATGGTGACCCGCGGTTCCAAGCACGGCGTCGGCGGCCACATCGCCACGTTCGCCTCCGCGGCCTGGCTGTACGAGACGGGCTTCAACCACTTCTTCAAGGGCAAGGAGGGGGACGGCTCCGGCGACCAGCTGTACATCCAGGGCCACGCCTCCCCCGGCATCTACGCCCGCGCGTTCCTCGACGGCCGCCTGAGCGAGCAGCAGCTCGACCTCTTCCGTCAGGAGTCCGGCGGCAACGGTCTGCCGTCCTACCCGCACCCGCGGCGCCTGCCCTGGCTGTGGGAGTTCCCGACCGTCTCCATGGGCCTCGGCCCGCTGTCGGCGATCTACCAGGCGCGGTTCAACCGCTACCTGACGAACCGCAAGATCAAGGACGTCTCCTCCTCGCACGTGTGGGCGTTCCTCGGTGACGGCGAGATGGACGAGCCCGAGGCCACGGCCGCGCTGGCGCTCGCCTCGCGTGAGGGTCTGGACAACCTGACCTTCGTCATCAACTGCAACCTGCAGCGCCTCGACGGCCCGGTCCGCGCCAACTTCCGCGTGGTCCAGGAGCTGGAGGCCCAGTTCCGCGGCGCCGGCTGGAACGTCATCAAGACGCTCTGGGGCTCCGCCTGGGACGAGCTGTTCCAGCTCGACACCACGGGCGCGCTCGTCCGCCGCCTGCGTGAGGTGCCGGACGCGCAGTTCCAGACGTACGCGACGCGCGACGCCGCGTACATCCGTGAGCACTTCTTCGGCTCCGAGCCCGCGCTCGTCGAGCTGGGCAAGCTCCTCACGGACGACAAGATCTCCGAGTGCTTCCACCTCTCGCGCGGCGGCCACGAGCCCCGCAAGGTGTACGCGGCCTACCGTGCGGCCCTGTCGCACGAGGGCGCGCCGACCGTGATCCTGGTCCAGACGGTCAAGGGCTTCACGCTCGGCAAGGGCTTCGAGTCCAAGAACGCCAACCACCAGATGAAGAAGCTGACGGTGGACGAGTTCAAGGACATGCGTGACCTCCTTGAACTGCCCATCTCGGACAGCCAGTTCGTCGACGGCCAGGTGCCCTACGGCCACCCGGGCGCCGACTCCCCCGAGGTCCGTTACCTCCAGGAGCGCCGCGCGGCCCTCGGCGGCCCCGCCCCGGCCCGCCGTACGCACGCCATCGCCCCGCTGCCGGCCCCGGCCGACAAGGCGTTCGCGTCCTTCGACAAGGGCTCCGGCTCGCAGTCGATGGCCACGACCATGGCCTTCGTACGCCTGGTCAAGGACCTCGTACGCGACAAGCAGACCGGCAAGCGGTGGGTGCCGATCGTCCCGGACGAGGCGCGCACCTTCGGCATGGAGTCGCTGTTCCCGTCGCTCGGCATCTACTCCCCCAAGGGGCAGACGTACGAGCCGGTCGACCGCGACCAGCTGATGTACTACAAGGAAGCCACGGACGGCCAGATCCTCAACGAGGGCATCACCGAGGCCGGCTCCATGGCGGACTTCATCGCCGCGTCCTCCGCGTACGCCACGCACGGCGAAGCGATGATCCCCTTCTACATCTTCTACTCGATGTTCGGCTGGCAGCGCACGGCCGACCAGATGTGGCAGCTCGGCGACCAGCTCGGCCGCGGCTTCCTCGTCGGCGCCACCGCGGGCCGTACGACGCTCACGGGTGAGGGTCTGCAGCACGCGGACGGTCACTCGCCGGTCATCGCCGCGACCAACCCGGCCGCGCTGACCTACGACCCGGCGTTCGCGTACGAGATCGGCACGATCGTCAAGGAGGGTCTGCGCCGCATGTACGGCGAGGCCGCGCCGGACGAGGACCAGAACGTCTTCTACTACCTGACGGTCTACAACGAGCCGATGCCGCAGCCGGCCAAGCCCGAGGGCGTGGACGAGGGCATCATCAAGGGCCTGTACCGCTTCAACACCGCCGAGTCGGCCGGTGTGAACGTCGCGGCCGCGAACGCCCCGCGCATCCAGCTGATCGGTTCGGGTACGGCGATCCACTGGACGCTCGAGGCCCAGAAGATGCTCGCCGAGGAGTGGGGTGTGGCCGCCGACGTGTGGTCCGCGACCTCCTTCACCGAGCTGCGCCGTGACGCCCTGGCGGCGGACGAGGCGATCCTGCGCGGCGAGGAGCGCACCCCGTACATCCGTACGGCGCTCGAAGGTGCCGAGGGCCCGGTCCTCGCCGTCACCGACTACATGCGTCAGGTCCCCGACCAGATCGCGCAGTGGGTCGAGCAGGACTACTCCTCGCTCGGTGCGGACGGCTTCGGTCTGTCCGACACCCGTGAGGCGGCCCGCCGTCACTTCGGCATCGACGCGCAGTCGATCGTCGTCGCGGCCCTGGCCCAGCTCGCCCGCCGCGGCGAGGTCAAGGCCTCGGACGTGAAGGAAGCGCGCGAGCGCTACGGCCTGTAGTAACTGGCGTCATGTGTGCCCCGTCCCGATTGCCGGGGCGGGGCACGCGTGCGTGAATGAGGGGGTTCGGAGGTTCCCCGGGGGGCCGTCTTTCATGGGAGATGCCGTCCATGAAGATCACCAAGACCCCTTCGGCGCCTTGCTGGGTCGATCTCTCCACACCCGACACGGACGCGGCCCGGCTCTTCTACGAGGGGCTGTTCGGCTGGCGGAGCGAAGTGGTGCCGGATTCGCGGGCGGGCGGTTACGGCATGTTCAGGGGACCCGGGGACGCGCTGGTCGGGGGCGTAGGTGTTCTTCGGGACCCGAAGCAGCCCGCGGCCTGGCTGCCGTACTTCCAGTCGTCCGGGATCGACGCGGTCGTGGCGCGGGTGAAGGGGAACGGCGGGTCCGTGGCCGCCGGTCCGACGGACGTCATGGAACAGGGCCAGCTCGCGGTCTGCCAGGACCCGTCGGGGGCGGCGTTCGGCCTGTGGCAGCCGGTAAACCACCCGGGTTTCGGCGTCGTGAACGAGCCGGTCAGCTTCTGCTGGTTCGAGCTGGTGACGCACGACCCGGACGGCGCGGAGGACTTCTACCAGTCCGTACTCGGCTGGGGCGCGCGGCGCCGGACGCTCGGAGCGGGCGAGTACACCGAGTGGAGCGTCGACGACGAGCCCTTCGGCGGGATGCTGGACACGGCGTCGGCTTCGTTCCCGGAGGATGTGCCCGCGCGCTGGACGGTGTATCTCGCGGTCGCGGACACGGATGCGACGGCGGCGCGTTGCGGGGAATTGGGCGGCCGGGTCCTGGTCCACCCGACGACCATCGAACCGGGCCGCTTCGCGGTGCTGGCGGATGCGTGGGGGGCGTCGTTCGCGGTGATTGCTTATGGGGCGGGGGCGGGGGCGGGGTGACGGGGCGCTCTTGCTGGGGGCGGGTGGGGGTGTTGGCGGGGGCCGTGGTGGCGGGTGCGGGTGGCGTGGCCGGGTCGTCGTGACGCGTGCGGGTGGCGTTGGCACGCGCCCCGCTGTGTCCGATGAGGTGCCCGGCGATGGCGAGGGCGACTCGCCGTGTCCGAGGAGGCGCTGACGGGAAGCCCGCGCCGGTGGCGGGTGGGGCTGGACCTGGTGCTCGTACCCGGGGCGGGTGGCGTTGGCCGGGCCGTTGTGATGGCTGGCGGCGGAGCGGCTCATCCCGGTGACCCGATGCGCTGACCGGATGCTTCGCTCTGGGTGGGCCCGCGCGTGCGGCTCGGCGGCGGCGTTGTCGGTGGGCGGCGGCATCATGGGCCCATGCGTGCTGCCCGGCTGATCAAGATGGTGTTGCTGCTGCAGAACCGGCCGTCCATGACGGCGGGTGAGCTGGCGCGCGAGCTGGAGGTCTCCGAGCGGACCGTGACGCGGGACGCGCAGGCGCTGTCCGAGGCGGGCGTGCCGGTGTACGCGGACCGGGGCCGGGCCGGCGGGTACCGGCTGATCGGCGGCTACCGGACGCGGCTCACCGGCCTGGCGCGCGGGGAGGCGCAGGCCCTGTTCCTGTCCGGGGTGCCCGGCGCGCTGCGCGAGATGGGCCTGGCGGACGCCGCGTCGGCCGCGCGTCTGAAGGTGTCGGCGGCGCTCATGCCCTCGCTGCGGGACGCCTCGCGGACGGCGACGCAGCGGTTTCATCTGGACGCGCCGGGCTGGTTCCAGGAGCCGCGGACGCCGGAGCTGCTGCCTGCGGTGGCGGACGCGGTGTGGGACGACCGGATGGTGCGCGCCCGGTACCGCCGGGACGGGACCGAGGTCGAGCGGGAGCTGGAGCCGTACGGGCTCGTGCTGAAGGCGGGCGTCTGGTACGTCTGCGCGCGGGTCACCGGGGACGGGGCGTACCGGGTGTACCGGATCGACCGGTTCACCGGCGTCGAGGCGGGCGAGGAGCGTTTCGAGCGGGACGAGGATTTCGACCTGCCGGGCTTCTGGGAGGAGCGCGCAGAGGAGTTCGCGCAGTCGATCCTGCGCGCGGAGGTGGTCCTGCGCCTCTCACCGGAGGGCCTGCACCGCCTCCGGCACGTCATCGAACCGGTGTCGGCGCGCGCGGCCCGCGAATCGGCGGGCGAGCCCGACGACCAGGGCTGGGTGACGGTGACCGTCCCCGTGGAGTCCGAGGACATCGCGTACACCCAGCTCCTCGGGCTCGGGCCGGACGCGGAGGTCATCGGCCCACAGGCCCTGCGCGAACGCTTCGCCGAGGCGGCGCGGAGGATGGCCGACCGGTATAGGTAAGGCGGCGCCTTCGGCGAGGGTGCGCGCACGTCGGCCCGCGCGCAGCAGGCGACGCCGCGTACACCCAGCTCTTCGCACCCGGCCCCGACGCGGAGGCCACCGGCCCTGCGCGAACGCTTCGCCGAGGCGGCGCGGAGGATGGCCGACCGGTATCGGTGACGCCGCCCGGCGCATGGCCCACCAATATCCGTGACGCCGCCCCGCGCATGGCCCACCCATATCCGTGACGCCGCCCCACACATCGCCCACCGATATCCGTGACGCCATCGCCTCTCACCGGGGTCTGTATAACGAAGCGGCACGCGCGTGGCACTCGGGGTGCGTGGGAGTCACGTAAGGCCGATGCTTGTCCCGTGATGGACGAGACGGAGTTCTGGGAGATCGTGGACAGCACGCGTGAGGCGGCCGAGGGCGATCCCGAGGACCACGCCGAGCTGCTGGTCGACAGGTTGCTGCAGGCCGACCCCGAGTCGGTGCTCGACTTCGCCCGTCACTTCGAGTCCCGCTATCACCGCGCCTACCGCTGGGACTTGTGGGGCGCCGCCTGGGTGCTGCTCGGCGGGGCGAGCGACGACGCGTTCGACTTCTTCCGCTGCTGGCTGATCGGCCAGGGCCGGGAGGTCTTCGAGGGCGCGCTGCACGAGCCGGACTCTCTCGCGGACCTGCTGGGCGAGTTCGACGAGGAGATCGACGGGGACGGCGAGGAACTCGGTTACGCGGCCGACGAGGCGTACGAGGAGCTGACCGGGGCCGTGGCGCCGGACCTCGGGATCCCGGCCGCGCCGGTGGAGCCGGAGGGCACACCGGTCGACTTCGAGAACGCGGTGGAGCTGGAGCGGCTGTACCCGAAGCTGTCGGAGCGCTTCGGGGTCTGACCGGGCCTCAGTTCATCCGTTCACCCGTTCCCCCGCCTGGCCGCCCGGATCGTCTCGTCGATGCCGGGGAAGGCGAACGTGAAGCCCGACTCCAGGAGCCGGGTGGGTACGGCCCTGGTGCTGCCCAGGACGTCGCCGGCCATCTCGCCGAGGACGAGGCGCAGGGCGGGCGCGGGCGCCGTGAGCAGGGTCGGCCGGTGAAGCACGCGCCCCATCGCGGCGGTGACCTCGGCGTTCGTGACGGGGTGCGGGGCGGTGAGATTGACCGGGCCGGACAGCTCAGGCGTGTCGATGATGTGCCGCAGCGCCGCGATGTGGTCGTGGAGCGCGATGTACGACCAGAACTGACGGCCGCTGCCCATGCGTCCGCCGAGCCCGGCGAGGAACAGCGGGAAGAGCCGCTCCCAGGCCCCGCCGCTCCGGGACACGACGAGCCCGGACCGCGCGAACGCCGTCCGGACACCGGCGTTCCGGGCGGGCGCCGCCGCGGCCTCCCACTCCACGCACAGCTCCGGCAGGAACCCGGCCCCCGGCGGCGCGCTCTCGTCGACGGCGCGTGTGCCGGTGTCGCCGTAGTAGCCGACGGCGCTGCCGTTGAGGAAGAGGCGGGGCGGCCGGTCGAGGGCGGCGACGGCCTCGGCGAGGGTCGCGGTGCCGAGGACGCGGCTGTCGTGGATCTCCTGCTTGTACTCGTCGGTCCAGCGGTGGTCGCCCACGCCCGCGGCGGCGAAGTTGGCGACGACGTCGCACCCGTCGACCCCGGGGATGTCGACGTACCCCTGCCGCGGGTCCCAGCGGACCTGGTCCGGGGCGGACGGCTCGCTCCGGACCAGGCGGACGACCTCGTGGCCGTCGGCGCGCAGGGACCGGGTCAGGGCGGAGCCGATGAGTCCGGAGGAGCCGGCGACGGCGATCCGGGAGCGTCGGGCGGGGGCGGGTTCGCTCGGGGCCATGGGCCCATCCTGCCGTGAGAAATGCGGGGCGGCCGGTCGTACACCCGCCATAAGGTGGCGCCCATGTCATCGCCGTACATACGTTCCGCCCGGTTCGAGGACGCCGACGAGCTGGCCGGGCTCGACCGGGCCGCGTGGTCGACGCTGCACTCGGTGCAGCCGCGGCCGACGGCGCCGTACGGGCCGTTCTTCTCCGAGCAGTGCGGGCCGCGGGACCATCTGGTCGCCGGACTCGGCGGGCGGCTCGTCGGATACGTGCGCGTCGGCCGCCCCACGGCGCTCGCCGTCAACAGCCATGTCCGGCAGATCCAGGGCCTCGTGGTGGCCGAGGAGGCACGCGGCGCGGGCGTGGGCCGGGCGCTGATCCGCGCGTCCGTGGACCACGCCCGCGCATCGGGCGCACGCCGCCTGACGCTGCGGGTACTCGGACACAACAAGCCCGCGCGGGCGCTGTACGAGTCCGAGGGGTTCGCCGTCGAGGGTGTCCTCCCGGAGGAGTTCCTGCTCGACGGGGCGTACGTGGACGACGTCCTGATGGGACGCCCTCTCTGAGACGGGCACCCGTCCGGGGTGCGGTGACGCTCCTTCCGTAGGAGCGTGAAGGGGTCCATGGGAAGGAGCCCGCCGATGACCGGGGCGTTGTCGCGTCGCCGGCGCGGCAGGGAGCGGGCCTGGCTGCGCGGGGCGCCCGCGCCGCGCTGGGTGCGCTGGCTGCCGGTCGGGCTGCTCGTCGCGCTGTGCGTCGTCCAGCTGGCCACGCACGAGAAGCTGGACCTCGGTTTCCTGCTCGGCGCGATCCCGCCGCTGGCCGCCCTGTCGTACGGGCCCGCCCTCACCGCGGTGTTCGGCGCCGTCGTGCTCGCCCTGCTCAGCCTGCCCTTCATGGACCTCGGGCACCCCGGCAACACCGACGAGCTCACCATCGCGTTCGTGGCGGTGCTCAGCGTGCTGATCGCCTGGGTCCGCAGCCGGCGCGAGGACCAGCTCGTCACGGTGCGGACGGTCGCCGAGGCCGCCCAGTTCGCCGTGCTCCCGCCGCTGCGCGACCGGGTCGGCACGGTGCGCTGCGCGGGCCTGTACCGGGCGGCGACCCGTGGCGCGCTGGTCGGCGGCGACCTCTTCGACGTACGGCGGGGGCCGTCGGGTGTGCGGGCGGTGATCGGCGACGTACAGGGGCACGGTCTCGCCGCGGTGGGTACGGTCGCGGGGCTGCTCGGCGCGTTCCGGGAGGCCGTGCTCGACCAGCCGGACCTGACGGGCGTCGCGGCGCGCCTCGACCGGCGGCTCGTGGTCGACGCGGCGGAGGACGAGCACCACGAACTGTTCGCGACGGCGCTGCTCCTGGAGTTCCCCGACGACGCCCCGGTCGTACGGGTTCTGTCGTGCGGGCACCCGCGGCCGCTGCTCCTGCGCGGGCACGAGGTCATCGAGCTGCGGGTGCCGTCCGGCGCGCCGCTGGGCCTCGGGATCGCGGGGCTCTCGCCGCCCGAGCAGATGACGGTGCGGCTGCGGCCCGGCGACCGGCTGCTCGGGCTCACCGACGGTCTGATCGAGGCGCGGGACGCGTCAGGCGCGTTCTATCCGCTCGCTGAACGGCTGGTGAAGTTCGGGGCGGAGGATCCGGCGAAGCTGACCGACGCACTTTGGCTCGACGTAGTGCGGTTCGCGGGGACCGTGCGCGATGATCTGACCCTGCTCGTGTTCGCCCCGGAGATCGATCCCGCGGACGACCGCGTCCCCCAGGAGATCGATCCGGCGGAGGATCACTGATGGGTGCCCTGTCCGACTGCCTCGTGCCCTTCGCCCGCGTGTCCGGATCCCGACGCTGCGCCCCCCAACAGGCTGATGCCGCCGGTCAGTTCGCGAAGGCAGCGCAGCGCGAGGACCGCCGGGGAGCCGGGCGAGCCGGTCGCGGGGTCGTCGGTGAGGGCCCAGGTCTCCAGGGCGATCCGGATGGCGTCGGTGGCCGCGGCGGCGGCGAGCCGTACGTCGAGGGGGTCCGCGCCGGGGCCGGCGAGCCGGGCGAGGACCGGGCCGAGACGCTCCTCCGACTCCTGGTTGACCCTGTACCAGACGGCCCGCAGCGCGGGGTCGTCCTGGGCGGCGCGCAGCAGCCCTCTCGTCGTCGCCAGCTGCTCGGAGCCGTGCGGGCCGGGGGCGGAGAGGGTGGCGGCGATGGCGCTCTCCAGGACGAGACGCAGGTCACCGCCGGGTTCGGCGTCGGCGAGGAGGGCACGCCAGGCGTCGCCGCCGGCGGCGAGGAGCGGACCGACGGCTTCCTGCTTGCCCCGGAAGTAGCGGTAGAAGGTACGGAGCGCGATGCCGGCGCGCTGGGCTATGGCCTCGGCGGTGGTGCCGTCGGGCCCGCGCTCGGCGAAGAGCTCGGCGGCGGCACGGGCGATGTCCATCTGGGTCGCGGCTTTGCGCCGTTCGGTCAGGGACGGCTGCTGCTCGTTCGTCGGGCTCACCCGGAAAGCCTATGTGCCCGGGAACAATTTGGCACTTTGTGACGCTGTGGCAATACGTGCCACCTAGGCGTACGGTGGACAGCAGATCCCAGTCAAGCGGATCGCAGAAGTGAGTGAAGTGGAGCAGCACATGAGCCCGAACCTGAACCGCTACGAAGGCCGTCGCGTACTCGTCACCGGGGGTGGCTCCGGCATCGGCCAGGCCACCGTGTTGCGCGTCCTCGCCGAGGGCGCCCGCGCCGTCGCCGCCGACGTCAGCGAGGCGGGCCTGAAGGACACCCTCGACAAGGCGACCGCGGCCGGCACCGCCGACCGCCTCACCACGCTCGTCGTGAACATCGCGGACGAGGCGTCCGTGCGCGAGGGCGTCGCCAGCGCCGTGCAGACGCTCGGCGGCCTGGACACGCTGGTCAACGCGGCCGGCATCCTGCGCTCCTCGCACACGCACGAGACGTCGCTCGCCGACTTCGAGCAGGTCATCCGCATCAACCTGGTCGGCACGTTCCTGATGATCCGCGAGTCGATCCCGGCGCTCCTCGAGGGCAACGGCGCGGCGGTCGTCAACTTCAGCTCGACGTCGGCCGGGTTCGCCCACCCGTACATGTCCGCGTACGCGGCCAGCAAGGGCGGCATCCAGTCCATGACGCACGCCCTGGCGAGCGAGTACAGCAAGCAGAACATCCGCTTCACGTCCGTGCAGCCCGGCTCCATCTCCTCCGGCATGACGGACGGCTCCGGCGCCAGCGGCCAGAGCCGTGGCCCGGGCCTGCCCGAGGACGCCGACATGAGCCTGTACATGAAGCTGGCCCCCGCGCTCGGCCAGGGCTTCGCCGGCCCCGAGACCGTGGCGTCGGTCGTCGCGATGCTGGGCTCGGACGACGGCAGGTTCATCACCGGTACGGAGATCCGTATCGACGGCGGCACGCACTTCTGACCTGCTGCGACGACACCCCGGCTCACCCGTTCGGCGTAATGTGCGCGACGGGTCCGGGGTGCCCGGCGGATCGTGACACGTATGCGTGTCATCCGAATGGCGGCGAGCTGCGCGCCCGGGGCCACGGCCTGCGGGATGCTGCTGCTCTGCGCCGTCACCGTCGGGCCGGATCCAGCGGCGCGGACCGGTGACGCGGCGGGGGTACGCCCCGCCGAACGGTCCGCGCCGGTGCTGTCTCCGGCGGCGGTACCGGTGCGCCGGTCCGCCGACGGCGCGCACACCGCGGCCGAGCCGCGGATCGTGCCCCGGTCGAAGTGGCTCGCGGGCGCAGCCGTCCACCAGCCGCCGCCCCGGTACGCCGGCCGCGTCACGGCGGTCTTCGTGCACCACACGGACACCCCGAACAACTACGACTGCGCCGACACGCCCCGCATCATCGGGTACCTGTACGCGGGCCAGGCGGGCGGCCGGCAGTGGGACGACATCGGCTACAACTTCCTCGTCGACCGCTGCGGCACGATCTACGAGGGCCGCGCGGGCGGCGTCGACAAGGCGGTCGTGGGGGCGCACGCACAGGGCTTCAACAAGGGCACGACGGGCATCGCGGCCATAGGCACGTTCAGCGCGGGCACCCCGGTTCCGCCGGCCATGGCGGAGTCCATCGCCGCCCTCACCGCGTGGAAGCTGGGCCTCTCGGACATCGACCCGCGCTCCCGCGTCCAGCTCGTCTCCACGAACAGCCTCAGCCGGTTCCCCAAGGGAACGAAGGCCGAGTTCAACGCAGTGGCCGCACACCGGGACGAGTACGAGACGTCCTGCCCGGGCCAGGCCCTGATGGCGGCGCTCCCGGCCATCAGGAATCGTGCGGCGCAACTTCAGGGGCGGTGACGCGCTGCTGTGGGGCCTGCACGCCTGCGGGGAAGCCGTGGAGCCTGCGCGCAGGCGCGCCTGCGGGGAAATGCTGCGCGCAGCGCACGCGTTTCAGGGGCGCGGGGCTGTGACATTTGCGGCTCCGCCGCGTGGGCGCGACCAGCCCCCACGAAGCCGCACCCAAACACCACCCGCACTCCACCCACGCCCCACCCCCACTCCAGCGGAGCGCCACCGCGCCCCCTGTGCGACCGTGCCCGGGTCGCGCGCGACTCCCTTCCGGCGCCGCCGGTCCTACCCTCGACGGACCCGGATACAGCCCGGGTGTTTCGGAGTCGTACACGGGTTCGTCGGGGGGTAGGACGTCCTCGGGCCCGCCCCTCACGCGCCGGCCGGACGGCACGGGGTGCGGGGACGGCTCTCATCAGCCGCAGCACCGCCAGGGAGGCGCAACGTGCCCGAGCCCGTACAGCACGCGAACGTCGTCATCGTCGGGGCCGGGGTCGCGGGACTCTCGGCCGCCCACCGCCTGACCAGGGCCGGCGTACCCACCCTGGTCCTCGAGGCCGGCCCCGGTGTGGGCGGCCGTATGTCCACCGAGAAGGTCGACGGGTTCCGTCTCGACCGGATCGGCCGGCTCCTGTGCACCTCGTACCCCGAACTGCGCCGCTCCCCCGGCCTGGACTCCCTCGTCCTGCGGCCCTTCTCGCCCGGGGTGCTCGTGCACAGCGACGGCAGACGCCACCGTGCCGGAGAACCCGCGCCCACCCGGCGCGCGATGGGCGCACTCAACACGGCACGCGCCCTCGCGAGCGCCCCCAGGGTGCCCCGCCCCCGCACCGCCCGGACCCCGCGCCCCACCGCACCGCTCGGCAGCCCCCTCGACCAGGCCCGGCTCGCCAAGGCCCTGGCCCGGCTCGGCGCGACCCCGGTCCCCCGGCTCCTCGCGCGCCCCGAACTCGCCTCCGCCGACGCCCTGTCCAGGGGCGGCCTGCCCGCCCGCACCCTCGACGGCTTCGTGCGCCCGCTCCTGACGGCGCTCCTGTGCGACCCGGACCTGACCACGTCGAGCCGGTGCGCCGACCTCGCCCTGTACGCGTACGCGCGCGGCCGCCTCTGCGTCCCGGAGGGCGGCGCCGACGCTCTGCCCGAGCTGCTCGCCGCCGGGCTCCCGCCGGAGACGGTCCGTACCGGCGTCCGCGTCAACGCCATCTCGGCGAACGCGGTGACGACCGAGGAGCACGGCGAGATCCGCTGCCGGGCCACGCTCCTCGCGACCGGGGCCCGCGCCGCCGCCGAGCTGCTGCCGGGCCTGCGCGTACCGGACTTCCACGCCGTCACGGTCGTCCACCACGCGGTCCCCGAACCGCCGCTCACCGATCCCGCGCTGCTGCTCGACGCCGACCGGCTCGGACCCGTCGCGCACACCGCGGTGATCAGCCAGGTCGACCCGACACGCGCCCCGGCGGGACGGGCGCTCGTCTCCTCCACGGTCCTCGGCCCGCCGCCACCCGAGCGCGCGCTGCGGTCCCAACTCGCCGCGCTGTACGGCACGTCGACCGACGGCTGGGAGACCCTCGCCGTCCACCACGACCCGGAGGCGGTGCCCGCGATGCCGCCGCCGCACGACCTGCGCCGCCTGGTGCGGGTCCTCGACGGGCTCTATGTGTGCGGCGACCACCGCGGCACGAGCACGGTGCAGGGCGCCCTGCACTCGGGCCGCCGGGCCGCGCACGCGATCCTCGCGGATCTCGGCATTCCGCTCGCTCGGGGAGCGGGCGCGGTGCCGGCCGCCGCCTGACCCGACCTCACATTCGACTCACAGGCAGGTCACAGCCGACGTAGCCACACATCCGACCTCTAAGGGGTCGCCCCATACGCGCCCGCCTCCGTGGCACATCCCGGAGGCGGGTGCGCCCATTCCCGTACGCGCACTCTTGCCACCACAGCAACTCCCCTCTACGGTCCCCACGTCCGTACCCATGACCCTGGAGGCCGCAGTGCGAAGAACGGCGTCAGCCCTGCTGTTCGTCCTAGCCCTTGTCACCGGATTCATCGGAGCTGTAGTGCCGTCGACCGCAGCCGAGCCCACCGAGCAGGGGCCCGACCTGCTCGCCGGGCAGCCCTCCGTGATCCCGCGGCCCACCGACTGGACGTCACTCGGCGGCACGACGGCACTCGGCAGCGGCACCCGCCTCCTGGTCCAGCCGGAGGCCCGCGTCAAGACCTCCCTGGCTTCCGGCCGCGCCGAGTTCCCCGGCCCGGCCCGGCAGACCGTGCAGCAGCTCGCCACCCAGCTTCAGGGCGAGCTCGGCCAGGTCTCCGGCATCGATCCGGTCATCGCGAGCGACGTGGCCCACGCGGGTCCTGGCGACATCGTGCTCGGCCTTGACAACGATGCCGGGCTCGGCGCCGAGGGCTACAAGTTCGACAGCGCGGACGGCGCCGTACACATCAGCGCGGCCTCCACGCACGGCCTCTTCTACGGCACCCGCACCCTGCTCCAGCTCCTGCGCTCCACCGCCGACGACCACCGCACGGTCCCCCTCGCGCGCGCGACCGACGTCCCCGCGCAGCCGGTCCGCATGGTCCACCTGGACGCGGGCCGCAAGTACTGGAAGATCCCGTACCTGGAGAACCTGATCCGCAGGATGGGCGACCAGAAGCTCAACACCCTGCTGATGCACCTCTCCGAGTCGGAGGGCTTCCGCCTCTACAGCCCCAAGTTCCCGGGTCTCGCGGACCCCGAGCACAGCTACAGCCGCGCCGACATCGAGCACCTGAAGACCTTCGCGGCCCGCTATCACGTGCAGCTGATGCCGGGCCTGGAGATCCCCGGCCACGCGACGGCGATCAGTGACGCGTTCGGCATCGGCTTCGGCGACGGCCCGAACGCCTGCACCGGGGCGCACACGCACTCGCACCTCACCGCCGACTGGATCATCGACATGACCAGCGACAAGGCGGTGGCGAAGACGAAGGAGATCGTCGACGAGTTCGCCGGCTGGTTCGACGCGCCGCTGTTCTCGATCGGCGCCGAAGAGGTCCCCGGCCAGCTCGCCGACTGCCCGCGCGTCAAGGACTACCTGGCCTCCGCGCCGGACGTGTCGACCCTCGGCGACCTGCTCAACCGGTACATCAACACCCTTGACGACGTGGTGACTTCGCACGGCAAGCGCACCGCCGTCTACAACGGCTCCGAGCACATGGCCGCGCCCCAGCAGACCGTGCACGGCCCGGTCGTCTTCCTCACCTGGGAGGGCACCGGCAGCGAGCCGGTGATCCCCGGCCACGACGAGATCGCGATCGGCCCGTTCTACGTCACGCCGAACAACTACCACCACAAGTACCCGGACCAGTCCTGGATGTACGACACGTGGACCCCGAGCAGCGCCCCCGACATGCTCGGCTCCGGCCTGACGAACTGGGCCGACTACAACTTCTGGGCGGACGACGCCTACTTCGAGCAGCAGAGCGCCGGCCCGCGCGCGGTCCTCGCCGACCGGGCCTGGAACGGCTCGGCGACCCCGGACACCCTGGCCGACTTCCAGGCCCGCGCCGCCCGCATCGGTGACCCGCCCGGCATCACGCCGACGCCCGTGACACCCCGCATGGAGGGCCGTCCCAGCCACCACTGGACATTCGACAACGCTTCGTACCCGAAGGGCTGGACGTACGCCGGCAGCCCCGGCAACACGATCTTCGCCGAGGACACGGCGGGCGGCCTGCCGGGCACGTCGTACATCATCAACAACCCGACGCCGGTGGACGGTGTGAAGGGGCAGGCGTGGCGTTTCGACTCGGACCGTGACGGTGTCGGCTTCGGCGGCATGGACGTCGCGGAGCCGTGGACGGTGTCGGTCTCGGTCCGCCCGTCGTCCCGCACCGCCGACCAGGTCCTGCTCAGCTCGAAGGCCGGCGCGCTCAAGCTCATGCAGTACGGCACGGGCAAGGTCGGCTTCACGAAGTACGGCGTGAAGGACTACTCGTTCGACTACACGCTGCCGCTGAACGAGTGGACGCGCCTGACGTGGGTCGCGACCCCGGGTCACACCACCCTGTACGCGAACGGCGCGCGCGTCGGCACGGTCGACGCGTCGATCCCGCTGCCCCTGCGCTCCATCGGCACGGAGAAGGTCAGCCTGCGCGGCGACATCGACGAACTCGTCACCTGGGACGAGGCGTTGACTGACGGCCAGGTGGCCGACGAGCTCGGGGAGGTCACCAAGTGACACGCCACGGATCACGCGCCCGGCGCCGCACCGCGCTCGTCGCGGCGGCCTGCGCCACCCTGCTCGGCCTGCCCGCCCTGGGCGGCTCCGCGTCCGCCCAGGACGCTCCGGAGCCCGCGGCCACGAAGGACTACGAACCCACACTCGCGTCCCTCAACAGCCATCCGACGCCGAGCTGGTTCAACGACGACAAGTTCGGCATCTTCATCCACTGGGGCGCCTACTCGGTGCCTGCCTGGGGCCCGCGCGGCAGCTACGCCGAGTGGTACTGGGCGTACATGAACAACGCGGGCAGCCCGACGAACCAGCACCACAAGGACACGTACGGGACGGCCGCGAACTACGACGACTTCATCGGGCAGTGGAAGGCCGAGAAGTACGACCCCGACGCCTGGGTGAAGCTCTTCAAGGACGCCGGCGCCAAGTACTTCGTGCTGACCTCCAAGCACCACGAGGGCGTGGCCCTGTGGGACTCGAAGGTGAGCGGGCGCGACACCGTCGACCTGGGCCCGCACCGGGACCTGGCGGGCGACCTGTTCAAGGCGGCCCGCAAGGAAGGCGACCTGAAGGCCGGCTTCTACTACTCGCTCTACGAGTGGAACAACCCGTCGTACACGGGCCACCCGGTCACCAACCCGTACACGGGCGCCACCGTCCCGTACACCGGCGCGCCCGCGGTCAAGGACTACGTCGGTGACTACATGGCGCCGCAGATGCGGGAGCTGATCGACCAGTACGACCCGGACATCATGTGGTGCGACGGGCAGTGGGAGAAGCCGGCGTCCTACTGGAAGACGGCCCCCGTCCTCGCCCACTACTACAACCAGGCGAAGAACCGGGCGCACCCCAAGGAGGTCGCGGTCGCCAACCGCTGCAAGATCGACACGGGCGCGCTCGACTCCCCCGAACTCGACTTCCAGACCCCCGAGTACACGGTCAAGTCCGAGATCGACCCGAACAAGTGGGAGGCCAGCCGCGGTATCGCGCACTCCTACGGCTACAACCAGAACGAGCCGCCCGAGGACTACCTGACCTCCGACCAGCTCGTCGACTCGCTCAGCGACATCGTCAGCAAGAACGGCAACCTGCTGCTCGACATCGGCCCGCGCGGCGACGGCACGATCCCCGAACTCCAGCAGGAGCGCCTGCGCGACATCGGCTCCTGGCTGAAGACCAACGGGGAGGCCGTGTACGGCACGACGTACTGGCACCACGCCGAGGAGCCGACCTCGGACGACGACATCCGCTACACGGTGAAGGACGGCACGCTCTACGCGACCGCCCTGAAGTGGCCCGGCGAGCAGCTCACGCTGGGCGCGGACACCCCCGTGAAGCAGACGACCCGTATCTCCCTGCTCGGCTCCGACGCGGGCCCGCTCGCGTGGCACAAGGACGACAAGGGCCGGGTCGTGGTGGACACCCCCGCCGAGACCGGCAAGTACGCCTACGTCTTCAAGATCGAGACCCCGGGCGTACGGAGCCTGGCCCGCACCCGTACCGAGCTGCCGAAGGAGCTGAACCCGGGCCGCACGGCGGACGGCACGCTCGTCGTCACGAACACCTCCCGTGAGCAGGCGCCGGACACGACGGTGACGTTCGGGGCGCCGGAGGGCTGGACGGTCACGCCCAGCACGTCCGAGGTTCCGCCGCAGGGCCCCGGCGCGGACACCAAGGTGCCGTTCAAGGTGACCCCGCCGAGGTCCGCGAAGCCCGGCACCTATGAACTCCCCATCACCGTAAGGCACATGGGGATGACGGTCACGACGACGGTGAAGGTGAAGGTCGCGCTGGAGAACCTGGCGCTCGGCAGGCCCGCCACCCAGAAGTCGACGGCCTGGGACGCCCCGGCGTCGCGTGCCGTCGACGGAAACACGGACGGCGCCTTCGGCTCGGGTTCCGTCACGCACACCTCGGAGCCGTCGAACCAGGCGTGGTGGCAGGTCGACCTCGGCGCGAAGGACGACCTGACCGGCGTCGACATCTGGAACCGCACCGACTGCTGTTCGGACCGGCTGTCGGACTTCTGGGTCCTGACGTCCGACTCCCCGATCACCGCGGACAGTCTCGACGAGGCCCGCAACACCCCGGGGGTGACGGCCGTCCGGGTCGCGGGACAGGCGGGCAGGCCGTCACACGTGACGCTGCCCGCCGGGACGACCGGCCGCTACGTACGGGTGCAGCTGGAGTCCACGACCAACCCGCTGTCCCTGGCGGAGGTCCAGGTGCGGGGCAGCGCCCTGCAGTAGTCCGTCACCGGGCAGTAGTCCGTCACTGACTCAACGCGGCGATGCGGTCCCGGTACCCCCGTACCGGGGCCGCGTCGCGGTAGGGCTCGAGGCGGCGCTCGAACTCCCGCACATACTCGTGCGCCCGCACCGACCGCATCTCGGAGGCCGCGTGGGCGGCCTCGGCGCCGAGCGTGCAGGCCTGGTCCAGCTCGCCGAGCCCGAGCCGCGCGGACGCGAGCACGACCCGGCAGAACAGCCGGCTGCGCGCGTACCCGGGCGACCTCAGCTGAAGCGACCGCTCCGCGTGCTGCGCCGCCGCCCGGTACTGCTGGAGATCCCGGTGGCAGTGCCCGAACTCGTCGGCGAGCTGCGCCTCGTCGAAGAACCGCGCCCAGTGCGGTACGTCGTCCCCGGCCCGCACCGCTTCAAGCGCCCGCTCCGCCCGCACGAGCGACGCCGTGCACGCGCGCACCTCGCCGAGCACCCCGTGCCCCCGCGCCTCCGCCGAGTGCAGCAGCGCCTGCACGGCCGGCGGCGCCGACGACCCCACACCCTGCTGGGCGACCCGCGCGAGCTGCACCGCCTCCCGCCCGTGCCCGAGATACACGGCCTGCCGGCTCATGGTGACCAGCACGTACGCCCCGTACGTCCGGTCCCCCGCGGCCTGCGAGAGCCGCAGCGCCTGCACGAAGTACCGCTGCGCGAGCCCGTGCGCGGCGATGTCGTACGAGGTCCAGCCGGCGAGGCGGGTGAGGTCGGCGGCGGCGGCGAAGAGGCGCCGGCCGGTCTGCTCGCCGTAGGAGCCCCGCAGCATCGGTTCGGCCTCGTGCTCCAGGTAGCGCACGAGTGCCTGGCGGGCGTGGCCGCCGCCGTAGGCCTGGTCGAGGGAGCGGAACAGGTCGCCGACGGAGCGCAGGGCCGCGATGTCGCCCGCCGTGACCCGCTGGCCGGGGCCGCGCTCCGCTTGGGGGCGCTGGACGGGCAGGGAGGGGCGGTCGAGCGCGGACGGGGCCTTGGCGAAGCGTCCCTGGGCGGGGATCCGGCCGCCGGTGCCCGCCTGCTCGCCGTGGGCAACGCGGTCGTCGGCGCGTCCGATCAGCCAGTCCCGGCTGGGCACGACGAGCCCGGCGGGGGTGAAGGCAATCTTGCGGAGTTCGGCGTGGCTGCCGGAGTCCTTGCGCCACAGGCCGCTGACGATGTCGACGGCCTCCTCGGGCGAGGCCGCGAACTCCAGGCCCGCGTACACCGGGGAGCAGGCGTCGAGGCCGAGGTCCTGGGCGGAGAGGCGGCGGCCGAGGCGGCGGGTGAACACCTCGGCGATCAGCGCGGGCGTGGTGCCGCGGGGCTGCTGGCCGCGCAGCCAGCGCGTCACGGAGGTCTTGTCGTACCGCAGGTCGAGACCGTGCTCCAGGCCCAGCTGATCGACGCGGCGGGCCAGGCCGGCGTTGGAGAACCCTGCCTCCGCGATGAGCGCGGCGAGCTGGCGGTTGGGGGTGCGCTGCGGAGGTCGTTCCGTCATCAGCTGTGCGGTCTCCTGCCTTCCGGGCCTTGGTGCAGCCCTCATGGAACGGCGCGAATGTAACGGCCCCCGCAAGCAGCGTCCCGCCCTTCGACAGGGCTTCATCCGATCGTGTGACGATTGACCGGAGAACTGACAAGAAACAGAGGCCCGTACAGTGGCTGAGGGCGCGATATGTGCATGGCGAAGGTTCTAGGGAGGCACTGACCGTGAATGAGTTGCGGTTCGTCCGCTTGGGGTTCGGAGCGGACTCGGTCGACTACCAGGAGGCCTGGGACGAGCAGCGCCGGGTGCACGCCGCCCGCTTCGCGGACGAGGTTCCCGACACCTGCCTGATGCTCGAACACCCGCCGGTCTACACGGCGGGCCGCCGCACCGCGCCCGAGGAGCGCCCGCTCGACGGCACCCCCGTGGTGGACGTGGACCGCGGCGGCAAGATCACCTGGCACGGCCCCGGCCAGCTCGTCGGCTACCCGATCCAGAAGCTGCCGCGCCCGGTGGACGTCGTCGCCCACCTGCGCCGCCTGGAGGAGGCGATGATCGCGGTGTGCGCCGAGTTCGGCGTGGTCACCTCGCGCGTCGAGGGCCGTGCCGGGGTCTGGGTGCTCGGCGACCCGGTCGAGCAGCGCCCGAAGCTCGGCGGCCTGTCGCTCGACTTCGACCCCCGCGTGAACGACTCGGAGTTCGACCCCCGCCTCAACGGCCCGGAGTACGCGCCGTCCAACGCCGGCCAGCGCCGCGAGGACCGCAAGATCTGCGCCATGGGCATCCGCGTCGCCAAGGGCGTCACGATGCACGGTTTCGCGCTGAACGTGAATCCGGACACGTCGAACTTCGACAAGATCATCCCGTGCGGCATCCGCGACGCGGGCGTCACCTCGCTCTCGTACGAGCTGGGCCGTGAGGTCACGATCGCCGACGTGCTGCCGGTGGCCGAGCGCCACCTGCGTGCCGTGCTCGAGAACGCCGCTCTGGCGCCGCGCACCGTCGAGAAGGCGACCGCTTAAGGGTCCCGCGAACGGGGACCGGGGACCACGGAGCGCGAGGCTCCGGGAATGTGCCCCGCCCGCCGCAGGTTGGCCACCCGTAAGGCCCATGAAGACCACGGGCGTACCCTGAGGTACGCCGAAGAATCGAAGTTGTAGGGAGCCGGTCGTGTCCGCAGTCGCACCCGACGGACGCAAGATGCTGCGCCTGGAGGTCCGGAACAGCCAGACCCCCATCGAGCGCAAGCCCGAGTGGATCAAGACCCGGGCGAAGATGGGTCCCGAGTACAACGCCCTGCAGAAACTCGTGAAGAGCGAGGGTCTGCACACGGTCTGCCAGGAGGCGGGCTGTCCGAACATCTACGAGTGCTGGGAAGACCGCGAGGCCACGTTCCTCATCGGCGGCGACCAGTGCACGCGGCGCTGCGACTTCTGCCAGATCGACACGGGCAAGCCCGAGGCGCTGGACCGTGACGAGCCCCGCCGCGTCGGCGAGTCCGTCGTCACGATGGACCTGAACTACGCCACGATCACCGGCGTCGCCCGCGACGACCTGGAGGACGGCGGCGCCTGGCTGTACGCGGAGACCGTGCGCCAGATCCACGCGATGACGGCGGAGCGCGAGGGCGGCTTCACCAAGGTCGAGCTGCTGATCCCCGACTTCAACGCCGACCCGGACCAGCTGGCCGAGGTCTTCTCGTCCCGCCCCGAGGTCCTCGGGCACAACGTGGAGACGGTGCCGCGCATCTTCAAGCGCATCCGCCCCGGCTTCCGCTACGAGCGCTCCCTCGAGGTCATCACGAAGGCCCGCGAGGCAGGTCTGGTCACCAAGTCCAACCTGATCCTGGGCATGGGCGAGACCCGCGAGGAGGTCAGCGAGGCGCTGCGCCAGCTGCACGAGGCGGGCACCGAGCTCATCACCATCACCCAGTACCTGCGGCCCACGCCGCGCCACCACCCCGTGGAGCGCTGGGTGAAGCCGGACGAGTTCGTGGAGCTGAAGGAGGAGGCCGAGCAGATCGGTTTCTCCGGCGTCATGTCGGGCCCGCTGGTGCGTTCCTCGTACCGCGCGGGACGGCTGTACCAGATGGCAGTCGAGAAGCGCGGCGCGTACGTCGCCTCGCAGGCGGTCTGATCCGGCGCCACCCGCACGGTCCGCCAGCGGCCGTGTGAAGTCACGCACAGGTAATTACCGGCTGGTAACGGTCGTGAGGACGCGGTCCTGACAGTCCCCGCAGATGGGGGGCCTGTCAGGGCCGCGTCCTGCTTCCGGCTCCCCCGCACCGAGGCTTCACGGCCGTTTGACCCTTCCGTCATGCGCTGGTAACACCGAACAGTGACGCTGTACTCACGCCACGTACACACGTAGCCGGAGTCTCTCCCGAGGGGGAACACCCAATGCAGGCCGCGCCCGTTCGCGCCACCGCCATCCCGACCTTCACCAACGCGCTCCGCGCGGTCGAGTCGCTGCTCATGGGCAGCGGACAGCGCACCGCCCGCCGCAACGCCTGGACCTCCGTGCTGGAAGACCGCCGCCGCGCCAAGGACCGGGTGGAGGCGGAGCGCGTGCTCGAGGAGGCTGTGGCCGCCCGCACGTCGTAGTCCGTTGCCCGGCCACGTAGACTTCAAGGCATGGCGAGGAAGGAAACCGCAGCGGACGCTGCGAACCCCGGGCGACTCAAGCAGATCGCCCTGACCTTTAAGATGACCCGCAAGGCCGACCCGATGATCGGTCTTGTACTCGCGGCTGTGGGAATCGTCACCTTTGGTGTGTTCCTCGCGATCGGTTTCTTGATCGGTCACCCGGTATATCTCGGAATTCTCGGCTTCCTGCTCGCCTTCCTCGCGATGGCGATCGTCTTCGGACGCCGTGCCGAGAAAGCGGCCTTCGGGCAGATGGAGGGCCAGCCCGGCGCGGCCGCCGCGGTACTCGACAACATCGGCCGTGGCTGGACCACGACCCCGGCCGTGGCGATGAACCGCAGCCAGGACGTCGTCCACCGGGCGGTCGGCAAGGCCGGCATCGTCCTGGTCGCCGAGGGCAACCCGAACCGGGTGAAGTCCCTGCTGGCGGCCGAGAAGAAGAAGATGGCCCGCATCGTGGCGGACGTTCCGGTCCACGACATCCTCGTCGGCAACGGCGAGGGCCAGGTGCCGCTCAAGAAGCTCCGTACGACGATGCTCAAGCTCCCGCGCGTCCTCGCGGGCCCGCAGGTCACGACGACCAACGACCGCCTCAAGGCGATGGGCGACCTGATGAGCAACATGCCGCTCCCCAAGGGCCCGATGCCCAAGGGAATGCGTATGCCGCGCGGCGGCAAGGGCCGCTGACCCACCCCCTTCTACTGCGAAGAGGCCCCCGAACCGATCGGTTCGGGGGCCTCTTCGTCGTCGTAGAAGCAGATTGCGTCAGACGCGGACCTGGACCGCGCGGGCGAGGCGGTCGTGGAGGCCGCGGCCGTCGCGGTCCCAGATCAGCGCGGGGACGGCGACACACAGGAGCAGGGTGCGCAGCAGGACGCGGCCGAGGCCGAGGCGCCCGCCCCCGTTCTCCGCGACGACCCGCAGGCCCATGATGCGCTTGCCGGGCGTGAAGCCGACCGTGCCGACGGTGAGCAGGCCGAGGACGAAGAAGATCGCCAGGGCCCAGTTCCCCGTCTGCTGGTTGTAACCGTGCGTGAGGAGGCCGTAGGCGATCAACATGCACAGGGCCCAGTCGATGCAGAGAGCGGCGATACGCCTACCCGGACGGGCGATCGAGCCCGGACCGGTCTCGGGCAGTCCCAGCTGCTCACCGCGGTACCCGAATTCGACACCCGCGTCCTCGGCGGCCGCGCGCGGCCCGGAGAGCCACGATCCGATTGCTTGCCTGTTGTCCACCCGTCCAAGGTACGCGCTCGGCCACCGAGCCCTGCCCTGGCCCCCTGCTCCGGTTAACGTCGGCGAAACAAATGGGTCATGCTTGAGAAATCCCGCCTGCATAAGGTCGGGGTCCAGCGTGTGCCACCGCACTTGGCCGCACCACCGAGCTGCTAGAGCTGCAACCCCGCCCCTCCCTGGGTGGGAGTAGGAGGAGTTGGATGTTCCAGAACGCCGACGACGCGAAGAAGTTCATCGCCGACAATGACGTCAAGTTCATCGACGTCCGGTTCTGTGACCTGCCCGGTGTGATGCAGCACGTCACCGTCCCGGCGGCGACCTTCGACCCGACCGAAGAGCTTGCCTTCGACGGTTCGTCGATCCGCGGCTTCCAGGCCATCCACGAGTCCGACATGGCGCTCCGCGCGGACCTGTCGACCGCCCGCGTCGACCCCTTCCGCCGCGACAAGACCGTCAACATCAACTTCTTCATCCACGACCCGATCACCGGCGAGCAGTACAGCCGTGACCCGCGGAACGTGGCCAAGAAGGCCGAGGCGTACCTCGCCTCCACCGGCATCGCCGACACCGCGTACTTCGGTCCCGAGGCCGAGTTCTACGTCTTCGACAACGTCCGCTTCCAGACGTCGGCGAACGAGAGCTTCTACCACATCGACTCCGAGGCCGGCGCCTGGAACACCGGTGCGGTGGAGAACAACCGCGGCTACAAGGTCCGCTACAAGGGCGGCTACTTCCCGGTCCCGCCGGTCGACCACTTCGCCGACCTGCGCGCCGAGATGTCCCTGGAGCTGGAGAAGAGCGGTCTGCAGATCGAGCGCCAGCACCACGAGGTCGGCACCGCCGGCCAGGCCGAGATCAACTACAAGTTCAACACGCTGCTCGCCGCGGCGGACGACCTGATGCTGTTCAAGTACATCATCAAGAACGTCGCCTGGCGGAACGGCAAGACCGCGACCTTCATGCCGAAGCCGATCTTCGGTGACAACGGCTCGGGTATGCACGTCCACCAGTCCCTGTGGGCCGGCGGCGAGCCGCTGTTCTACGACGAGCAGGGCTACGCGGGCCTCTCGGACGTCGCCCGCTACTACATCGGCGGCATCCTCAAGCACGCGCCGTCGCTGCTCGCGTTCACGAACCCGACGGTGAACTCGTACCACCGCCTGGTGCCGGGCTTCGAGGCGCCGGTCAACATGGTGTACTCGCAGCGCAACCGCTCGGCCGCGATGCGTATCCCGATCACGGGCTCGAACCCGAAGGCCAAGCGCGTCGAGTTCCGCGCGCCGGACCCGTCCTCGAACCCGTACCTCGCGTTCTCGGCTCTCCTGATGGCCGGCCTGGACGGCGTGAAGAACAAGATCGAGCCGGCCGAGCCGATCGACAAGGACCTCTACGAGCTGGCTCCCGAGGAGCACGCGAACGTCCAGCAGGTCCCGACCTCCCTCCCCGCGGTCCTCGAGGCCCTGGAGGCCGACAACGAGTACCTGCAGGCCGGCGGCGTCTTCACGTCCGACCTGATCGAGACCTGGATCGACTACAAGCGCGAAAACGAAATCGCCCCGATCCAGCTCCGCCCGCACCCGCACGAGTTCGAGCTTTACTTCGACCTCTAGGACGGCCCGGCCGGGTTTCCCAGCCGCGTACTCCGAGCAGCTCAGGCCCCCGTCGCCTCCTTCGGGAGGGGCGGGGGTTTTGCGCTGCGCGGCCCCGTAAACCCTCATAAACTCGGGCGAAATTGACCCGGCTATTGAGGAGTGTCGTATGAGCAACCTGTTCGTTCTCGCCTACAACGATCTCGCTACTGCCGAGCGGGTGCGGGACAAGGTTATTGATCTTTCTCGGCAGCATCTTGTCGAGCTCGAGGACATCGTCGTCGTCGAGCGGCGGGAGGACGGGAAGATCAAGTTGCATCAGGCGGTGAACCAAACGGCGTTGGGGGCTGCCGGTGGGGCGTTGTGGGGTGGGGTCATCGGGCTGCTGTTTCTCGCTCCGCTGCTCGGTGCGGCCGTGGGGGCGGCGGCCGGGGCCGCCGGGGGTGCCGTGACCGACACCGGTATCAACGACGACTTCATGAAGGAACTCAGCCAGAATCTGCGGCCCGGCGCCGCCGCGCTGTTCCTCCTGGTCAAGCAGGCCGCCGGGGACAAGGTGATCCCCGAGATCGCCGCGTTCGGCGGGCAGCTCGTGCAGACCTCCCTCAGTCATGAGGAGGAGGACCATCTGCGGGCGGCGATCCAGGCGGCTCAGGCGCACAGCAGGCAGGGTTCGTAGGCGGGTGCCGGGGGTGTCACACCCCCGGTGCCGCCGTGATCAGGCCGTCCGCCACCGCTCGGCGCAACGTCGTGTGGTCGGCGGCGTTCTGGTCCGTGTAGCGGAGCGCGAAGTCGGCCACCGCTCGGTCGAACGTGTCGGCGCGGCCCAGGTACGCGGCGATGGCGATGCGGTCGCCCGAGCGGGCGTGGGCGCGGGCCAGCGCGGTGCCGCAGAGGCGGGCGTAGTCCCGCAGGACCTCCGGGCCCATCCCCGCCACGTCGGCGGAGCCCTTCATGTCACGCAGCTGACGCCAGTAGAAGGCGCGGCCCTGCGGGCCGGTCATCCAGCCGAGGAAGATGTCGTGGGTGGCCTGGAGCAGGCGCTGGCCTGCGACGACGCGATGGCCCGGGTGCACGTACGGGCCGTGCGGCTGGTGGTCCTCGACGACGGACCGCGTGGCCTCCTTGATCTGGAGGAACAGCGGGTCGTCGGCGTCACGCCCTTCGAGGAGTACGACGAAACACCGGGTGCCGACGCTGCCGACGCCGACGACCTTACGGGCGGCCTCGACGAAGCGGTAGCGGTCGAGGAGGCGGCGGCGCTCCTCGGCGAGGGTGGAGCGGTAGTCGCCGAAGAGTTTGCGCACGGTGGCCGTGTCGGGGGTGCTCGCCGGTTCGAGGAGCGGCGGGTCGTGGATGATGCGGCGGTGCCCGTCGACGATCTCGGTCAGTTTGCCGAGCGCGTGCAGGCTGGTGCGGCGGGTGGCGTGCGCGAGGGTCGCCTGGACGCGGCGGCGGTCGCGGCCCGAGCGGATGAGCGGCAGCAGCGCGTGGGCGTCGATGTGCTCGTACCAGACGGCGAGTTCGCCCATCCCGGCGAGCCGGCGCATCGCCGTGCGGTACGCGAAGGCGGCCTCGCGGGCCGACCGGTGGGCCTGGACGTCCTTGTGGCCGTTGTCGCGCGCGGCGACGGCGATGCTCGCGGCAAGCCGCTTCACGTCCCATTCGAAGGGGCCCGGGCTGGTCTCGTCGAAGTCGTTGACGTCGAAGAGCAGGGACCGTTCCGGGGACGCGAACAAGCCGAAGTTCAGGAGGTGGGCGTCGCCGCAGAGCTGGACGGTGAGGCCGGTGGCCTGCTGGGCGGCCAGGTCGGCGGTCATCACGGCGGCGGCGCCGCGCAGGAACCCGAACGGTGAGGCGGCCATGCGTCCGTAGCGGATCGGCAGCAGCTCGGTGACGCGGTCGGCGGCCTGCTGTTCGAGTACGACGACGGGGTCGGTGCGGTCGGCGGCCGGTATCCAGGCCGCGTGCGAGCCGCGTGACGCGCGCTTGCGGGCCGCCTTGCCCCGGGCCGCGCGGGCGTGCGGGGTGCTGACTCGGCGGTAGGCGGGCGCGGCCATGGCTAGTGCCGCACCGCACGTGCGACGTCCGCCGTCACGTCGCCGCTCAGGTCGCGGTTGCTGCGGGCCGTCCCCTTGCCGGACTTCCCGTTGCCGACGTTGTCGATGGTCACGACGACCACGTCGAGGAGGTTGCCGCCGGGGTCGCGGAAGTCGATCTGCACCGCGTACGACGCCTGGGAGCCGGAGTGGTTGGTGGCGGTGACGGGGACGCTCTTGCGGCCGCCGTCGTTCGTCACCGAGCCCAGCGCGATGTCGCCCTTGGCGTTCACCCCGCCCTTGATGCGGTCCAGTTCCTGCTGGGCCTTGGCCGTGGCGGACGCGATCACCTCGCCGGCCCGCGACGCCACGGACGACGCGGCGGAGGCGGCCTGGGACGCCTCGTTGGAGGGGCTCGTGTTGTTGTTGGAGCAGCCGGCCCCGGCGAGCACCAGTATCGCCACGAGCAGTCCGGCTGCCGCACCCCGCACGCCACGTACCGACATCACGCCTCCCGCTGCCATTCCGGCCCGTACATCAGTCCCCTCAAGTCAAAGGCCGCCCGGGACCCCCGTCATGCCGGGCACGGCAATCAGGTGAGCCCGGCCGGATCCGGAGGCAGGATGGGGCACGGCCGGTGGACTGTCCCTGGGAGGTACGTGTGAGTGGTCGGCGGCACATCGACGCGACGGAGCGGCGGGCCCGGCTCGCCGCCGGGCAACGGCTCGCGCCCGCCGCACGGGCCCGCTCGGCCGAGGAGGTCGCCGCCTCGCTCGTGGCGCTCCACGGCACGGACCCGTCCACCGTGTACCTGGCGGTGGGCGCGCGCCTCGCGGACCCTTCGCAGACCGTGGCCGACGTACAGCGCGCGCTGTACGAGGACCGCACCCTGGTACGGATGCACGGGATGCGGCACACGGTGTTCGTGTTCCCCACCGCGCTCACCGCCGTGGTGCACGCCTCCACGGGCATCGAGGTCGCGGCGCGGGAGCGGGCCTCCTTCGTCAAGTTTCTGGAGGCGGGCAGCGAGCACGACGCGGCGTGGCTCGCGGACGTCGAGGCGGGCACCCTGGCCGTGCTCGCGGCGCGCGGCGAGGCGACGGCGGCCGAACTGGCGGCGGCCGAACCCCGGTTGCGCACCCAGCTCCTGTACGCGCCGGGAAAGAAGTACGAGGCCTGGCAGGCGATCTCCACGCGGGTGCTGCGGGTGCTGGGCATGGAGGGGCGCGTCGTACGCGGGCGGCCGCGCGGCTCGTGGACGTCGAGCCAGTTCCGCTGGGCGCTGGCGCCCGCGCACCCCGAACTGCCCGTCGCCGAGGCCAAGTCGGAGCTGCTGCGGCACTGGCTCGGCGCGTGCGGTCCCGCCACGGAGGCGGACCTGAAGTGGTGGACGGGGTGGAAGGTCACCGACGTACGCCGGGCGCTGAAGGCGGTCGAGGCCGTCGAGGTGGAGCTCGACGAAGGGGCCGGGTACGTGCTGCCCGAGCACGTCGAACCCGTCGCCGCCGACGCGGAGCCGTGGGCCGCCCTGCTTCCCGGGCTCGACCCGAGTGCGATGGGCTGGCAGCAGCGTGACTGGTATCTGCCGCCGGAGCTGCGGGCGCCGCTCTTCGACGGGGCGGGCAACATCGGGCCCACCGTGTGGTGGGACGGGCGCATCGCCGGCGGGTGGGCACAGGGCGCCGACGGTGAGGTCAGGTGGCGGCTGCTCGCGGACGTGGGCCGGGAGGGCGCGGCGGCGGTAGAGGAGCGGGTCGCGACGCTTCAGGGGTGGCTGGGGGACGCGCGGGTGACGCCGCGTTTCCGTACGCCGCTGGAGAAGGAGCTGGCGCGGGGCTGAGGTTCCGTGGGGGCCCGTGCATGGGTGGCCCTGAACTGCCGTGTGCCGCCCGCCCGTCGGGAAGTGACGGGCGGGCGGCACACGATGTCGACGACGGGTCAGCGGCTGTAGCGCATCAGCGCGCGGACCATGTGGCAGGTGATGTCCGACGGCGGGTGGATACCGACGCGCTCCGCGGCGCTCCGTATCGCCTTGTTGTGGGCCTGGTTCGGGAGGTAGACGCCCGAGTCGAGCAGGGCGATCGCGAGGCGCATGGCCTTGAGGCGGCGGTTATGGGTGATGTACCAGTCGCGGGGGCGTCCCGCGGGCAGGGGCTTCTTCTTGACGGGGGTGAAGGTCAGCTCGGTCAGGTCGGTCAGCATCGGTGCGGCAGCGGGCACAGACATCCTCCTGTCGCGGGAGGGAGACCTCACGGGGCCCTCCGCGGCCCCGGACGCTCCCTCGAACACTGCTTCTATTCTACGGGCGGGCACTGACAACAGCCCCTGGTCAGCGGGTATATCCCGTACCGTTGGCCGCATGGAGATCTGGATCAACCCGGCCTGTTCGAAGTGCCGCAGCGCGCTCACCCTGCTCGACGCGGAGGGCGCCGACTACACGGTCCGCCGCTACCTGGAGGACGTGCCGTCCGAGGACGAGATCCGCGGCGTCCTGGACCGGCTCGGCCTGGAGCCGTGGGACATCACGCGGACGCAGGAGGCCGACGCGAAGGAGCTCGGCCTGAAGGACTGGGCGCGGGACGAGGCTTCGCGCGACCGCTGGATCGCGGCGCTCTCCGCGCACCCGAAGCTCATCCAGCGGCCGATCATCACGGCGGAGGACGGTACGGCGGTGGTGGGCCGCAGCGAGGAGGCGGTCCGGGACGCGCTCGGCCGTAAGTGACCCCTCGTGCCCGGCCCGCGCGTGCCCTGAAAGGCCTGCGCGGGCCGGGACGTGACTCCGGCCACAAAAGGCCCAGGTAACACGGGGTTCACATTCGGGCAACGGACGGGAAATCGCCGGTTGACAGTCTGTTGAGCAGCACAGAGGCGCCGCACCAGCGGACGACCGCTCCGCACAGACCCACCGAAGGATGTGGCCCCCGTGACGTTCAAGGCTGAGTACATCTGGATCGACGGCACCCAGCCGACGGCCAAGCTCCGTTCGAAGACGAAGATCATCGCGGGCTCCGCGCCGGCCGTCGACGAGCTGCCGCTCTGGGGCTTTGACGGTTCGAGCACCAACCAGGCCGACGGCCACGCCTCCGACCTCGTGCTGCGCCCCGTCGCCTCGTACCCGGACCCGATCCGCGGCGGCGACGACATCCTCGTCATGTGCGAGGTCCTCAACATCGACATGACGCCGCACCGCACCAACACGCGGGCCGAGCTGGCCGAGGTCGCCGGACGCTTCGAGGGCCAGGAGTCGATCTTCGGCATCGAGCAGGAGTACACGTTCTTCGAGGGCGACCGCCCGCTCGGCTTCCCCGTCGGCGGCTTCCCGGCCGCGCAGGGCGGCTACTACTGCGGTGTCGGCTCGGACGAGATCTTCGGCCGTGACGTCGTCGAGGCGCACCTGGACAACTGCCTGAAGGCGGGTCTCGGCATCTCCGGCATCAACGCCGAGGTCATGCCCGGCCAGTGGGAGTTCCAGGTCGGCCCGCTCGCCCCGCTCGAGGTCTCCGACCAGCTGTGGGTGGCCCGCTGGCTGCTGTACCGCACGGCCGAGGACTTCAACATCTCCGCGACCCTCGACCCGAAGCCGGTCAAGGGCGACTGGAACGGCGCGGGCGCGCACACCAACTTCTCCACGAAGGCGATGCGCGAGGGCTACGACGCGATCATCACCGCGTGCGAGTCGCTCGGCGAGGGCTCCAAGCCGCTGGACCACGTCAAGAACTACGGCGCGGGCATCGACGAGCGCCTCACCGGCCTGCACGAGACCGCTCCGTGGGACCAGTACACCTACGGCGTCTCCGACCGCGGCGCCTCGGTCCGCATCCCGTGGCAGGTCGAGCGCGACGGCAAGGGCTACATCGAGGACCGCCGCCCGAACGCGAACGTCGACCCGTACGTCGTCACGCGCCTGATCGTCGACACGTGCTGCACGGCGCTGGAGAAGGCCGGGCAGGTCTGATCCACGGCGGAGGGCTCGGAGAGGTCTGATCCACGGCGGTGAGAGCGGCCGGGCAGGTCTGATTCCGGCCATCAACTCTTGGGAGGCGCCCGCACATTGTGCGGGCGCCTTCTTGTTCCCGTATCCCGTCTGCTTCAATAAGGGCATGGCCGACTTCCGGAACACCAGTGCGCAGGGTCGTCATGACCTTGAGCCGTTCTGGCCGTCCCGCCAGCACCACGACTTCGACCGGGTGTGTTGCCGCGCGGTGAACGCGCAGGCCCTCTAAAACCGTCCCCGTCCGCACGGGTCGCACGGCCTTCGGCCGGCGCGCATGACGTACGTCCTTCTCAGACGACTTCTCGCGCGAAAGAGTTGACCACTCATGGCACACGCCCACCCGCTCTCCGTCGCTCCTTCTCCCGCCCGGCACCGGCTGCGTGCCGTCGACCGGGACGAGGTCCCTCCGCTCGGCCCGCACCTGGACGTCTCCGCGTTCCTGCCGCCGGGCGCCACGCTCCTGCCGGCCCCGCCCCACACGCTGCCGACGCTCCCGGGCCGGCCGCCGATGATCGGCTACCTGGTCCTCGTACCGGCGGACCAGCAGCCGCCCCTGGCGAGCGAGCCCGCGCACGAGGGCCCTTACGCTCACGAGGCCCCCGCTGCGGACACCGCCGACGCCCTCGTGCGCATCGACCCGGTCCGGCGCACCGCCCACGTCGACGACCGTCAACTCGACCTGACCTACCTGGAGTTCGAGCTGCTCGCGCATCTCGTGGCGCATCCGCACCGGGTGCACACGCGGGACCAGCTGGTGACCACGGTGTGGGGCTACGGGCACGTGGGCGACGGGCGGACGGTCGACGTCCATGTCGCGCGGCTGCGGCGCAAGATCGGGGCCGAGCACCGCCAGGTGATCCAGACGGTGCGGCGCGTCGGCTACAAGTACACGCCGCCGACCGCCCGTTGATCCGATTCGCCCCTTGGCGGAACCGATGTCCTGACGCACCGAGAGCGGGCAGAGTCACCGGTATGAGACTTCTGGTGCTCGGTGGTACGGAGTTCGTGGGGCGAGCCGTGGTGGAGGCCGCGCTCGCCCGGTCCTGGGACGTCACCGTCTTCCATCGCGGGCGACACCCGGCGCCCGACGGGGTGCGGTCCCTGCACGGGGACCGCACCGCGGACGGCGGGCTCGGCGCGCTCGCGGAGGGCGAGTGGGACGTCGTCGTCGACACCTGGTCGTCGGCGCCCCGCGCGGTCCGTGACGCGGCCCGGCTGCTCGCGGGGCGGGTAGGCCGGTACGTGTACGTGTCGACCATGTCCGTGTACGAATGGGCGCCGCCACCCGGGTACACCGAGGACGCCCCGCTCGTCGACGGCGCCTCGCCCGACGCGGAGGCGACGGACTACGCGCGGGACAAGCGGGGCGGCGAACTCGCGGCGATCGACGCGTTCGGCGCGGACCGCTCGCTCCTCGTGCGCTGCGGCCTGATCCTCGGCCCGTACGAGAACGTCGGGCGGCTCCCCTGGTGGCTGACGCGCATGGCGCGGGGCGGCCCCGTCCTCGCGCCCGGCCCCCGGGACCTGCCGCTCCAGTACATCGACGTACGCGACCTCGCCACCTGGACCCTCGACGCGGCGCAGGCCGGCCTGAGCGGCCCGTACACCCTGATCAGCCCCTCCGGGCACGCCACCATGGGGCAGCTACTCGACGCGTGTGCGCAGGTCGCCGGCGACGGCGCCGAGCTGCGGTGGACCGCTCCCGAGGTGATCATCGAGGCGGGGATCGAGCCGTGGACGCAGCTGCCGGTGTGGGTGCCGCCGGACAGTGAGGAACATGCCGCCCTGCACAGCGCGGACGTGACGAAGGCGGTGGCGGCCGGGCTGCGCTGCCGGCCCGTCGAGGAGACCGTCGTCGACACGTGGGCCTGGCTGGACTCCATCGGCGGGGTACCCCCGCACCGCCCGGACCGCCCCTCCCTCGGCCTCGACCCGGCGACGGAGGCGAAGGTTCTGAACAGCTGACGCAGCGTCACCCATTTGGGTCACGTCCCATAGCTACACCCCCCTCGCCCGCGCGGCGACACGAACTCGCCATCCGTGTAAGGACCGTGGAGCGAGGGGGCTCTCAGGGTTACCGTGCGGCGCCGCACCATCCGACCCAGGGGGCACACATATGACCGCATTGTCGCGACGTACCGTCCTCGGCACCGCCGGCGCGATCGGCCTGGGAGCCGCCGGGGGTCTCCCGGCCACGGCGCACGCCGCCGAGGGCCGTGCCTTCACCGCCACTGCCACCACCACCGCCTTGACCACTCCCGCCTTCACCACCGCTCCCGTACGCGCCGCGCTCAAGCGGCTGCTCCCGGCCCACGCCGGCCAGTTCCGGCTCACGCTCGTCGCCCCGCAGAGCGGCCGCGACCGGTTCCGGGTGACCGGGAGCAAGGGCCGTATCGAGGTGTCCGGGACGACACCGGCCGTGCTGCTGACGGGAGTTCACTGGTATCTGAAGTACGTGTGCGGGGCGCACATCGCCTGGCAGGGCAGCCAGCTCGACCTGCCGAAGACCCTGCCCGCGCCCACCCGCCCGCTGGAGAGGTCCACCGGACTGCGCCACCGGTTCGCGCTCAACGACACGAACGACGGCTACACCGCGCCTTACGCCGATTGGCCGTACTGGGAGCGGATGATCGACGTCCTCGCGGTGCACGGCTGCAACGAGGTGCTTGTCATCGCGGGCACCGAGGCCGTCTACGAGCGTGTCCTCAAGGACTTCGGGTACAGCGACGCGGAGTCGCGGGCCTGGCTGCCCGCGCCGACGCACCAGCCGTGGTGGCTGCTCCAGAACCTGTCCGGTTACGGCGGGCCGCTCTCCCCCGAACTCATTGCCAAGCGCGTCGAGTTGGGGCAGCGCATCGCGGGCCGGCTGCGCGAGCTGGGCATGGCGCCCGTGTTCCCCGGCTACTACGGTCACGTGCCGAGCGGCTTCGTGAAGCGCAACGGCGGTGACGCGCACGTCGTGCCGCAGGGCACCTGGCACGGCTTCGGCCGGCCCGACTGGCTCGACCCGCGCACCCGCTCCTTCGCCTCCGTCGCCGCGTCCTTCTACCGGCACCAGAAGGATCTGTTCGGTGCGGCGAAGCACTTCAAGATGGACCTCCTGCACGAGGGCGGCACGGCCGGCGACGTCCCCGTGCCGGACGCCGCGCGCGGGGTCGAGCGGGCGCTCCAGAAGGCGCATCCGGGGGCCACCTGGGTGATCCTCGGCTGGGAGGCGAACCCGCTGCCCGCGCTCGTGAACGCGATCGACAAGAAGCGGATGCTGATCGTCGACGGCGTCTCCGACCGCTTCACGAGCGTCACCGACCGCGAGAAGGACTGGGACGGCACGCCGTACGCGTTCGGCACGATCCCGAACTTCGGCGGGCGGACCACGATCGGCGCCCGCGCCCACGTCTGGAACGAGAAGTTCTTCGCGTGGCGCGACAAGCCGGGCAGCGCGCTCGTCGGTACCGCCTTCATGCCGGAGGGCGCCGACCGCGACCCGGCGGCCTTCGAGCTGTTCTCCGAACTCGCTTGGACTGAGCGGCCGTTGGACCGGGCCGCCTGGTTCTCGTCGTACGCCGACTTCCGTTACGGCGGGCGGGACGCGCAGGCGCGATCGGCCTGGAGCGCCCTGCACGACACCGCGTACCAGCACACCGCCGTGGAGCGCAGTGACGCGCACGACTCGCTGTTCGCGGCGCGGCCCGACCTGGCCGCGAACCGGGCCGCCGAGTTCGCGCCGCGCGGCCTGACGTACGACCCGGGGCGCTTCGACGCGGCGCTGAGCGGGCTGCTCGGGGTGAGTGGCGGGCTGCGGGGCAGCGCCGCGTACAAGTACGACCTGGTGGATGTGGCGCGGCAGGCGCTCGCGCACCGGTCTCGGCAGCTGCTGCCGCAGTTGCGGGCCGCGTACGGCAGGAAGGACGAGGGCACGTTCCGGGCGCTGGCGACGCTGTGGCTGAAGCTGATGCGGCTGTCGGACGACGTGACGGGGACGCATCCGGCGTTCCTGCTCGGGCCGTGGATCGAGGACGCGCGGCGGCTCGCGACGAACGACGGCGAGCGCACCGAGTTCGAGCGCACGGCCAAGGCACTCATCACCGTGTGGGGCGACCGGGCCACCGCTGACCCGGGCGACCTGCACGAATACGCGAACCGTGAGTGGCACGGCCTGATGTCGGACTTCTACGTGCCGCGCTGGCAGAAGTGGCTGGACGAGTTGCAGGACGCGCTGTCCACGAGGTCGAAGCCCGCCGCCGTCGACTGGTTCGCGTTCGAGGAACCGTGGACGCGGGAGCGCAAGGACTATCCTCTGCGGCCGGTCGGGGACGCTTACGCGACGGCGGCGCGGGTGCGGGACACGCTCGCGCGGGCGCCGTACCAGGGCGCGCTGACCGTCACCGCGCAGCCGTCCGCGTTCCCTCCCGGCGGGCACGCGCGCGTGGAGGCCGCCTTCCGCAACGTCAACGGGCTGCGGGCGACCGGCGCCGTGGACTTCACGCTGTCCGGCATCGCCGCCACTCCCGAGGGCCCCACGTCCCTGTCGAGCGTCGCACCGGCGGGCTCGGGCGCGGTCCGCTGGCGTGCGAACGCGCCGGGCACGCCCCTGGACCGGCCGCTGCGTCCGCTGCCGTACACGCTCACCGTGCGGTACGGGCCGCAGGGCGAGAGCCGGGTGGCGTCGGTGCACGAGGGCACGCTGTTCGAGGCCGGGCCGCTCGGCTCCGGCTGGCGGACCGTCACGAACAACTCCGCCGTCTTCGGGCAGCTGGGCGGCCGGTACGCGATCGACGGCGGCGGCGCCGACCTGTGGAAGGGCACGGCCGAGTTCGGCTCCGCGTACCGGAAGGCGGCCTTCGCGGACGGGTCGTCGGCGCGGGTGAAGGTGACGGCCCAGGACACGACCAGCCCGTGGGCGCGAGCGGGTCTCATCCTCCGCAACTCCCTTGCCACACCCGGCAGTACGGGCTTCCTGAACCTCTCCGTGACTCCGTCCAACGGGGTCGTGGTGTCGTACGACTCGAACGGGGACGGGACGCTCGACACGTACAAGCGCGTCACCGGGGTCGCGGCGCCGGTGACGCTGAGGGTGACCCGGTCCGGGGGTTCGTACACCGGCGCCTTCTCGGTGGACGACGGGGCGACGTGGCGGACCGTCGCGACGGTGCGGGTGCCGGGGGCGGCGGCGCGCCAGGACGTGGGCCTCTTCATGACGGCGACGAACGGGGGCGGCGGGGCGCGCGGCACCGTCGAGTTCAGCGGATGGCAGCTCAGGTAGCGGAGCGTCCTGGGCCAGAATGGGCGGGACGAAAGCCGCGTATCCACTCGCGACTGCGACTCTGTATCCACTCTCGACTGCGACTCTGGAGTCCCGCCCATGCCCGCGTCCGCGATCCCCGCCACCACCGTCGCCAACCTCCGTGACCTCGGCGGCACCGCGCTGTCCGACGGCCGCGTCGTCCGATCGGGCCTCGCCCTGCGGTCCGGACAGCTCGACCGGCTCGACCCGGCCGCCGATCCGGCGTTCGCCACGCTCGGCGTCCGCACGATCGTGGACTTCCGCACCAACGCCGAGCGGGCCTCCTACCCGGACCGGGTGCCCGACGGCGTCCAGGTCCTGGTGGCGGACGCGCTCGCCGACAAGATCGCGCAGACGGGGGCCGCGCCGGCCGCCGCCCAGCTCAAGGCGATCCTCTCCGACCCGGCGCTAGCCGAGGAACGGCTGGGCGGCGGGCGCGCGGAGTCCCTCTTCGCCGACACGTACCGCGCCCTCGTCTCGACCAGGTCCGCGCGGGCCGCGTACCGCACGCTCCTGACCGAACTGGCCGACCCGGACGCGGGTCCGGTCCTCTTCCACTGCACTGCGGGCAAGGACCGCACCGGCTGGGGCGCGACGGTCGTCCTGACGCTCCTCGGCGCGGGCCAGGAGACGCTGGAGGCGGAGTACCTGTCGGTCAACGCGGCGGTACGGGAGGCCTTCGCGTCGCTCGTCGAGGGGTTCACCGCGCAGGGCGGCGACCCGGAGATCGCCCTCGCGCTCATCGGCGTCCGCCCCTCGTACCTGCGGGCCGCCCAGGACGAGGTGACGGAGCGGTACGGCGACTTCGCGACGTACGTGCGCGACGGGCTCGGCGTGACGGACGAGGCGGTGGAGCGGATCCGGCAGCGCCTGACGGCCTGAACTCGGTACGCCGATGGGTGAGTTGACCGGATATTCAGCAACAGAGCGAGATCGAGCCACGTGAACCCGTGAAGTGACCATCGGACGATTCGCTCGTTCAGCTGAACGTGCAGTCGAAGGTGCAGTCACAGGATGTCGTCCCCCCTTCCGGCCCGGTCGTCGACGTGGAGCAGGCCGAGGCCGCTCTCGTCGAGCACTATCCACGGCTCGTCCGGCTCGCCTATCTGGTGCTTCCGCCCAGCCTCGGCCGCAACCGCCGCGTGCTCACGGCACACTCCCTCACCCAGCGCGCCCTGCCGCGCGCCCGCACGTCGGCCGCCGCGGCGGCGGTCCCCGCGCAGCGCTCGGCGCAGGGCCGCGACGCCGACCCCGGCTACGGGTTCGTCCGGCTCAGGGTGCTGCGCACCGCGCTCGAAGCCGGTCGCCCGCTGCGGCGCCTGGCCTGGCCGCGCCGCTCCCAGTTCCCGCCGCTGCTCCCCCAGGTGTGGGGCCTGCGGCTCTTCCCGCGCTCGGGCGGCGCCGACGAACTGGCCCTCGACCAGGCGCTCTCCGCCCTGACCGGCGCGGGCCGTGCCGCGTTCGTCCTGCGCGGCCTCGAAGGGCTCGACGACACCGCCGTACGGAATCTGCTCGCGGCGGCCGGGGCCGAGGACGCGGACGCGGCGCTCGCCGAGGCGGACGGGGTGGCCACGCCCGCGAGCAGGGACGCTCTCGGGCTTCTGGAGTCGACCGAGTTCGACCCGTGCTCGCTCCAGGCGAGGCCGCCGGACCTGATGCGGCGCCGGCAGCATGTGAAGGCCGTGGTCGCGGCCGCCGCGGCGACGCTCGTGTGCGGGGCGCTGCTCGGCCTGCCGGGCGGCGGCTGGGGCCCGGACGGCGCCGCCGCACCCTCGTACGCGCTGAACCCGGCCGGACAGGCGGCGCTCGATCCCGCGCAGCTGACGCAGGTCCCGGACACGGCCTGGCAGTCGTCGGCCCGCACGGACTTCTCGGTGTGGCCGGCGCGCGGCTCCCTGACGGGCGACCGGGAACTGCTGCGGCGCGCCCTCGCGGTCTGGGCGCGGCCCGGCGGTTCCGTCCTGGTCTCCGCGACCCCGGGCACCCCGGCCGGCGCCCCGCCCGGCCCCCCGCAGCTCCTGTACGCGGGCGAGGTCGACGGCGCGCGCATCGTGCTCCTCTACGACGGGCTGCGGGTCGTGCGGTACGCGGAGCCGAAGGACGGCACGAGCGGTGCCGCGCTCGACTTCGCGCGGGCGGACGGCGCGACGGGACCGGAGGCGGGCGCCCTTGTGGTGGACCGGGCCGACGGCAACGTCCGCTATCTGACGGCGCCCTGGGTGAAGAGCGCCGCCGTACGGGACCTGCTGCACCCGACGGTGGCGGCGCGGCCGCTCGACCGGGCCCCCGACGGCGTCACGGCCCCGTTCGCCAGCCCGGCGCTGGCCCGCGAGTGCGCTTCCTGGAACGCGCTCGCCCTGCGGGACGACACGGGCACCCGCCTCTCCACCGACCTCGGCGAACTCGTCCCGGCCCACCTCACCGCGGGCCGCCCCGGCGCGCCTCATGAAGCAGTGGCGGCCGACTGGCAGCACACGGCGTGCTCCCTGACCGCCGTCCGCTCCCACGGCGTGCGCACCGTCAACTCCTGGGCGTACGCCCGCCAGCCGCTGCCCGAGGGCGCGGGCACGGCGGACTGGTCGTGCGCGCGGGCCGACACATGGCGGGGCGGCGGCGCGCGGACGCTGGCCCTGTTCACGGCGCCGGGCGCGGTGACGGCGGCGGTCGCGGCGACGGCGGAGGGGACCCCGGCGTGCGGCACCCGGGACCCGATGGTGCTCGCGGGCGTGCTGTGGAAGTCGCGGGCCGGGACCTGGTACGTGGTGGCGGGCGCGAGCGGTCAGGTCACGTCGATCAGCTCGACGGGCGGCGCCCGCGCGCTCGGCAACGTACTGGCCGCGCCGACCCGTCCGGGCGCGGGGGCGAAGCTGACGGGACGTACGGCTACGGGCCGCCAGGTGGGCGCGCTTCGGTGACGTATCCATGAGGTGGCCGGGATGAAAGCCGACGTATCCACGAGGTAGCCAGGACGAAAGCTGACGCACCCGCACCGCATCCGAGACGAAAGCTGACACCTCCGTTGACACCCCCGTTGACACCTCCGTAAAGAAAACGGCGCGCGAGGGGTGTACCAGGTCGCTACCCGTCAGTACATTGACGCCATGTCTAATACGCAGAGCCGGGCGCCGCGGCCCGTCGCTGACGAGCACGTCGCGCTCAAGGCACGCAAGGTCTCCTTCTCCTGGGACAGGACCCCGCTCCACTGGGTCCCGGACGACCCGTTCACCACGCACACCATCAACGTGCTGCATCTCCTGCTGCCGGCGGGTGAGCGCTGGTTCGTCCACGTCTACAAGCAGGTCCTGCCGTACATCCGCGACGACCGGCTCCGCGAGGACGTCATCGGGTTCATCGGCCAGGAGGCCATGCACTCGCAGGCGCACGACGAGGTGCTGCCGCACCTCAAGGACCAGGGCCTCGACCCGACCCCGTACACCGCGCAGATCGACTGGTTCTTCGAGAAGCTGCTCGGTGACCGGACGCTGCCGCCGGGGAAGGCGCGCGAGTGGTGGCTGATGGAGCGGGTGGCGACGATCGCCGCGATCGAGCACTACACCGCGTTCCTCGGCGACTGGGTGCTGAACGCGGACGAGCTGGACCGCAAGGGCGCCGACCCCACGATGCTGGACCTGCTGCGCTGGCACGGCGCGGAGGAGGTCGAGCACCGCTCGGTCGCCTTCGAGCTGTTCGAGCACGTCGACGGGAGTTACCGGCGCCGGGTGCGGACCTGGGCGCTCGCGTTCAGCGCGCTGGTCTTCCTTTGGCAGCGCGGCGCGCGGTTCTTCATGGAGAACGACCCGACGCTCCTCGACGGCAAGGCGTCCTTCGGGGAGTTCTACCGGAACGGCAAGCGGGGCGTCCTGCCTTCCACCGGCGCCATGATGAAGTCCATCCCGCGCTACCTCAGCCGCTCGTACCACCCCTCGCAGGAGGGCAGCACGGCGCAGGCCGTCGCCTATCTGGCCTCGTCCCCCGCCGCGACCGCGGCCGAGGCCCGCACGTCCAAGGGAGCCGCCTGACCATGCCCAGCCTCCGCACCCCACGGCTGCGTACCGTCCTGCTCGTGACCGGGACCGCGCTGCTCGCGCGGCGGGCGATGCGCCGCCGGATCCAGGCGTCACCGCTGTGGCCGCTGCCCGCGCTCGACGAGCCGATCTCGGGCCGTCCGCGCGCGCGGGCCCTGCGCCTGCTCGTCGCCGGGCACGAGAGCGTCGCCGACGGCGTCGTCCAACTCCGCCTGGAGGGGCAGAACCTGCCCGCGTGGGAGCCCGGCGCGCACCTCGATCTCGTCCTGCCGTCCGGGATCGTCCGGCAGTACTCGCTGTGCGGGGACCCCGAGGACACGTCCTCGTACACGGTCGCGACACGGCTCGTCGAGGACGGGCGTGGCGGGTCGCGCGAGGTGCACGAGCGGTTGCGGAAGGGCATGGAGGTCGAGGTGCGCGGCCCGCGCAACCGCTTCCCCCTCGCCGACGCGTCGTCGTACGTGTTCGTCGCCGGCGGCATCGGCATCACCCCCATCCTGCCGATGCTGCGCGCCCTCGACGCCCGCGGTGCCGACTGGCGGCTGCTGTACGCGGGACGCACGCGCGCCTCGATGCCGTTCCTGGAGGAGATCGAGAAGCTCGGCGGCGAGCGGGGCCGGGTGACCGTCGTCGCCGAGGACGAGGACGGACGTCCGGACCTGGCCGCGCTGTTCGCGGACTGCGCGCCGGGCACCGCCGTCCACACGTGTGGGCCCGAGGGCATGATGGAGGCCGTGGCCGCGGCGCTTCCCGGCGACTGCGCACTGCATCTGGAGCGCTTCGCCCCGCACACGTCGACCGACGGCAACGGCCCGTTCGAGGTCGAACTCCGCCGCACCGGCACCACGATCGCCGTCCCGGCCGACACCACGGTCCTCGCGGCGGTGCGCGCCGAGGTCCCGAACGTGACGTACTCGTGCGAGCAGGGTTTCTGCGGGACGTGCCAACAGCGGGTCCTGGAAGGGGAGATCGATCACCGCGACGAGCTGCTCACGGACTCGGAGCGTGACGACTCGATGCTGATCTGTGTCTCCCGGGCGCGCGGCGAGCGCCTCGTGCTCGACCTGTGATCACTACTGACGGACCGGCTCCTCACAGGGCCGGTCCGGCTCGGTAGGGTGTTCGTATGACAACCGGGGTGCGCCGCAGGATGGGAGTCGAGGAGCGGCGACAGCAGTTGATCGGGGTCGCACTCGAACTGTTCAGCCACCGCTCCCCCGACGACGTCTCCATCGACGAGATCGCCGCGGCCGCGGGCATTTCCCGGCCGCTGGTCTACCACTACTTCCCGGGCAAACTCAGCCTGTACGAGGCCGCGTTGCGCCGGGCGGCGGACGACCTCGCGCAGCGCTTCGAGGAGCGGCAGGACGGCCCGCTCGGCGCCCGTCTGATCCGCGTGATGGGCCGGTTCTTCGACTTCGTGGACGAGCACGGGCCCGGCTTCTCGGCGCTGATGCGCGGCGGCCCGGCCGTCGGCTCGACGACGACGAACGCGCTCATCGACTCGGTGCGGCAGGCCGCGTACGTCCAGATCCTCGCGCACCTCCAGGTCACCGACCCGTCGCCGCGGCTCGAACTCGTGGTCCGCTCGTGGATCTCGCTCGCCGAGTCGACGGCGCTGATCTGGCTGGACGGGCGGCGCATCCCGCGCGGTGAGCTGGAGGCGCAGCTCGTGCACGACTTCGCCGCGCTCGCCGCGGTGAGTGCCGCGTACGACGAGGAGATGGCGGCGCTGCTGCGGCGCATCCTGGAGAGCGAGCCGGCCGACGGCACGTTCGGCGACCTCATCGGCCGCCTCGTTGCGCTCGCGCCGGTCCCGGTTTCCTGAAGCGGCTCAGGCGCTGAACCACACGGTGGTGTCGGCGGGCACGAGCGCCGCGCCGTCGCCGGCCTTGACGCCCTCGGCGGCCGGGAGGCTCGTCAGCAGGATCCGTGCGGAGGCGGGCACCCGTACCCGTACGTCCTCGCCCGTCGTGTTCGCCACGCACACGAACGCGTCGCCGTCCCCGGCCGCCTCCCGTCGAAAGGCCAGTACGCCCGCGGGTGCCTGAAGCCACTCCACGGTGTCGCCCGCGCCGAGCGCCGGGTGTGTGCGCCGGGTCGCCAGGGCCGACCGGTACATCTCCAGGGTCGAGCCCGGCACCCCCGTCTGCGCCTCCACGCTCAGCGCGCCCCAGCCCTCCGGCTGCGGCAGCCAGGAACCGCCCGCCCCGAAGCCGTACGAGGGCCCTCCGGCGGTCCACGGGATCGGCACCCTGCACCCGTCGCGGAAGCCGTCCTGTCCGTCCGCGCGGAAGAACGACGGGTCCTGCCGCACCTCGTCGGGCAGGTCGACGACGTCGGGCAGGCCCAGCTCCTCGCCCTGGTAGAGGTACGCGGAGCCGGGCAGGGCCAGCATGAGGAGCGTGGCGGCGCGGGCGCGGCGCAGGCCGAGCGCGGGCTCGGCGGCGACGCGCTGCTGGGTGCCGAGGCCGGACGGGTTGGCGTAGCGGGTGGTGTGCCGGGTGACGTCGTGGTTGGAGAGGACCCAGGTGGCCGGGGCTTCGACGGGCCGCATCGCGTCGAGGGAGCGGTCGATGATGTCGCGCAGCTCGACGGCGTCCCAATAGGCCACCAGATACTCGAAGTTGAAGGCCTGGTGCAGCTCGTCGGGCCGGACGTAGAGGGCGGTGCGCTCGACGGTGGGCGTCCACGCCTCGGCGACGAAGATCCTCTCCCCCGCGTACTCGTCGAGGATCGGCCGCCAGGCGCGGTACACGTCGTGCACGCCGTCCTGGTCGAAGAACGGCAGGCCGGCGTCGCTGCTGCCGAGCAGCCGCAGTCGGCCGTGCGCGCCGAGGTCGGGCAGCCCGTCGGCCTTGACCAGACCGTGGGCGACGTCGATGCGGAAGCCGTCGACACCCATGTCGAGCCAGAACCGCAGGATGGAGCGGAACTCGTCGCCGACGGCGGGGTGCTCCCAGTTGAGGTCGGGCTGCTCCGGCGCGAACAGGTGGAGGTACCACTCACCGTCGGGGACGCGGGTCCAGGCGGGGCCGCCGAACACGGACTCCCAGTCGTTGGGCGGCAGTTCCCCGCGCGCGCCCTTGCCCGCCCGGAAGTGGTAGCGCGCACGCAGCGGGGATCCGGGGCCCTCGGCCAGAGCCCTCCTGAACCACTCGTGCTGGTCCGAGGTGTGGTTCGGCACGAGGTCGACGATGACGCGCAGGCCGAGGGCGTGCGCGTCGCGGATCACGGCCTCCGCGTCGAGGAGGGAGCCGAACATGGGATCCACGGCGCGGTAGTCGGCGACGTCGTAGCCGGCGTCCGCCTGCGGGGACGCGTAGAACGGGCTGAGCCACACCGCGTCCACGCCGAGGTCGCTCAGGTGCGGGAGGCGGGAGCGGATGCCTTCGAGGTCGCCCATGCCGTCGGCGTTGCTGTCGGCGAAACTGCGCGGGTAGACCTGGTAGATCACCGCGTCGCGCCACCAGCCGGTGACCTCCTGCGCCGTGTGTGCGATGCCTGCCGTGTGCTGGCTCATGGTGTCCTTGTGCTCAAGAGGTGCGCTCTGGAGTGGTGCTCAAGAGGTGCTCAGGAGTGGTGCTCTGGATGTGCTCAGGAGTGGTTGCGCGCGTGCGGCCGGTGACCGGTTCCTCCGGACACCGTAGAAGAACGCGGACACCCGTACGGCGATCAACACCGTCCGGTCGCCGGTGCGGGGGCGTGTTTGTAGAGGTCCGCGTCGTCCACAAGACGTAGAGCGTGCACTCAGGACCCGCCCAAGGGATGATCGGACGAGGGGGCGGTATCTGGCAGACTCTGTCTCTATGGGTGAATCGACCGTGACGACACTGGAAGGCCGACAGGGGCCCACCGCATCACCCATGGCGGATCACCGCCGCGATGGGCGGGGGCTGCTCGGCCGGATGCGGGCACCACGGCGGCCCAGGCTCTGGTTCGAGATCCTGCTGATCGCGGTGAGCTACTGGACGTACTCCCTCGTCCGCAACGCCGTTCCGGAACAGCGGACGCAGGCGCTGAGCAACGCCGACTGGATCTGGCGGATGGAGAACCATCTCTCGATCGCCGTCGAGGAGAGCGTCAACCACGCCGTCAACTCGGTGACATGGCTCGTCGTCGGGATGAACTACTACTACGCGACACTGCACTTCATCGTCACCCTCAGTGTCCTGGTGTGGCTGTTCCGCCACCATCCCGGCCGTTACGCGGCGGCCCGGCTCGCCCTCTTCGCCACGACCGCGGTGGCCCTCCTGGGTTACTACTTGTTTCCGCTCGCCCCGCCACGCCTGATGCACGGGGCGGCGTTCATCGACACCGTCAAGGTCCACGAGACGTGGGGCTCCATGGCGTCCGGCGACCTGAAGAACATGTCGAACCAGTACGCGGCGATGCCGTCCATGCACATCGGCTGGTCCCTGTGGTGCGGCCTGACGATCTTCGCGCTCGCCTCGGTGCCGTGGGTACGCGTCCTCGGACTCATGTATCCGGCACTCACCCTGGTCGTCATCGTCGCCACGGCGAACCACTTCTGGCTGGACGCCGTGGGCGGCATGATGTGCCTCGCGTTCGGCTTCACGGTGGCACGGCTCTGGTACGGGGCGCTGCCGTACTCGCTGCCGCGCTACGTGGACGAGAGCGCTCCGCGCAGGACGCGGCGGGCCCGTGCCGGGGGCACGGACCCCGAACCGGTCCGGTCCGGGGTCACACCTCCCGGTAGGTGACGGGTCCGCCGGCGTCGTCAGAGCGGCCAGTACGTGAGGTGCGCGTAGCCGTCGTCAGACAGCCCGGTACGTGACATGCCCGCCCACCGTCGTCAGACGCACCGGCGCCTTCGCCACCTCGTCGGCCGGGGCCTCGACCGGGTCGAGGCCGAACGCCGTGAGGTCGGCCCGCAGACCGACGGCGATGCGCCCCGCGTCCTCACCGGCGGCGAGCGCCGCGTGTGACGTACAGCCTTCCAGCGCCATCAGCCCCGTGAGCCCCTGCCCGGGACCCGCCGCGCCCTCCGGCACCCGGGCCATGGACAGGACGCGGCGCACGTCGTAGTGCGCGATCGGCCAGTCGGAGCCGAGCGCGAGAACGGCGCCCGCGTCGCGCAGGTCCCGGATGCGCCAGGCCCGCGAGGCCCGCTCCGTGCCGAGCCGCTTCGACCATTCGTCGGCGTGGTCACCGCGGGTGTACGCGGTGTGCGGCGGCTGCATCGAGGCGGCGACGCCCAGCGCGGCGAACCGCGGGACCGTGTCGTCGGGCACCGTCTCGATGTGCTCGACGCGGTGCCGTCCCCGGCCGCTCGCGCCCAGGGACTCGACGGTGTCCAGGACGTGCCGCACGGCCGCGTCCCCTATCGCGTGGGTCGCGGTGCCGACGCCGGCCTCGTGCAGATACCGCACGGCGTCCGAGTACGCCTTCGGGTCCGGCCAGAACGCGTCGGTGCCCTGGCCGTGGCAGTCCGCGTGCTCCAGCCACGCGGTGCCGCCCTCGACGGTGCCGTCCATGAAGAACTTGACCCCGCCGACCCGCCAGTGCTTCCCGGCCACACTCTGGAGGGCGATCAGCTCGTCCAGGCCGGCCTTGTCGACGCCGGGCATACACCAGGGCGCGAGCCGCAGCCGCAGCGGAAGCACGGCCTCCTCCTCGACCGAGGCGAGGAGCTGGGGTACGTCGGCGTGGCTGAGGTCCATGACGTGGGCGCCGGTCAGGCCCGTGGCGGCCATGTCGGACAGCAGCGAGAGGAGCCGGGCGCGGCGCTCGGCGAAGGACGGCCTCGGCATGACGTCGACCAGCAGGTCCATCGCGGCGTGCTCGACGAGGAACCCGGTCGGGCGGCCGTCCGCGTCGCACACGATCTCCGCGCGCTGCGCGAACTCGCGCGGCCCTGTGATCCCGGCGGCGGCGAGGGCGGCCCCGCTGGCGAGCGCGGAGTGCCCGTCGTAGAGGCGGACGAATGCGGGGGCGCCGTCGAGGACGTCCTCGATCAGCGTGCGGTCGATGGGGTGACCGGCGAACGCGTTGTGGTCGAGCCCCCAGGCGACGACCCAGCCGTCGACGCGCGGCGCGGTGCGCAGGGCGGCCCGCAGCTCGTCGAGGTTCCGTACGCCGGACAGGTCCGCGCCGGTCGCCATCTCCAGGCCCCACACGGGGTGGCTGTGCGCGTCGACGAGGCCCGGCACGAGGGTCGCGCCGGTCAGGTCGACGCGCTCGGTGCCGGGTCCGTTCCAGTCCCGTACGAGCTCCTCGGTACCGCCGACGGCGGCGATCAGTCCGTCCCGGACGGCCACGGCGGTCGCCTCCGGCAGGGCGGGGTCGAGGGTACGGACGCGGGCACCGGTGAGGAGGAGGTCGGCTGCGGGCATGGGGGTGAACTCCGTTCAGGGTGGGGCACAAACCAGCCCGTCCGGCGCTTGAGGACCGGGGTCCGGGGCAGAGCCCCGGGACTTCGGGAAGGGGCGGGCTGGGGGATGGAAAAGGTCAGGCCGACTCGCCGTCCGGCTCCGCGGCAAACCGCTCGTACACCTCGGGCTTGGTACGCCGCAGGCGCCACGCAAGCCCGAGCCCGAGCACGAAGACGGCTGGCGCCACGGCCATCAGCACGACGTTGACCAGCGGGGACGCGCCGGTGAACAGGTCAAGGTGGGTGCACACCAGGACGGTCGCGAGGCTGAGCAGCACCGTCGCCGCGATCGGCGCGACGACCGTACGCAGCGCACCCTCCTGGTGGGTGATCCGGCGGAAGTAGAACGGCACGGCGATCGCGGCGAGCAGCTGGAGCGCCATCAGGCCGATCATGCCGGGCGTGTTCACCCACAGGAGCAGCTGCGCGTACGGGTCCGCGCCCGCGGCCCAGAAGCCGATGACGACGACGGCGCCGAGCACGGTCTGGGCGAGCCCGGCGACGTACGGGGAGCGGTGCTTCGCGTGGACGCGGCCGAACGACTTCGGCAGGACGCCCTCCTCGGAGAGGGCGAGGCCGTAGCGGTTGATCGCGTTGTGGAAGGCGAGCAGGCAGGCGATGACGCTGGTCACGATGAGGATGTGCATCAGGTCGGCCGCCCAGCCGCCCACGTACGTGGTGATCGCGGAGAAGAACAGGCCGGCCGGGTCGTCGCCCGCGGCCTTGACGACCTGGGCGTCGCCGAAGGCCTGGATGACGGTCCAGACGATGAACGCGTAGAACAGGCCGAGGAAGGCGACCGCGATGTACGTGGCGCGGGGCACGGTGCGACCGGGGTCGCGGGCCTCGCGGCGGTAGATGACCGTCGACTCGAAGCCGGTGAACGCGGCGAAGGCGAAGGCCAGGACGACGGCGGTGCCGGGCACGAACACGTTGCCCGGCGCGAACGACGCGGCGGACAGGCCGTGCGCGCCGCCCTTGAGCAGGACGCCGCCGGCCAGCAGGACGAGGATGCCGGTCTCCGCGCAGAGCAGGATGCCGAGCAGCTTGGCCCCGAAGTCGATGGACCGGAATCCGCCGTACCAGATGAGCACGAGCCCGGCGAGGGACACCGGCAGCCAGGGGATGTCGATGCCGAAGAGGGAGTGCAGGGTGTCCTGCGTCGCCGTGCCGAGGAGGCCGTAGACGCCGATCTCCATGCCGTTGTAGCCGACCATCGCGAGCAGGGCGGCGCCGATGCCGACGGTGCGGCCGAGGCCGCGCGTGATGTACGCGTAGAACGCGCCGGCGCTGCGGACGTGGCGGCTCATCGTAGTGAAGCCGACGGCGAAGACGGCGAGGGTGAGGCCGGCGAGGAGGTAGCCGACGGGGGCGCCGATGCCGCCGAGCGCGATGGCGAACGGGGCGACGCCCGCCATGACGGTGAGCGGGGCGGCGGCGGAGACCACGAAGAAGGCGATGTCGGACGTGCCGAGGGTGCCGGTGCGCAGGGTCGGCCCGGTGTCCTGGGTGGTGGTGCTCGCGCTGGTCCGTGACTGCGGGGAGGTTACGGGCATGGGTGGGGAAGCCCTTCGTGCGGCGGGCGGGGACGGGGTCCCGGAGGTGTCGTCCTGGGGGCCGGGAAGCAAAACCTAAAGGCTTTCGGTTTCGGCAATGTAGCCTCCCGTAGAGCATTCGGGAAGACCTCAGATTCGGAGAGCGCGCGATGGGACGGCCGAGCAAGCCGCTGCTGGACAGGGAACGGATCACCACTGCGGCGCTCCAACTCGTCGACGAGAAGGGCGAGTTCAGCGTTCCGCAGATCGCGAAGAAGCTCGGGGTGCAGACGGCGTCCGTGTACCACCATGTGGACGGGCGGGACGGGATCGTCGAGCTGCTGCGGGAGCGGGTCTGCGAGGCGATCGACCCGACGCCGCTCAAGTCGCCGGGGCTGCCCTGGGAAGAGGCGATGGCGGCCTGGGCCCGCTCCTACCGGGCGGCCTTCGCCGCCCATCCGAAGGCGATCCCGCTGCTCGCGACGTCGCCGGTGCGGGCGCCGCGGGTGCTTGAGCAGTACGAGTTGGCCGCCGGCCTGCTGCTGGACGCGGGGTTCGCCCCGGCGGACGTGATGCCGGTGATCATCGGCCTGGACAACGTCGTACTGGGCTCAGCGCTTGACCTGGCGGCGCCGGAGACGATGTGGGAACCGGCGGATGAAACGGTGACGCCGCGTCTCGCTGAGGCACTGGCGGCGATGGGCGCCGCCGGGCGCCCGGACAGGGCGTTCGAACTGGCGCTTAGGGGGCTTATTGCGGAGGCGCGGGGGTTGCTTTTGGCTTGAACGGGGTGCCTGCGGCGCTCGGGGAGGGGCTTGCGGGGGCTTGGCACCGCCGATTGGGGCCGTGGGGGTTGAGCGCCGCTGCGGCGGGATGAAAGGGGGCGGCCCCCCTTTCGAACCGGCCGCTGAGCGTTCGGCCGGGGGATGAAAGAGGGCGCCCCCCTCTTTCGAACCGGCCAGGATGGCCCGGCCGGCAGATGAAAGGGCGGCGCCCCTTTCGGACCGGCCAGGATGGCCCGGCCGGGAGATGAAAGGGCAGCGCCCCATTCCACCCCGTCTCGCCCCCGGCGACCCCTCACGCCCCGTAAAACCGCTCCTCCATAACCGCCCGCGCCCGGCGCGTAGCCCGGCGGTAGTCGTCCAGCATGTCGCCCACGTGGCCCGGGTCGTAGCCCAAGTAGCGGCCCACGGCGGCGAGTTCGCGGCCGTCGGAGGGGAACGTGTCGCCGGGGCGGCCGCGGACCAGCATGACCGCGCCGCGTACGCGGGAGGCCAGGACCCAGGCCTCGTCGAGGATCGCCGCCTCGTCCGCCGGGATCAGGTCCGCCGCGCACGCCGCCGCGAGCGCCTCCCGGGTGCGGGTCGTGCGCAGGCCCGGCTCGGCCCAGCCCTGCTGGAGCTGCATGAGCTGAACCGTCCACTCGACGTCGGAGAGCCCGCCGCGCCCCAGCTTCGTGTGCAGCGCGGGGTCCGCGCCACGCGGCAACCGCTCCGACTCCATGCGCGCCTTGAGCCGCCTGATCTCCCGTACGGCGTCCTCCCCGAGCCCCTCGGCCGGGTACCGCAGCGGGTCGACCAGTTCGATGAAGCGCCGCCCGAGATCCGCGTCGCCCGCGACGGGCTCGGCCCGCAGGAGCGCCTGCGACTCCCACACGAGGGACCACCGGCGGTAGTACGCCTCGTAGGACTTGAGGGTCCTCACGAGCGGGCCCGACTTCCCCTCCGGACGGAGATCCGCGTCGACGAGGAGCGGCGGGTCCGCGCTCGGCAGGGCGAGCAGCCGGCGCATCTCGGCGACGACCCGGTTCGCGGCCTCGGCCGCCTCCTGGTCACCGACGCCGTCACGCGGCTCGTGGACGAACAGGACGTCGGCGTCGGACCCGTAACCCAGCTCGTGGCCGCCGAAGCGCCCCATGCCGATGACGGCGAACCGGGTGGGCAGTTCGTCGCCCCACCCCGCGCGCACGACGGCCCGCAGTGTCCCGGCGAGGGTCGCCGCCGTGAGGTCGGAGACCGCGGAGCCGACCCGGTCCACGAGGGCTCCCTGGTCGGGCTCGGCGGGGGTGTCCTCGGTGCCGTAGGACGCGATGATGTCGGCGGCCGACGTACGGAACAGTTCGCGTCGCCGTACGCCACGGGCCGCCACGACGGCCTGTTCGCCGCCGTCGGCGCGCCCGACCGCGGCCAGCACCTCCTGCTCCAACTGCGCGTGCTCGCGCGGTTCGAGGCCGCGCTGGTCGCCGAGGAGAGCGACGGCTTCGGGCGCGCGCATCAGCAGGTCGGGCGCGAGCCGGCCGGCCGACAGGACGCGGGCCAGATTCTCCGCCGCCGCGCCCTCGTCGCGCAGCAGCCGCAGGTACCAGGGCGTCTTGCCGAGCGCGTCGGACACCTTGCGGAAGTTGAGCAGCCCGGCGTCCGGGTCGGCGGAGTCGGCGAACCAGCCGAGGAGTACGGGCAGCAGCGTCCGCTGGATCGCGGCCTTGCGGGACACGCCGGAGGCCAGCGCCTCCAGATGGCGGAGGGCCGAGGTGGGGTCGGCGTACCCGAGGGCCACGAGCCGTTCGCGCGCGGCGCCCGTGCTCAACCGCGTCTCACCCGGGGCGAGTTGGGCCACGGCGTCGAGCAGCGGGCGGTAGAAGAGCTTCTCGTGGAGGCGGCGGACGACGGAGGTGTGCCGGCGCCAGGCCCGGTTGAGTTCGGTGATGGGCTCGGTGCGCATCCCCATGGAGCGGCCGATGCGCCGCTGGTCGGCGTCGCCCTCGGGGACGAGGTGGGTGCGGCGCAGCCGGTAGAGCTGGATGCGGTGTTCGAGGGTGCGCAGGAACCGGTAGGCGTCGTCGAGCTGCACGGCGTCGACCCGTCCGACGTACCCGCCGTCGGCGAGTGCGGCGAGGGCCTTGAGCGTCGTACCGCTGCGCAGCGACGTGTCGGTCCTGCCGTGCACCAACTGCAGGAGCTGTACGGCGAATTCGACGTCCCGCAGGCCGCCGGGCCCGAGCTTCAGCTCGCGCTCGACCTCGCCGGCCGGGATGTTCTCGACGACGCGCTTGCGCATCTTCTGCACGTCGGCCACGAAGTTCTCGCGCTCGGCGGCCTGCCAGACGAGGGGCGCGAGCGTACTGACGTACTCCGCGCCGAGCGCGAGGTCACCGGCGACCGGGCGCGCCTTGAGGAGGGCCTGGAACTCCCAGGTCTTGGCCCATCGTTGGTAGTAGGCGAGGTGGGAGGAGAGGGTGCGGACGAGGGGGCCGTTGCGGCCCTCGGGGCGAAGGTTGGCGTCGACGGGCCAGATCGTGCCTTCGACGGTCGTCTCGGAGCAGATCCGCATCATGTGCGAGGCGAGCCGGGTCGCGGCCTGGATCGCCTTGCCCTCGTCGGCCCCGTCGGCGGCCTCGCCGACGAAGATGACGTCCACGTCGGAGACGTAGTTGAGTTCGTTCCCGCCGCACTTGCCCATCGCGACGACCGCGAGCCGGCACAGCTCGGCGTCCCCGGGCGCGTCCGCCTGCGCGAGGGCGAGGGCCGCGCGCAGGGTGGCGGTGGCCAGGTCGGCGAGTTCGGCGGCCGTCTGCACTATGTCGGTGGTGCCGCAGACGTCCCGCGCGGCGATCGACAGGAGGCAGCGCCGGTACGACACACGGAGCGCGACGGGGTCGGTGGCGTCGGCGAGGCCCTGCTCGAACTCCTCGACGCCGGGGTGCAGGTCGGACGGCTCGTACGTGACGAGGGCCTGCCAGTCCAGCGGGTGCCGGGCGAGATGGTCGGCGAGCGCCTCGGACGAACCGAGGACCCCGAGGAGCCGGTCGCGCAGCGGCTTGGCCGCGATGAGCGTGTCGAGGAGTTCGCGGCGCTCGGTGTCCCCGGCCTGCGCCTCGACGAGCCGCACGAGTCCGAGGAGCGCCAGGTCGGGGTCGGCGGTGCCGCCCAGCGCGTCAAGGAGCAGCGGATCGGAGCGCACCGCGGACAGCGCGGGCGCGTCGAGCAGCCGTTCGGCGGCGGAGGGGTCGGTGAAACCGTGCCGCAGCAGCCGCGTGAACGTGCTGCTCCTGCGCCCTTGCGGCAACGACATCGCAGGTCCTCCTGTTCGATCACGCACTCGTCCAGAGCCTAAGGCTTCGCCGATGAGTTCCGCCCGCGTGCGGGGTCTCCCCTTTGACGAGAGCATCGAAGGAGCGGGGGCCGAATCGCCCTGCGCTCCGCGCAGCCGGAAGGGGAGCACGTATGGAATGGACCCTCGAAGTGGTCGTCGTGCCCGTCTCGGACGTGGACCGGGCGAAGGACTTCTACGAGAAACAGATCGGCTTCGGCGTCGACGTGGACCAGGTGGTCGCGGAAGGCATCCGCGTCGTGCAGCTGACTCCGCCGGGCTCGCGCTGCTCCATCACGCTGATGCAGGGCATGCCGGGCGCGCCGGGGCAACGGCCGATGGCACCGGGGTCGCTCACCGGGCTCCAGTTGTGCGTGACGGACATCGCGGCGGCGCGCGGAGCTGGTGGAGCGGGGCGTGGACGTGAGCCCGGTCCAGCACGCGGGCCCGACGGGCTGGGAGGAGGGTCCTGGCGACGTGTGGAACTCGTTCATGTTCTTCACGGACCCGGACGGGAACGGGTGGACGGTGCAGCAGGCGCCTGCGCCACTGGCGGAGCGCTGAGGGGGCGCGGCGCTGGGCTTACGGGGTACTGGGCTTACGGGGTACTGGGCTTACGGGGTACTGGGCTTACGGGGTGCTGGGGCTCACGCGGCACTGAGGTCGCGCGGCGCCGGGCATACGGAGTACATGGCTCCCGGAACGCATGACTTCCGCAGCGCGTGACTCACGGAACACATGGCTCACGAGCTCCGAGGGTTCACCGGCGCTTCACACGCCCGTAGAACAGGAGCATCCTGGCATGTCCACGGCATGACCATGCTCTAGCCGCACCGCCGCCGCCTCTCCCCCCACCGGAGGTCTCACGTGCTCGGCAGATCATCACCGTTCCGCAGCGGCCGCGCCGCCGCGCTCGCGTCCACCTTCGCCCTGGCCGTCACGTCCGCCGCGCTCTGGTCCGGGCTCGGCGGCTCGTCCGCGCACGCCGCGCCCGCCGTCCCGACCCCGGACCACACCGTCGTCGTGGTCTTCGAGAACCACGCGTACGACCAGGTGATCGGCTCCTCCAGTGCCCCGTACCTCAACAGCCTCAAGACGAACGGCGCCAACCTCACCGCGTCCTACGCCCTCACCCACCCGAGCCAGCCGAACTACTTCGCGCTGTTCTCCGGCGCGACCCAGGGCGTCACGGACGACAGCTGTTACACGCCGGACTTCTCCTCCCAGCCGAACCTCGCCTCCGAGCTGATCGCCGCCGGCAAGTCGTGGGGAAGCTACAACGAGGGCCTCCCGAGCCAGGGTTCGACGACCTGCTCGTCCGGCCGCTACGCCCGTAAGCACAACCCGTGGTTCGGCTTCAGCAACGTCCCGGCCTCCTCGGCGAAGACCTTCGCCCAGTTCCCGACGGACTACTCGACGCTCCCCCAGGTGTCCTTCGTGATCCCCGACCTGTGCAGCGACATGCACGACTGCTCCGTGTCGACGGGTGACACGTGGCTCAAGAACAACCTGTCCGCCTACGCGACCTGGGCGAAGACGCACAACAGCCTCCTCGTCGTCACCTTCGACGAGGACAACCGCCTGGCCGGCAACAAGATCCCGACGGTGCTCTACGGCCAGCGGGTGACCCCGGGCTCCACGTCGGCGACGACGTACAACCACTACGACGTCCTGCGCACCCTGGAGGACATGCACGGCCTCCCGCACGCGGGCAACGCGGCGTCCGGCAAGGACATCACGGGCATCTGGACGTCCTGACGTGTACCTGGCGGACGCCCGCAGCAGCGCGTCCGCGGAACCCGCCGCCCGGCCACCCGCCGGGCGGCGCGGCTTCGCGGTCGCCCCCACCGTTCTCGCCCTCGGCACGGTCAGCCTCATCACCGACGTCTCGTCCGAGATGGTGACGGCGGTCCTGCCGCTCTACCTCGTCGCGGGCCTCGGCCTGACCCCACTCGGTTTCGGTCTCCTGGACGGCGTCTACAACGGCTTCTCGGCGCTGGTCCGTCTGGCGGGCGGCCACCTCGCGGACCGTGGAGAGGGCCGCCACAAGACGGTCGCCCTGCTCGGCTACGGGCTCTCGGCCCTCTGCAAACCATTGCTCCTACTGGCCGCCACGCTCCCCACGATCGGCATGGTCCTGGCGGCCGACCGCACGGGCAAGGGCCTGCGCACGGCACCGCGCGACGCCCTGATCTCCCTGAGCAGCACGCCGACCACGCGCGGCCGGGCATTCGGTGTCCACCGAGCGATGGACACGACGGGCGCCCTCCTGGGCCCACTCGCCGCCTTCCTGATCCTGCGCGCGACGACGGACGGCTACGACGCGGTCTTCACGGTGAGCTTCTGCGTGGCGCTGGTGGGGGTGGTGGTGCTGGTGCTGTTCGTGCCGGGCCGGGGTGTGCGGGGTGGGCCGGACGTGGGCGACACGCGTGCGCGGCGTGGGCCGGACGTCAGCGCCACCCCCGCGCAGCGTGAGCCGGACGTGAGCGGCGTCCCCAGGCCCACCCCGGGCGAGGGCGCGGCACCCGAGCCGCCGACCGGAACCGCCCCCGCCCCCGTGCCCGCACCCTCCCGCCGCCCCACCTTCCGCTCCGCCCTGGCCCTCCTCCACCGCCGCGAGATCCGCCGTACCACCATCTGCGCCCTGCTCCTCGGCCTGGCCACCGTCAGCGACTCCTTCGTCTACCTGCTGCTCCAGCGGCGACTCGGCGTCCCGGACCAATGGTTCGCGCTGCTTCCCCTGGGCACGGCGGGGGCATTTCTGCTGCTGGCCGCACCGCTCGGCCGGCTCGCCGACCGCGTGGGCGGCTGGCGCGTGTTCCTCGCCGGACACGTCGCGCTGCTGGCCGCGTACGGCCTACTCCTCTCCCCCTGGCACGGCAACGCCCTCCCCTACGTGGTCCTCGCGCTGCACGGCAGCTTCTACGCGGCGACGGACGGCGTCCTGATGGCGGCGGCGTCCACGGCCATCCCGCAGGAACTGCGCTCATCGGGGCTGGCCGTCGTACAGACCGGACAGGCGCTCGCCAGGTTCGTCTGCTCCATCGGCTTCGGCGCCGCGTGGACGGCGTGGGGCGACCGTACGGCGCTGGGCACGGCGGCCGTTCTGCTGACGGCCGCCGCCACCGTGGCCTACGCGTTCCGCCCAGGAACCCCGACCGTGGAGGAAGCACCCGCATGACGACCCGAAACAAGCTCCTCGTCCTGGTGGCTACGGTCATCGCCCTGGCGGCCGTAGCCACGGCATCCGTCTGGCACGCGGCGGCGCGCGCCGACCGCAGGGACCAGGCGCGGCCGGGCGGCCCGAGGATCACGGCCGGCCGGGTGACACTGCCCACCGAAACCACCGTCACCGCGCACCACCTCATCTTCCGGAACATGGCCTGGGGCCCGCACCGCGACGAGCTCACCACGGTCCCGGCGTCCCACCCCGACGCGCCCCGCACCGCATCAGCCATCAAGTGCCTTCGCTTCTACGCCAGTTCGGGCACGGCGGTATGCCTCGCGGCCAACCGGGGCGCAATGCGGGACACGTACACAGCACGGGTCCTAGACACACAGCTCAAGGAGAAAGCCCACTACGCACTCCCGGGCATCCCGTCCCGCGCCCGCGTGTCACCGAGCGGCCGGTACGCGGCGTGGACGGTGTTCGTGGGCGGCGACAGCTACGCGGGCACGAACTTCTCGACACGCGCGGCGATAGTCGACACCCGTACGGGCCGCCTCACCCCCACCCTGGAGGACTTCAGGGTCGTGAAGGACGGCCGGACCTACCGAGCGGCGGACATCAACTTCTGGGGCATCACATTCGCCGCCGACGACCGCCACTTCTACGCGACGCTGGCGACCCATGGAAAGACGTACCTGGTCAGAGGCGACCCGCGGACCCGCACCCTGACGACCGTCCACGAGAACGTAGAGTGCCCGTCCCTCTCCCCCGACGGCACGCGCGTCGCGTACAAGAAGCGCGTGAAGGGCCTCCCGGCGGACGCCCCATGGCGCCTCTACGTACTCGACCTCCGCACCCACCACGAGACCCCCCTGGCCGAGACCCGGAGCGTCGACGACCAGGCGGTGTGGAGCGACGGACGCACCCTGACATACGCACTGCCGGGCGACTTCGGCGCGGACCTCTACTCGGTCCCGGCGGACGGCACAGGCGCCCCGCGCCTCCTGACCAAGGCGGCGGTGTCACCGGCGTACTTGTGAATCCCGGTCACGGCTCCGGGATGAGCCTCACCACCGTCACGGCCAGGATCGAGACGGAGACGTAGTAGCGGACGATGACGCCACGCACGGTGGCCTCGCGGCGGTCGGCCCAGCGGCCGATGGGCAGGGACCCGTGCCCGTAGGGGTCGATGCCGAGCGTGCGTTCCAGTTCCGCCCGGAAGGGCACCGGTTCCGCCATCTTCGCGAGCGTGTCGTCGGCGGGCGGGGCGTAGGCGATGCGGTGAGAGTGACGGTGGCTCACGCGGCTCCGGCCCTCTCCGCTTCCTCGCGGGCCAGCCGCTCCATGATGGCGTCGGCGGCCGGATCGGGCACGGCCTCCAGCATCCAGTGCCGCATCACGGCGTGGATCTCGTGCACCCCGGCGGCGTTGATCTCCCGGTCGAACTCACCGCGCCGCCCCTCCGGCAGGGCGTCCCGGATGGCGGGGATGCTGTTGGGCACCTCGACCTCGACCCCGTCGACGATGGTTCTGAGCGGATCAGCCATCACACACTCCCTTCTGACACACCGTCCACGGTAGCGACCACAAAACAACAAAGGGGACGAGACGCCCCAGGCGCCTCGTCCCCTTCTCTCAACTCCCTTACAACACCGGCCCCTTACAACACCGGCAAATTCTTCCGAAGTTCGAAGGCCGTGACCTCGGAGCGGTACTCCTCCCACTCCTGCTTCTTGTTGCGGAGGAAGAAGTCGTAGACGTGTTCGCCCAGCGTCTCGGCTACGAGTTCGCTGCGTTCCATCAGGGCGATCGCCTCGCCGAGGTTTTGCGGGAGGGGCTCGATGCCCATGGCTCGGCGTTCGGCGTCGGTGAGGGCCCAGACGTCGTCGTCGGCGCCCGGCGGGAGTTCGTAGCCCTCCTCGATGCCCTTGAGGCCGGCGGCGAGCAGGACGGCGTAGGTCAGGTACGGGTTCGCGCCCGAGTCGATCGAGCGGACCTCGACGCGGGCGGAGCCGGTCTTGCCGGGCTTGTACATCGGGACGCGGATCAGGGCCGAGCGGTTGTTGTGGCCCCAGCAGATGTACGAGGGGGCCTCGCCGCCCGCGCCCGCCGTGCGGCCGCCGCCGCCCCAGATCCGCTTGTACGAGTTGACCCACTGGTTGGTGACCGCCGAGATCTCGGCGGCGTGCTTGAGCAGGCCCGCGATGAAGGAGCGGCCGACCTTGGAGAGCTGGTACTCCGAGCCGGACTCGTAGAACGCGTTGCGGTCGCCCTCGAAGAGGGAGAGGTGCGTGTGCATCCCCGAGCCGGGGTACTCCGAGAACGGCTTCGGCATGAAGGTCGCGTTGACCCCCTGCTCGAGGGCCACCTGCTTCATGACCAGGCGGAACGTCATGATGTTGTCCGCCGTCGACAGCGCGTCCGCGTACCGCAGGTCGATCTCCTGCTGACCCGGCGCACCCTCGTGGTGGCTGAACTCGACCGAGATGCCCATGGATTCGAGCATGGTGATCGCCTGGCGGCGGAAGTCCATGCCGACGTTCTGCGGGGTGTGGTCGAAGTAGCCGGAGTTGTCGGCCGGGGTCGGGCGGGTGCCGTCGAGCGGCTTGTCCTTGAGGAGGAAGAACTCGATCTCGGGGTGCGTGTAGAAGGTGAAACCGAGGTCGGACGTCTTGGCGAGGGCCCGCTTCAGGACGTAGCGCGGGTCCGCGAAGGACGGGGAGCCGTCGGGCATCAGGATGTCGCAGAACATGCGGGCCGTGCCGGGGGCCTCGGCGCGCCAGGGCAGGACCTGGAACGTCGACGGGTCGGGCTTGGCGATCATGTCGGACTCGTAGACACGCGCGAAGCCCTCGATCGCGGAGCCGTCGAAGCCGATGCCCTCGTCGAAGGCCTGCTCCAGTTCCGCCGGGGCCACGGCCACCGACTTGAGGAAGCCGAGGACATCCGTGAACCACAGGCGGACGAACCGGATATCCCGCTCCTCGAGTGTCCGGAGCACGAATTCCTGCTGCTTGTCCATCTTCCGCTTCCACCCATCCTTGCTGGTCAGGCCGCCTGCGTCGGCGCCGCGCGGGGCGCGGACGGCAGGCTCCTGAGCATCCCACCACATCCCCGTTTCGTACGCGTTGCCGACCAAGATCGGCTCGCCGACCCCGGACCGAACATCGTGCGAACAGCGGATGTTTACGACTCCGTGCCCATAGTGCCTGCTGAGGCGCCTCGTCCCATAGTCCCCGCCGCCAGGCCGCGCGGCATGGCGGGCGCCACACGGTCCCCACTACGATCAGCGGGCTCGATCACCCGTCCCGTCCCCCCTTTCCCAGAAGGGCTCACCATGGGTTCCCCCAAGAGCACCGGCACCGCGTCGCGCACGGCTCGGATAGAGGAGATGCGGCGCGCCGAGCGTTCCCGTGAGCGCCGTGGCCGCGTGCTGACGATCGTGGTGAGCGGCCTCGTCGTCGCGGGCCTCGTCGGGTTCGGCGCGTGGGCCCTGACGAAGGGCGACGGCGGGTCGAAGGGCGGCGGGAAGGTGGATGACAAGGCGGCGGCCGGGTCGTTCCGTACGGGCCCGGACGGGGTGCGGACGTGGACCGGGAAGCTGGCCCGCAACCACGTCCCCGGAAAGGTGTCGTACCCGATGACGCCGCCGGTGGGCGGGGACCACAACCAGGTCTGGATGAACTGCAACGGCGACGTCTACAAGAAACCCCTCGCCAACGAGAACGCCGTGCACTCCATGGAGCACGGCGCGGTCTGGGTGACGTACACGGACAAGGCCGATCCGGCCGACGTGAAGCAGCTGGCGGCGAAGGTGTCGCAGACGCCGTACTCGCTGATGAGCCCGGACCAGGAGCAGAAGGACCCCATCATGCTGAGCGCGTGGGGGCATCAGCGGACCGTGAAGAGCGCCGCCGATCCTGCCGTGGCCTCCTTCTTCTCCACGTACGTGCAGGGCGAGCAGACCCCGGAGCCGGGGGCGTCCTGCACCAACGGCCTGACCCAGTGAGGCGCGCGGCGTGGGCCGCGCCGGCTGTCGCGGCGGTCCTCGTCGCGGCCGGCGCGGTGACGTACGCGGTCGCCGACGGGAATCTCGGCGGCGGCGAGACGGCCGTTCGGGTGCCGGGGGCGGAGTCCGCGGACGCCGGGTTCGCCCGGGACATGGCGGTGCACCACCAGCAGGCCGTGGAGATGTCGTACATCGTGCGCGACCGCACGGACGACGAGGAGGTGCGGCGGCTCGCGTACGACATCGCGCAGACCCAGGCGAACCAGCGCGGGATGCTGCTCGGCTGGCTCGATCTGTGGGGGCTGCCCAAGGTGTCGGCGAAGCCGCCGATGGCGTGGATGGGGATGGGTGACATGCCGCCGGGGCAGGACGGCGCGCTGATGCCGGGGATGGCCACGAACGCGCAGCTCGACGAACTCCGGAAGGCGAGCGGCAAGCGGGCCGAGGTGCTGTACCTGAAGCTGATGACCGCCCATCACAAGGGCGGCGTCCACATGGCGCAGGGGTGTGTGGAGCGGTGCGGGGTCGGGGTGGAGCGGCGGCTCGCGGCGGGCATGGTCGCCGCGCAGAAGTCCGAACTCGACCTGATGGCACAGATGTTGAAGGACCGGACGTAGGGAGACCTGAGGGCCGGCCCGCGAGAAAGCTCGCCCGCGCCAGGCGGAAGACCCGCCCCGCCACGATCGCTTAATACCCCAAATCGCCCTCGAATACCGTTCCTTGGGCTCTTCTTGGTGCTTCCATTCCCCTTGCATGAACGGTTCGGCGCAACAGTGATCAGTTGCGTGCACCGGTCCACCGGTGCCCCACGGATCACCGTCGCCACACACGCGACGAACCACATTCGCAGGGGGTTGTATGAGATCCACCCGTGCCGCGGCCCGCGCCGCACTGAGCCTGGCGGCAACACTGCCACTGCTCGCGGGCGCACTCGCCGTCGCCGCACCCGTCGCCCAGGCCGACCCGAACCCGGGCGCCCGCGACGCACTGACCGGCACCAAGCCGCTGTGGGCCACGACCAAGGCCGACCAGGGCGCCACGCCGAACAGCTCCGCCGTGCACGCCCGCGTGTACCTCGCGGGACGCGACGCGAACGGCCTCGCGGCATACGCGCAGGCCGTGTCCGACCCGCACTCGAAGCTGTACGGCAAGTACCTCAGCGCGAAGCAGGCGCAGGCCCGCTTCGGCGCGACCAAGGCCCAGATATCCGAGGTCACGAAGTGGCTCGAGTCCTCGGGCCTGACCGTGACCGGCGTCAGCCAGCACTACATATCCGTCTCGGGCGATGTCGCGGCAGCAGAGAAGGCGTTCGGCGCCCAGCTGCACGACTACACCAAGGGCAAGCACACCTACCGCGCGCCCGCGTCCACCGCGACCGCCCCCGCGGCCCTGGACGGCGCGGTCCTCACCGTGACCGGCCTGGACACCGCGCCGCACAAGGCGAGCCACGACGAGACGCTGCCTCCGCCGGACGCCGTGTTCCACAACGCCGGCCCCTACTCGTCGTACTTCGGCTCACGCACGGCGAGCACCCTGCCGTCCGCGTACGGCCAGGCGGCTCCCTACGCCATCAAGGGCTACACCGGCAAGCAGCTGCGCTCGGCCTACGGCGCCGGCGCGAAGACCGGCAAGGGCGTCCGCGTCGCCATCACGGACGCGTACGCCTCGCCGACGATCGCGAAGGACGCGGCCACCTACGCCAAGCGCAACGGTGACGCGGCCTACCGCAGCGGCCAGTTGAAGCAGGTCCTGCCCTCGGACTACACCAAGACCGAGGAGTGCGGCGCGGCGGGCTGGTACGGCGAGGAGACCCTCGACGTCGAGGCCGTGCACGCCGTGGCGCCCGCCGCCGACATCACCTACGTCGGCGCCGCGTCCTGCTACGACGACGCGCTGATCGACTCGCTCGGCAAGATCGTCGACGGCCACCTCGCCGACATCGTGTCGAACTCGTGGGGCGACATCGAGGCCAACCAGACCCCCGACCTCGCCGCCGCCTACGACCAGATCTTCAAGTTCGGCGCGATCGAGGGCATCGGCTTCTACTTCTCGTCCGGCGACAACGGCGACGAGGTCGCGAACACCGGCACGAAGCAGGTCGACGTGCCGGCCAACTCGGCGTGGGTGACGGCCGTCGGCGGCACGTCGCTTGCCGTCGGCAAGGGCGACACGTACAAGTTCGAGACCGGCTGGGGCACGCTCAAGGCCGGGCTGTCCGCGGACGGCAAGAGCTGGGACAAGTTCCCGGGCGCGTACACGTCGGGCGCGGGCGGTGGCACCAGCAAGACGGTGAAGCAGCCGTTCTACCAGCGCGGTGTCGTCCCGAACGCGCTGGCGCGGGCCAACGGCGGCGCGAAGATGCGGACGGTGCCGGACATCGCCGCGGTCGCCGACCCGAACACGGGCTTCCTCGTCGGCCAGACGCAGACGTTCCCCGACGGGTCGCTCAAGTACGACGAGTACCGCATCGGCGGCACCTCGCTGGCGGCGCCCGTCATCGCGGGCGTCCAGGCGCTCGCCCAGGAGGCGCGCGGCGGGCACCCGCTCGGCTTCGCCAACCCGGCGATCTACGACCACTACGGCTCGAAGATCTACCACGACGTGACGGACCGGCCGACCGGCCGTGACCTCGCCGTGGTCCGCGTGGACTACGCGAACGGGTTCGACGCGGCCGACGGCCTGCTGACCTCGGTCCGCAGCCTCGGCAAGGACAGCTCGCTCCAGGCCGTCACCGGCTACGACGACGTGACGGGTGTCGGCTCGCCGGCGCCGGGCTATGTGACGTCGTTCGGCCGCCGCTGACACGCACGCGCGAAAGCGCCCGCCCCCGGGGACCGTTCCCCGGGGGCGGGCGCCTTTTCGTACTCGGCCCGGCTACTGTTTGACGATCTTCACGTCGTCGCACCAGCCGCTGCCCTTGCCGGTACGGGTGTAGCAGTACAGGGTCGCCGTGGTGTTGGTGGGACCCGTGGTGAAGGTGATGCTGCCGGTCTTCCAGCCGAAGGCGCTGAACGCGGGGATCCGGGTCTCGGTCCCGCCGAAGTTCTTCACGCCGATGGCCATCTGGGTGTCGTAGGCGTCGACACGGCCCCAACCCGACAGCGTGTACGTCGTGTTGGGCTCGACCGTGACCTTCTGCTCGGCCGTGCTGGGGTAGCCGGTGACGCGCAGGACGCCGGTGCCGCTGTGCGGATTCGCGGTGTCGACGGTGACGGTGCCGGACGGCGCCCAGGGTGCGGGCGTGCCCGTCTCGAAGCCGGGGTTGCCGACCAGGTTGGTGCCGCCCGAGCAGGCGCCGTCGTCGAACGTAGACGCCTGGTGGGCGCCGATGTCGGGACGGCAGGCGACGGGGGCGGGGCCGCCGAAGTAGTCCTTGCCGCCGGAGCCGGTGGTGACCTGACCTGCGCCGCGCGCCGGGGAGCCGGCCTTCAGCTTGTAACCGGCGGGGTCGGCGGAGCCGGGGGCGACGAGCTGCGGGTCGGCTGTCACCTTGCCCGGGTCGGCGGGCTCGGAGGCCGGGTGGTTGCCGTACATGACGTTGTTGCGCCAGGTGTGCTCGGCGGGCTTGCCGCCGTAGCCGCCGGTGCCGAGGTTGTAGATGATGTTGTTGCTCCACAGCGTGGTGGATGCGCCACCGCTGCTCTCCACGATGGCCGTCGTCGAACCGGCCTTCATGTAGAAGGTGTTGTTGAGCATCTGGGCGGCGGCGTCACCCACCGCGTACAGAATGCGGGAGCCGTCGTTGACGGAGAGGTTGTAACGCGCCACCGTCCCGGCCGTGTTGGCGCCGCCTCCGCAGGCCCCGCACAGCAGCAGGAAGCCGCCCTCGTTGTCGTGGGTGTAGTTGTACTGGAAGACGGCGCCGCGCGTGCCGAAGTCGGCGTCGAAGGCCATGCCGTCGTTCAGGCCGGGCCGCCGCACGTGGTGGACCTCGTTGTACTGGAAGACGGTCCCGTCGCTGTTGATGGTCCAGAAGCCGGCGTTGTTGCCCGCCGAACGCATCCAGATGTCGTAACCCTCGTTGTGCTCGACCAGCGCGTCACGGGTGGCGCGGACGACCATGCCGTCGCCGCCGATGTCGTGGATCTTGTTGCCGCGGAAGACGACCCGCGTGCTGGCGGTCCAGGCGGGCCCGCTGGTGCAGCCGTAGATGGCGCGGCAGTTCCAGCTGGACTGCGTGGTCAGACCCTCGCGGTCGACCTTGTAGACCTCGCTGTTCTCGACGAGTACGTCGTCGAAGCGGGTCGGCGTCGCCGTCCCCGAGACCCTGAACTGGATGCCGTTGCTGTTCTTGGTGTCGCCGCCGTTGACGTCATGCACGTATACGTCGTCGAGGACGTAATGGGTGCCGGTGCCGTGGTCGGCGAGCTCGACGAGGATGCCGTTGCGCTCGGCGTCGGTGGCGCCCTTGTTGGTGACTTCCAGGCCGGTGATCTCCCACTGCTCGACGTTGAGCAGATGGACGGCGGCATAGACGGTGCCGCCGCCCTCGATCACGGGCCGGGCACCGCCGGACCCGTACGGGGACACCCTGACCGGATTGCCGGCGACACCGGACCCGCTGGGCTTGAGCTGCCCCTTGCAGGTGGCGCCACGCTTGAAGTAGAGCCGGTCGCCGGGCCCGTAGGTGAGGGCGTTGGCGGCGTCCAGGGAGTTGTACGGCGAGGCGAGGCTGCCGTTGCCGTTCGTGGGGGCCGAACAGTCCACGTAATAGGGGGTGCTGGCGGACTGTTCGGGGTGCGCGGGGTGTTCGGGTTTCCCGTCGGTGGCCTGGGCCGCCGACGGGACGAGGAGCGCGGAGGCGGCGAGCGCGAGGCCGGCCGTGAACGTGGTGCCGGCTCTTCGGAGCCTGGATGTAACCGGTGCCATTCTTACTCCTGGGGATAGGAGGGAAGTCCGGCAAGTACCGTGCCCAGTAAGGCGGTTGAGGTCAATGGGTCGGACGGGAAACGGTTACATTCATGGCCGCGCAAGCCGCACGCGAGCCACGCAGCCCGCCCTCAGCAACCCCCGCAGCCCAGCCCGGCCCCGCCCCCTCACGCCAGCCGCGCAAGATCCTCCCGAACCAGCTTCCCCACCAGCTCCTCCCCCCGGGCGAACCGCTCCGCCTCCTCGACGGCGTACAGCCCGAGCCGCCGCACCTCACTCCCCTGCGCACCCGCCACATGCGGAGTGACCAGGACATTGGGCAGCGAAAGCAACGGGTGATCGGAAGGCAACGGCTCAGGATGGGTGACGTCGAGAAACGCGTCCAGCCGCCCGGCCGCACACTCCCGGGTCAACGCCTCGGTGTCGACGAGCGACCCCCGAGCCGTATTCACGACCACACCCCCATCCGGAATGAGCTTCAACATCTCCTCCCCCAACATCCCCCGAGTTTCAGGCAGTTGAGGAGCATGAACACTCACAACAGAGCTCCGCCGACAAAGCTCGGCAAGCTCGACAAGCTCCACCCCCAGCCCCTCGGCCTCCGCAGCGCTCACATATGGATCGGTGAGCAGAATGCGATACCCGGCGTCGGATTCCCGCAGCCCCGCGATGACGCGCCGCCCGATACGCGAGGCGCCGATGATGCCGATGACCCGCCCGTCGGCACCTTCGCGCTCGGTGAAGCCGGGCCAGCCACGCGCGTAGCGGGCGGCGACGGGCAGGGCCTTCTTCACGGCGAAGGTGATCGAGGCGATGGTGAAGGCGACGACGGGGCCGGCGTTGGCGTCGGCGGCGGAGGACACGGTGATGCCGGGCCGCTCCCACAGGGCGTCGGTCACGACGGGCTTGACCGATCCGGCGGCGTGCACGACGGCGCGCAGCCTGGGCGCGTGCGCGAGGACGTCCCCGGTGAGTTGTGGGCAGCCCCAGCCGGTGACCAGCAGCTCGGCTCCGGCCAGGACGGCGCGGGCTTCCGGGGTGTCGAGGGGTCCGGTCAGCGGGACGGGCGCGAGGTCGGCGCACCGCCCGAGCCGTTGCCGCAGGTCCGACGGGATGACCCGGTCGAGCACCTCGGCGTCCATGGCAAGTGCGGCGATCGGTCGGTGAGCTGCCACGCGCTACCACCCTCCAGCATTGCGGGTTTTTAGTAACCGGTTACCTCAGGATGCCAGGAGGCTAGGCCCAAGCCCGAAGGATGGTCAAGAGTTCGCGTGCACAGGGGGGTTGACCCGGCTTAGTAACCGTTTTAGATTCCCGCTCACCTTGTTCCAACAACGGAGGGGTTTCCGTGCCCACGGTGGCGAAGGACAGGCCCGATGCCGAGGCGGTGAAGCCCCCCGGCACCCCGGGCAGCGGGTCAAAAGCCCATAAGCAGGACAGCCTGGGGAAACGTTTTCGGAGCAGCCGCACCCTGCTGCTCTTCATGGTCCCGGGGCTGGCGTACTTCCTTCTCTTCCACTACGGGGCCTTCATCGGCAACGTGGTGGCGCTCAAGGACTACGTGCCGTTCGACGGACTCTGGCGCAGCCCGTGGGTGGGGTTCTCGAACTTCAGCCGGATGTTCGGCGACGGGGACTTCTGGCACGCGACGTGGAACACCTTCTACATAGCGGTGCTCCAGCTGGTCTTCTTCTTCCCGATCCCCCTGGCCATCGCGGTACTGCTGCACAGCCTCACGTCGCAGTTCCTGCGCCGCTTCGTGCAGTCGGTCGTCTACCTCCCGCACTTCCTCTCCTGGGTCATCGTCGTAGCACTGTTCCAGCAAGTCCTGTCCGACACAGGCCTGTTGAACTCGTTCCTGGGTGACTCGGGTCTCCACACGGTCGACATCATCGGCAACCCCGACGCGTATCGACCGCTCGTGGTGGCGGAGATCGTCTGGAAGGACGCGGGCTGGGGCACGATCATCTTCCTGGCCGCCCTGATGCAGGTGGACGAGCAGCAGTACGAAGCGGCAGCGATCGACGGGGCAGGCCCCTGGCGCCGCTTCTGGCACATCACGCTCCCCTCCATCCGCCCGATCATCGTGCTGCTCCTGATCATGCGGCTTGGCGACATCCTCTCCGTGGGCTTCGAACAGATGCTGCTCCAGCGCCAGTCGGTGGGCCCGGGGGTCGGCGAGGTGCTCGACACGTTCGTGTTCTGGCAGGGAATCGTCGGCGGAGACACCGGATACGCAGCAGCAGCAGGCCTGTTCAAGGGCCTGGTCGGCGCAGTACTCGTCTTCACCGCCAACCGGGTGGCACACAAGCTGGGCGAGCAGGGGATCTACAAATGACAACAGCGATACGCCCCACCCGCCCAGCGTGGATGGAAAAGCCGAAACCCCTGACCCAGATCGCCAAGGCCCTCGCAATCATCGCGGTCCTGACCCTGGTCCTGATCCCCTTCCTCGTCATCATCTCCACGTCCCTAGCCTCCAACAAGGAGGTGGTCGCCAACGGCGGCTGGGTCCTGTGGCCGACGGAGCCGACCCTGCGCGCCTACCGCAACATCCTCAGCGGAGGCATCGTCACCAAGGCACTGGGCGTCAGCGTCGGAGTCACCTTCATCGGCACGCTGGCCTCGCTCGCCTGCACCTCGCTCCTGGCCTACGCGCTGAGCCGCCCGGGAGTCCTCGGCGGCAAGCCGATCCTCCTGGTCATCCTCTTCACATTCCTGTTCCCCCCTGGCATGATCCCGGCATTCCTCCTGGTCAAGGGTCTGGGCCTGGAGAACATGTACGCGGCCCTGATCGCGCCGGTCCTGATCAACGTGTTCAACCTGGTGGTCCTGCGCGGCTTCTTCCAGGGCATCCCGGAGGAGCTGTACGAGGCTGCGCGCCTGGACGGCGCGAGCGACTGGACGGTGTTCTGGCGCATCGTCCTGCCGCTCTCCAAGGCAGCGCTGGCGGTCGTCGGACTGTTCTACGCGGTGAGCTACTGGAACGCCTGGTTCAACGCCTCGATCTACCTGGAGTCCGACCACTGGCCGCTCTCCCAGGTGCTGCGCACGTACGTGATCGGCGGCGCGCAGATCTCCGACACCGGCATCAGCGAGGCGGGCATGGTCTCGGCCCCGCAGACCACGCAGATGGCAGTCCTGGTGATCGCCACCGTCCCCATCCTGATCGTCTACCCGTTCCTCCAGAAGTACTTCACCAAGGGCGTGCTCACCGGCGCCATCAAGAGCTAGTCAACTCCCCGTTCCGAAGGGTCGATTCACGTGTCCGGTTCCTCGATGTCGCGCCGCACCCTGCTGCGCTCCATAGCAGTCGGCGGCGCAGCCCTTGCCGCCCCGTCCGTCCTCACGGCCTGCTCCACCGACTCCGGTAACGGCGGCTCGGTCGGCAACGCGGGCAAGAAGGCGGCCCCGTGGCCGACGTACACGCCGGCGTCGGGTGCGACGCCGGACCTCGCGGCCACCGCGGAGGGCGTGCAGGCGGGCTACACGAAGTACCCGTCCAAGCTGGTGAAGGCGGTGGCGGAGAAGCCGGGCACCGGCAAGGAGAAGATCAGGGTTCTCACGATCACCTACGGCACCCCGCCGAAGCCGGCGGCGCAGAACAAGCTGTGGACGGCGATCAACGAGGCGCTCGGCGTGGACGTCGAGTTCACCGTCGTCCCCGACGCGGACTTCCGCGCCAAGATGGCGACGCTGTTCGCGGGCGACGACATCCCGGACATCATCAACATCGGCGGCGGCTACGTCCTGCCGCGCGAGGCCCAGTTCGTACAGTCGCGCTGCGCGGACCTGACGGAGTACCTGTCGGGCGACGCGGTGAAGGACTACCCGAACCTGGCGGGCATCCCGACGTACGCGTGGCAGGGCATGGGCCGTATCTCGGGCCGTATCTTCGGCGTCCCGGTGGAGCGCCCGAAGCCGCAGGACACGATGTACTTCAACGGCCAGGCGTTCGCGAAGGCGGGCTACAAGCCGGGCATGTCGGCCACGGACTTCGCGACCATGGCGAAGGACGCGACCGGCGGCAAGAAGTGGGCGCTCGGAGCCTCCATGACGGCCTACTTCGGCTACAAGACACACGCCACGTGGCACGGGGCCCCCAACGAGTGGCGCATCAAGGACGGCAAGGCGACGTACTTCGCCGGCACCGACGAGTTCAAGGCGTCGCTCGAGTTCATGTCGAAGCTGCGCAAGCAGGGCTCGTACTACCCCGAGGCCACGTCGGTCTCGCAGGTCGACCTGAAGACGCAGTTCTGGAACGGCTCGGTCCTGTCGATGACGGACGGCTTCCTCTCGTACCCGGGTTCGGCGGCGGGCATCAAGGGCGCGTTCGACCTGGACGCCCTGGTCCCGTACGTGCCCGAGGGCGTGACGCCGGGCTACCAGCAGAGCCGGGGCGCGTTCGGCTACACGGTGATCAAGAAGGGTTCCAAGGACCGCGTCAAGCTCATGCTGCGCATCCTTGACTACCTGGCGGCGCCGTTCGGCACGGAGGAGTACGAGCTGACCCACTTCGGCCTGGAGGGCACGCACTTCAAGCGGGACAAGGAAAACAACCCGATCGCGACGCCGCTCGGCCTGGTCGAGTCGAGGGTGAACCTGCCGTTCGTGTACCTGAGCGACGCTCCGCAGGTCCTCTACGCGCCCGGCTACGCCGACGTCATCAAGCGGCTGCACGCGTGGCAGGAGAAGGTCGTCCCGATGATGGTGCCCAACGACCGCTGGGGCCTGCAGTCGGACACGTACAACAAGCAGGGAGCGACGCTCGACCAGATCATGGCCGACGGCGTGACGGCGACGGTCACCGGCCGCCAGAAGCTCTCCGACTGGGACTCCGTGTACAAGAAGTGGCTGAACCAGGGTGGCCAGAAGGCCATGGAGGAGTTCGCCAAGGAGTACGAGGCCGCGCGCTGACGGCACGGCATCGTCCATGATGGTCCGGGGCGGCATCGCCCGCCCCGGACAGGCAAGTTGAGGAGCTACAACAGTGGGTGAGCGGGTCACCATCCGTGACGTGGCCGCACGCGCGGGCGTCTCCGTAGCGACGGTTTCGCGGGTCCTTGCGGGCAACTACCCGACCTCCGCGGCATCACGCGCCAAGGTCCAGCGAGCAGCAAAGGACCTGGACTACGTGGTCAACGCGCACGCCCGCGCACTGGCGGGCGCGGGCCGCAAGACGATCGCGGTCCTGACGCTTGACGTGGTGAGCTCGTTCTACGCGGCAGTGGCGCAGGGCGTCGAGATGGAGGCGGCGCAGCACGACCGGCTCACCCTGGTCTGCTCGACGGGCGGAGACGCGGCCCGCGAGCTGGCGCTGGTCCAGATGATGCGCGAACAGGCAGCAGAGGCCGTAGTGCTGGTCGGCGGAGTGATCGAGGACGACGAGTACCGCGAACGCATGGCGCACTACGCACAAGCACTGGCAGCAGCAGGCTCCCGCCTGGTCCTCTGCGGCAGACCGGCCCCAGCGCCCGACGTCCCCGCCCTGGTGGTCGAATACGACAACGGAGCAGGCGCACACGCGATCACAAGCCACCTCCTCGGAGCAGGCCACCGCAAGATCGCCATGATCGGCTACCAGCCGGACAACACCACAGGCGAGGACCGAGTAACCGGCTACCTCCGGGCCCTGGACGACCACGGAGTCCCGCGCTCGGACGCGATCCTGCACGGCATAGGTTTCGGCCAGCAGAACGGCTACGAGGCGATGCGCGACCTCCTGGCCAAGTGCGACGGCAAGCCGGACTTCACAGCAGTCTTCGCAGGCGACGACCGAGTAGCGGCAGCAGCGATAAAGGCACTGGCGGAATACGGCCTGCGAGTGCCAGACGACATCTCCGTAGTGGGCTACAACGACGACCCGGTGGCAGCGGACATCACCCCGGGCCTGACAACGGTCCACATCCCAGCGGAAGAGATGGGCCGCACGGCAGTCCGCCTGGCCCTCACAGGCACATCCCGCCCAGGCCAGCAACGCCACCTCCTGGGCACCCACATAGTGATCAGAGACAGCGTCCGCCCACTGAGGACCCCGTAAAACCGGACCGACGGACCAAGGGCACACCCCACCGGCGGGCAGCCGCGTACGAGACGGGAGGGGCCGTGGGGGCATGTGCGCGCGGAGCCACCAGCACCACACGCCGGGCGAACTGAACCCCACGTAAACACGTAGAACAGCGAGCACGTACATGCCCCCGCGGCCCCGCACCCAAAAGAGCGCCGTCCCCCACCGGCAAAAACAGCCCAGAACACCAAAGGCCCCACAGCCCACTGGGCCAAACGACCAGGCCATCTCGTCAGCCAGACGATAAAATGACCAGGTGCCCCAACTACGTCTCGCTCTGAATCAGATCGACTCGACGGTAGGCGACCTCACCAAAAACGCCGAGGCGATCCTCCGCTGGACCAAGCACGCCGCAGACCAGGGAGCGCACCTGGTCGCGTTCCCCGAGATGATCCTCACCGGCTACCCCGTGGAGGACCTGGCCCTACGAGAGTCCTTCGTACAGGCGTCCCGCAAGGCGCTGAAAACCCTGGCCGAGCGCCTGGCGGAAGAGGGCCAGGGCGAGATCCCCGTGATCGTCGGCTACCTGGACCACTCAGAAAAAGCACAACCAAAATACGGCCAACCACCAGGCGCCCCCCAGAACGCGGCAGCGGTCCTCCACAACGGTGAGGTGGCACTGACATTCGCCAAGCACCACCTCCCCAACTACGGCGTGTTCGACGAGTTCCGCTACTTCGTCCCGGGCGACACACTCCCCATGGTCCGCGTCCACGGAATCGACGTGGCCCTGGCGATCTGCGAGGACCTCTGGCAGGACGGAGGCAGGGTCCCGGCCACACACACAGCAGGCGCCGGCCTCCTGATCTCGATCAACGCGTCACCGTACGAGCAGAACAAGGACGACACACGCCTGGACCTGGTACGCAAGCGCGCGCAAGAGGCAGGCTGCACACTCGCGTACGTAGCCACGACAGGCGGCCAGGACGAACTGGTCTTCGACGGCGATTCAATCGTGGTGAACGCAGAGGGCGAAGTAATAGCGCGAGCCCCCCAGTTCGAAGAGGGCTGCGTAATCCTGGACCTGAACCTCCCACCGGCAAAAGCAGAACCCCCCGAGGGCACGGTGGACGACGGCCTGAGAATCGACCACGTAACGCTCTCCGAAGACGAGCTCCCCCCATACGAACCAGAGCTGACCGGCAACTACGCCCCCCGCCTGGACGACGAGGAAGAGATCTACTCAGCCCTGGTCGCAGGCCTACGCGCCTACGCCAGAAAGAACGGCTTCACCTCAGTCCTGATCGGCCTCTCAGGCGGCATCGACTCAGCGCTGACAGCAGCAATCGCCTGCGACGCACTAACCGCCCAGAACGTCTACGGCATCGCCATGCCGTCGAAATACTCCTCGCCCCACTCCAAAACCGACGCAGCAGAACTGGCAACCCGCACAGGCCTGAACTTCCGCACGATCCCGATCGAGCCGATGTTCAACGCGTACATGGGCGCGCTGAACCTCAAAGGCCTGGCAGAGGAAAACATCCAGTCAAGACTGCGCGGCACGATGCTGATGGCGCTCTCCAACCAGGAGGGCCACATCGTGCTCGCGCCGGGCAACAAGTCCGAACTGGCGGTGGGCTATTCGACGCTCTACGGCGATTCAGTCGGCGCATACGGCCCGATCAAGGACGTATACAAATCAACGGTGTTCCGCCTGGCCACGTGGCGGAACAAAGCGGCGGCAGCCCGCGGCCAGACGCCCCCGATCCCGGAGAACTCGATCACAAAGCCCCCGAGCGCGGAGCTGCGCCCGGACCAGGTGGACACGGACTCGCTCCCGGACTACGACACGCTGGACGCGATCCTGGCGCTGTATGTGGACCGGGACCAAGGGGCGGACGCGATCGTGGCGGCGGGCTTCGACCCGGAACTGGTGGCGAAGACCCTGAGAATGGTGGACGCGGCGGAATACAAGCGACGCCAATACCCACCGGGCACCAAGATCTCACCGAAGGGCTTCGGCAAGGACCGCCGCCTGCCGATCACGAACGGATGGCGGGAGTAGGAAAAGCCTCCCCACCCAAACCCCGAACCTCCACACCCCAAGGCCTCAATCCCGAGTGAGATCAACCCGAGCAGCAACAGGCAGATGATCGCTGCCGGTCTTCGGCAGGGTCCAAGACGTAACGGGCGCAATCCCCTTGACCATGATCTGGTCGATCCGGGCCATGGGGAACGAGGCGGGCCAGCTGAACCCGAACCCACTGCCGGAGGCGCCCTGGGTGGACCGCATCTGCGAGGTGACCCCGTTCAACGCCCGGTCGTTCATCGTGCCGTTGAGGTCACCGAGCAGAATGACCTTCCCGAGCGACTCATGCGAGATGGCCTCGCCCAGAGCATCCGCACTGGTGTCCCGCTGACTTGCCGTGAACCCGGCGTGCAGCTTCACGCGCACGGACGGCATATGGGCGACGTACACGGCGACATCACCGGCAGGCGTGGCGACGGTCGTACGCATCGCACGGGTCCACCCGAGCTTGATGTCGACGGGCCGGGTCCCGCTCAGCGGGTACTTGCTCCACAGACCAACCGTGCCGGCAACAGCGTGGTACAAATACGTCTTGGCGAGCGCCCGCTCATAGACGGGCACGGCGGAAGCGGTGAGTTCCTCCAGGGCGACAACCTGCGCCCCGGAGGCGGCGATGTCGTCGGCGGTACCGACCGGGTCGGGGTTCTCGGCGTTGACGTTGTGCGTGGCGACGGTCAGATCGCCGGGCCCGGCGGCCTCGGCCTTACCGGTGAGAAGCCCACCGAAGAGGTTGAGCCACACGATGGCAGGAAGCAGCACAGCGACCAAAGCGGTGGCGGACTTCCGAAGCAGAGCGAGAACGAACAACACGGGCACCAGAACACCCAGCCACGGCAGGAACGTCTCCGTGAGTGACCCAAGGTTTCCGACGGTGTTGGGAATCTGCGCGTGGAACAGCATCACGCCCGCGACCAGCACGGCCACGATCGCCAGGAAAACTCCCCGGCGCCAGATCCCACGGTCACCGCGCCACCCGTCGGTCAGGCGGCGCAGCGGGGACCTTCCGGGCTCGTATCCCGAACCGCCGTCACCCGTCCGCGTCCTGAACGCCTGCGCCATACCGTCGTCGCCTCACTGCCCTGCCGCACACCAACGTCGCCCTGAGAAACCCTAGGGGATGATCGGCGCGCTCTTCGCCGTCCACGACGGCCGTACAGGCACGAGGACGAACGGACGGGCGGCGTGAGTTCCTTCCCGTCGGCGTGTCGGGGACCCTGTGACGAAACGCGCACATTATCCGAGCCCGCAGCGAGAGCGAACACACAACGTTCAGATGCCCTCGACCCCGCCGACGGACCGTCAGTCCGGCGGCCGCAGCCCGGCCAGCGCACTGTCGACGATCTGCTCGGACAGATCGTCGGCGAGCGGCGCGTCGGGCCGGATCATCGTGCGCAGGAGCACAGGCCCGACGAAGAAGTCGTTGGCGAGTTCGATGTCGATGTCCGCGCGCAGCTCCCCGTTCTCGACGCCGCGCCGCAGCACGTCGAACATGACGCGCCGGCGCGGCTCGATGACGGTGGCGTGGTACGCCTCCCAGAGCCGCGGCAGGCTCTTCATCTGGGCGAAGACGTTGTGCAGGAGGACCGAGGAACGCATCGAGACGCCGCGCCGGCGCAGGTGTTCCAGGAGGACGACGAGGTCGTCGCGCATGGAGGTGCCGGGCAGTTCGGGCTCGGGCTCCTCCATGCAGCGCAGGACCTCGACGAAGAGTTCCTCCTTGCCGGACCAGCGCCGGTAGATGGTCGCCTTGCCGACTCCCGCCGTCCGGGCTATCCGCTCGATGGACAGCTCGGTGAGCGGAACGCCCTCCTCGATCAGCTTGAGGACACCCTCGACGATGGCCCGTTCGACGGCCTCACTGCGGGGGCGCCCCCGTCCCGCGCGCCCCGCGTCCACCATGTCCACGGCCACTCCGCCTCTCCGCCTTCCCGTCGCCCTGCGTACGGGCGACAACCGCCCAGCCCGCCGCCCTGTCACTCCGCGGCGGCGATTGTCTCAAGCCTGGTCAGCGGCCCGCCCGGACGGCCTCCTCGCTCGTCTCCCCGACCGCCTCCTGGGGTGCGCGCCCCGGCAGGAACATCGCGGTGACGACGGCGCTGACGATGGCCACAGCGGCGCCGCACAGGGCGGTCACGTGCATGGCGTGCAGGAACGAGTCGTTGGCCGCGCCGACGAGCGCGTCACCGCGCGGGCCGAGCTTCGCGGCGATGCCGAGGGTGGCCTCGATGGACTCGCCGGCGGTGTGCCGCAGTCCGGGCGGCAGCAGGCCGAGCTTGTCCTGGATCTGGCTGCGGTACGCCGTGGACAGGACGGAGCCGAGTACGGCGATGCCGAGGGCGCCGCCGACCTGGCGGAACGTGTTGCTGAGCGCGGACGCGGAGCCGGCCTTCTCGCGGGGCAGGGCCTGCATGATGACGACGCTGGTGGGGGTCATGACGTGGGCCATGCCCGTACCCATCAGGAAGAAGATGACTTCGAGGAGCCAGATGGGGGTGTTGGCGTCGAGGAGGTTGAACGCGGCGAGCATCGCGGCCAGGAGCACCAGGCCGCCGGTCGTCACGGCGCGTACGCCGAAGCGGTCGACGACGAGGCGGGCGCGCGGCGCGAAGATCAGCTGGGACGCGGCGAGCGGCAGCATCAGGAGGCCGGTCTGCAGGGGCGAGTACCCGCGCACGCTCTGGGTGTAGAAGACGCTGAAGAAGGTGACGCCCATCAGCGCGAAGAACACGAGCGCTATGGCGGCGATCGCTGCCGAGAACACCTTGTTCTTGAAGTACGAGATGTCGATCGACGGGTGGTCGCTGCGCTTCTCGTACAGGACGAAGCCGATGAGGACGGCGAGTCCGGCGCCGATGGTCGTGAGGACCGTCGGAGCGGTGAAGTCGGCGAGCTGGCCGCCCTTGATGATGCCGTAGACCAGCAGGACGAGTCCGACGACGGACAGGGCCACGCCCACGAGGTCGATACGGCCGGGCTTCGGGTCGCGGGAGTCCGGTACGAGGATCAGCATCAGGACGACCGCGACGATCACGATCGGCACGTTGACCAGGAAGACCGAGCCCCACCAGAAGTGGTCGAGGAGCAGGCCGCCGGTGATCGGGCCGATGGCGATGGCGAGGCCGACGCCGCCCGCCCAGATGCCGATGGCCTTCGGCTGCTCGTCGCGCTCGAAGACGTTCATCAGGACGGCGAGCGTGGCCGGCATCACGAAGGCGGCGCCGAGGCCCATGAGTGCCCGGAAGGCGATGAGCTGGACGGGTGAACCCGACTCGGCGGCGAGCGCGGAGCCGAGGCCGAACGCGACGAGACCGCCGACCAGCACCTTCTTGCGCCCGAGGCGGTCCCCGAGGAGTCCCGCCGTGAAGAGCAGGCCGGCGAACACCAGCGTGTAGGCGTTGATCGCCCACTCCAGCTCGCTCTGCGTGGCGCCGAGGCCCGTGGGGGCCGGGGTCGAGATCGTCTTGATCGCGACGTTCAGGATCGAGTTGTCGAGCACCACGATCAGCAGGCTGAGCATCAGAACGCCGAGGATTGCCCAGCGGCGGCGGTGCACAGCCTCCGGTATGCGCGTGGCTGCCGGAACCTCAGGAGTGGTCATGGAAAAAGTCTAGAGCATTTTCGATACGAGACCGTCTCGTATTTGAAGCATGGAGCACTCTTTACGAAGCCGGAAACATCACGAAACCGGTGCGGGACCGGCGCGGCCATGTGGCACACCCCCTATGGCGCCGGGTCCGTGCTCGGTGCCACCATGGAGGGGATCCGGGGACGCCGTCAGGGCGCCTCGAGACGACAGAAGGAGCCGTTGCGATGACGCAGCTTTCGGCTGCCCAGAACAGCCCCGAGAACCCGCAGGACCCCGCGGCCACCACGGTCGACGGAGGAAAGAGCGGCAGTAAGGCGCTGTACGGGGGCAAGAGCACCCGGCGTGTCACGGTGCGCGACATCTCGCTCGCCAAGGAGCGCGGCGAGAAGTGGCCGATGCTCACGGCGTACGACGCGATGACCGCGTCCGTCTTCGACGAGGCCGGCATCCCGGTGATCCTCGTCGGCGACTCCGCGGGCAACTGTCACCTGGGCTACGAGACCACCGTTCCGGTCACCCTCGACGAGATGACCATGCTGTCCGCCGCCGTCGTACGGGGTACCAAGCGCGCCCTCGTCGTCGGCGACCTGCCCTTCGGCTCGTACCAGGAAGGCGCGGTCCAGGCTCTGCGGTCCGCGACGCGCCTGGTCAAGGAGGCCGGGGTCGGCGCGGTGAAGCTGGAGGGCGGCGAGCGTTCGCTGGCTCAGACCGAGCTGCTCGTGCAGTCCGGCATCCCCGTGATGTCCCACCTGGGCCTCACCCCGCAGTCCGTGAACACGATGGGGTACCGCGTCCAGGGCCGCGCCGACGAGGACGCCCACCGGCTGCTGCGCGACGCGAAGGCCGCGCAGGACGCGGGCGCGTTCGCCGTCGTCCTCGAACTGGTCCCGGCCGAGCTGGCCGCCGAGGTCACCCGGTCGCTGCACATCCCGACCGTCGGCATCGGCGCGGGCCCGGACTGCGACGCCCAGGTCCTCGTCTGGACCGACATGCTCGGCCTCACCGGCGGCAAGATGCCGCGCTTCGTGAAGCAGTACGCGGATCTGCGCGGCGTCATGGGCGACGCGGTGAAGGCATTCGCCCAGGACGTGGTCGGCGGGACGTTCCCGGCGGAGGAGCACTCGGTCCACTGACTCTGACTCAGTAACACAACTGAACCCGAGCAGCACCACGGCAGCCCGTCGATCGTTCCCGGTCGACGGGCTGTCGCCGTCTCTCGGTGGGATGTAGGTGGGCTGTAGGTGGGCTGTCGGTGGGATGTCGGTGGGATGTCGGTGAATTGTCAGTGGCGACTGGCAGCTTGTTCGTCATGACGCGAATCGACAAGAACCCTGACGTCGGCGGCCGCCCGGTCGCCGTCACGGTGCGGGGGCTGGTCAAGCACTACGGCGAGACCAAGGCGCTGGACGGCGTGGACCTGGACGTGCACGAGGGCACCGTCATGGGCGTGCTCGGTCCGAACGGCGCCGGCAAGACCACCCTCGTCCGGTGCCTGTCCACCCTCATCACCCCCGACTCCGGCTCGGCGTTCGTCGCCGGGTACGACGTGGTGAAGCAGCCCCGGCAGCTGCGCCGCGTGATCGGCCTCACCGGCCAGTACGCCGCGGTCGACGAGAAGCTCTCCGGCCGCGAGAACCTGTACATGATCGGGCGCCTGCTCGACCTGTCCCGCAAGGACGCCCGCGCCAGGGCCGACTCGCTCCTGGAGCGGTTCTCCCTCACCGAGGCGGCGACGCGCCCGGCGAGGACGTACTCCGGCGGTATGCGCCGTCGGCTCGACCTCGCCGCGTCGATGATCGGCAGCCCGTCCGTCCTCTACCTGGACGAGCCGACGACCGGCCTCGACCCGCGCACGCGCAACGAGGTGTGGGACGAGGTCCGCCGCATGGTCGGCGACGGCGTGACCGTGCTGCTCACCACCCAGTACATGGAGGAGGCCGAGCAGCTGGCCGGCGAGCTGACGGTCATCGACCGGGGCAAGGTCATCGCGGGCGGCGCCATCGACGACCTCAAGGCGAAGGTCGGCGGCCGCACCCTGCGCATCCGCCCGGCCGACCCGCTGGAGCTGCACCCGCTGTCCGCCGCGCTCGACGAGATGGGCCTCACCGGCCTCGCCACGTCGACGGTGGACGCCGAGGCCGGCACCGTACTGGTCCCGATCCTCAGCGACGAGCAGCTCACCGCCGTGGTCGGCGCGGTCACCGCGCGCGGCATCACGATCGGCTCGATCTCCACCGAACTGCCCAGCCTGGACGAGGTGTTCCTGTCCATCACCGGCCAGAAGGCCGGTGCCCCGCAGGACGACACCTCCTCCGACGAGCTCGAAGGAGCCGCCGTATGAGCGCCACCACCCTCGCCCCGCCCCTCAGGCCCGAGGCGGACGCGCGCATCGGCCTGCGCTCCCACATCCGCCACACCGGCGCGCTGGTCCGCCGCAATCTGCTGTGGATCCGTCAGGACCCGGAGTCGATGTTCGACGCGGTCATGATGCCGATCGTCTTCACGCTCCTGTTCGTGTACGTCTTCGGCGGCTCGATCGGCCAGGCCCTCGGCGGCGGTAAGGACCAGTACGTGCAGTACGTGGTCCCCGGCATGATGGCGATGATGAGCATGAACATCGCGATGGCGGTGGGCACGGGCTTCAACCAGGACTTCCAGAACGGCATCATGGACCGCTTCCGGACCCTGCCGATCGGCCAGGGTTCGGTGCTCTTCGCCAAGATCGTGGTGGAGCTGATGCGGCTGCTCATCGCGACGACGATCATGATGATCGTCGGTGTCCTGGTGGGCTTCGACATCACCGACTGGGGCGGCCTGTTCGCCTCCGTGGGCCTGAGCGCGATGTTCGGCACGTCCATCATGTGGATCTTCCTGGTGCTCGGCGTCACGATGAAGAGCGCCCAGTCGGTGCAGGCCATGGGCTTCCTGGTGCTGTTCCCGCTGCAGTTCGGTTCGTCGGTCTTCGCGCCGACGCAGTCGATGCCGGGCTGGCTCCAGGCGTTCACGGACTACAACCCGCTGTCCACGCTCGCGGACTCCGCGCGCGGCCTGATGGTGGGCGGCCCGGCCGCGCACGCCGTGTGGGTGACGGTGATCTGGTCGGCGGCCCTCACGCTCGTGATGGCGCCGGTCGCGATCCACAAGTTCCGCACCAAGAACTGACGTTCAGCAGCGTGACGCCGGGTCTGTCGCGATGCCGGATCAGTCGTGATGCCGGATCAGTCGTGGTGGCGGCTCAGGAGGGCGGTGGCCTCGTCGAGAGACAGGCCGCCGCCTTCGGCGTACGCGGCCTCGTACGCGCGGTCGCCGAGGAGGGCGCGGACCGCGTTCTCGGCGGATTCGCGGGAGTGACGCTCCAGATAGGTCCGCACATGGCGGGGTGGGAGCTGACCGTCGGCCGCGCCGAGGAGGCGGGCGGCCTCGTGGGCGTCGGCCGCCTCGCCGCTCAGGATCAGTGCGCAGCCCGCGGTGACCAGGTGCTGGGCCGGCATGTGCGGGGCGATCACCAGGGACAGCGGGTCGCGTGCGAGGTCCAGGGCCTCGGCGGCGCCGGTGAGCGCCGTGTCCGCCAGGCCGTCCGCCGCGTCGAGCCAGGCGTTCATCCCGGCGATGAGCCCCCGGAAGGCGATGAAGTGCATCGCCTTGAACTCCTCCTGGAGGAGCCGGAGTTGTTCCCGGGCCTCGCCGGTCCGGCCCGTGGCGCCGTACCGCCCGGCGAGGAACATACGGGCAGCGGGCCCGGCCGAGTTCGCGTGGCGCTTGTCGGGGTCGAGGATGGAGCGCAGCAGCGCCTCGCCGCGCTCGCCGTCGCCCTGCTCGATCAGAACCTGCCCGAGCCGCGCGTTCAGGAGGGCGGCCTGGGCCTGCGCGCCGAGGAGTTCGGCGCCCTCGATAGCGGCCGCGTAGTCGGCGGCGGCCTCGGCGTACGCGCCCTTGCGCTCGTGCGCCTCGCCGCGCGCGGACAGCGCCTCGGCGACGCCCCAGCGGTCGCCGAGCCGGGTGAACAGGTCGAGGGCCTCGTCCGCGTCCCGCACGGCGTCGTTCGAACTGTCGGTGCGGTTGGCGAGGATGTTGGCCCGCAGCTGGAGCGTGAGGGCCAGCTCCCAGGTGTAGCCGAGCTCGCGGCAGGTCCGCACGGTGACGTCGGCAAGGGTCCACAGGCCCTCGATGTCGCCGGTCATCATCACCGCGTAGAACCAGAGGTTGCCGGGCGGGCGGCAGGTCTGCGGGAGGCCGGGACGGTACGTCCGCGCGATGGCGCGCAGCCTCCCGGCGCCCTCCTCGCTGTCCCAGGTCGCGATCTCCATGTCCATGTACGCGAGCCGCAGCAGGTGCACCTCTCGACGTGCCTCCACGAGGAGTTCGCCTTGGAGCGGAGGCGGGTTGTCGGTGCAGCGTTCGTGGAGCGGGGGCGCGGGGGCGATGGGCTCGGCGAAGGGGTCCGGGCCGAGGGCCGCGGTGTCGCGGGACCAGTTACGCGCGTCGACGCGCAGGTCACGCATCTGCCAGAACCAGGAGAGCGACAGCACCAGACACAGCGCCTCCTGCTCGTCCCGCGCGGCGACGGCGTGCCGCAGCGCCGTGCGCAGGTTCTCGTACTCGCGCTCCAGGAGGGCGATCGCGGCGCGCTGGCCGTGGCCGCGCAGTCGGGGGTCGGTGGTGCGGGCCAGTTCGCGGTAGTACGTGAGGTGGGCGCGCTCGGCGTCCGTGCGGTCACCGGCCTCGTCGAGGCGGTCTCCGGCGTACTCGGAGACGGTTTCGAGGAGGCGGTACCGCATACCGGTGACGGTTTCTTCCGTGCCCCAAGGGGACGCCACGACAAGGGACTTGTCGACGAGGGAGCCGATCGCGTCTAGGGCGTCGGGTCCGCACACGGCCTCGGCGGCCGGGAGGTCGCAGCCGCCGCTGAACACGGAGAGGCGGCGCAGGACTGTTCGTTCGTTCTCGTCCAGGAGGTCCCAGGACCAGTCGACGACCGCGCGCAGCGTCTGCTGGCGCGGGAGGACCGTGCGAGCGCCGGAGGTGAGCAGGCGGAACCGGTCGTCCAGGCGGTCGGCGATCTGGCGGGGCGTCAGCATCCGCAGCCGGGCTGCCGCGAGTTCGATGGCCAGGGGCAACCCGTCGAGGCGGCGGCAGATCTCGGCGGCGGCCCGCTCGTCGTCCTCGACGCGGAAGCCGGGGCGGACCGCAGCGCCCCGCTCCCCGAGCAGCCGCAGCGCGAACGGCTCCGGCAGCGGCTCGACCGGGTGCAGCAACTCCCCCGGTACGCCCAGGGGTTCGCGGCTCGTCGCGAGTACCGTCACGCCGGGGCAGCGGCCGAGCAGCTGCTCGGTGAGGCGGGCTGCCGCCTCCACTACGTGCTCGCAGTTGTCGAGCACGATCAGCATCCGGCGGCGCGCGCAGTGTTCCGTGAGCCGGACGACCGGGTCGTCGCCGTGCCGGTCCGACGCGGCCCGCAGTTCCTCTGCTCCGGCGCCGCGCAGCACCGTCTCGCGGGCGCCGAGCGCGGTGACGACTGCTTCCGGTACGGCGTCCGGGTCCTCCACGGGGGCCAGTTCCACCAGCCATACGCCGTCCAGTACGTCCATGGCCTCGGCAGCCTCTTGGGACAGGCGGGTCTTTCCTGCGCCGCCCGGCCCTAGCAGCGTCACGAGCCGTACGCGGGTGAGTTCCTCGCGGATCGTCTGGATGTCGTCCGTTCGTCCGACGAAGGAGGTGAGGCGGGCTCGGAGGTTGCCGGCGGGGGGATGGGGGCGGTGGGGTGGGGTTGGGGTGGTGGCTGTGGGGGTTTGGGTTGGGGCGGGGGCTGGGGTCAGTAGGTTCGCGTGCAGTGCCTGTAGGGCGGGGCCCGGGTCCGTGCCGAGTTGCTCCGCGAGCAGGACGCGTACCTGCTCGTACGCGGCCAGTGCCTCCGCCGGGCGGCCCGTGTCCCGTAGGGCGCGCAGGCGCAGTGTCTGGAGCGGCTCGTCCAGTGGGCGCGCGTCGCACAGCGCGGTCAGCTCGGGGAGCGCCGTGTCGGCCTGGCCGAGCGCCAGGGACGCCGACAGGCGGGTGCGCCGGGCGTCCAGGTGCAGGGCCTCCCAGCGGGCGGCGCCCGCCGAGCGGTCCGGGAGGTCGGCGAGCGCCGGGTCGTGCCACAGGGACAGCGCGTCGTCCAGGACGGCTGCCGCCTTGCCGGGGTCGCCGTCCGACTGCGCCCGTACGCCGTCCCCGACCAGGCGCTCGAAGCGGAACACGTCGATGTCCTCGGGGTCGGCCGTCAGGCGGTAACCGCCCTCCGAGGAGTGCACCGCGTCGGCGCCGAGCGCCTTGCGCAGCCGTCCGACCAGTGCCTGGAGCGCGCCCGTCGCATCTGCCGGCGGGTCCGCGCCCCAGACCTCGTCGGCCAGGGTGCGCGGCGGGACCGTTCGGCCGGGGCGCAGGGCGAGCACGGTCAGGAGGGCGCGCAGGCGCGGCCCGCCCACGGGGACGGCCGTGCCGTCGTCGCGGAGTGCCTGGGTGGGGCCGAGGACTCGGTAGCGCACCGGGTCATTCTCTCTGTTGGGGGTGGGGGTTCGCTCGGGGGTTTTGGGGGCGGGGGGGCGGTGCCTGGTTTTTGGCGGGGGAAGTCTTGAAGGGAACCGTGGCGCTTCCTCGGTACGTTCCTCTGACGCCGGGCCACCGGTACGGTCGTCATTCGACCGTCCACCCATTCGGCTTCGCAGCCAACGGCAACCACGTACCCCGGGAGCCTTCCGCCCATGACCACCGCCGCCACCCGTCGCAGCGAGCGCAGGATCAGCCCCGTCTTCGTCGGCATCGCCGCCGTCACCGCGGTCGCCGGCTGGGCGGTGTGGACGGGCTTCGCCGCGCAGCCCGGCCTCGCCGTCTTCCTGTTCGTGACCGGCGCCTGGATCGTCTCCCTCTGCCTCCACGAGTACGCCCACGCGCGCACCGCGCTCCACAGCGGGGACATCTCCATCGGCGCGAAGGGCTATCTGACCCTCAACCCGCTCAAGTACACCCACGCCCTGCTGAGCATCGTGCTGCCCGTCATCTTCGTCATCATGGGCGGGATCGGTCTGCCCGGTGGCGCCGTGTTCATCGAGCGCGGGCGGATCCGGGGGCGCTGGCGGCACAGTCTCATTTCCGCGGCCGGTCCGCTGACGAACGTTCTGTTCGCCGTCGTGTGTACCTCGCCGTTCTGGCTCCATGCGCTCAATGGGGTGCCGGACACGTTTCGGTACGCGCTCGGTTTTCTTGCGCTGCTTCAGGTGACCGCGGCCATTTTGAACTTCCTGCCTGTGCCTGGGCTTGACGGGTACGGCGTCATCGAGCCCTGGCTGTCCCACGGCGTGCGGCGGCAGGTCGAGCCCTTCGCGCCCTTCGGGCTGCTCGCCGTGTTCGCCATCCTGTGGGTTCCAGGGGTGGGCGCGGTGTTCTTCGACGTTGTCCACACCATCCTGCGGTCCCTGGGCGTGAACCAGTGGGACTGGGAACTCGGGCAGGCGTTCTACCGGTTCTGGCAGGGGACTCCGGAGATTCCCGTCGTCACGCAGTAGGCGCGGGGGTCTTTGGCTGCTTCTCGAGCTTCGCCTTGCGTACGTAGTACCACGTCATGTTCGACGTGATCCCCGCGAGCAGTACCCACACGATGCCCAGCAGGCTGCCCTCCACGAAGGAGACCACTGCGGCGGCAACCGAGAGGACGCAGAGCACAAGGGCGTACAGAGCGAGGCGGGGCATGGGGGGTGGCTCCTGTCGGACGGAGAGGTCGTTCGTCCTCCAGTGTCCCCCATGCCCCGCGCCCGCCCTCCGCTGGCTGCACCTCTGTCGCGGTCTGTGGTGTGGGTTACAGCGTCCCGCTACACGTCCGTGACCCGCAGGCCCGCGTGCGCCTTGTAGCGGCGGTTCACCGAGATCAGGTTGGCCACCAGCGACTCCACCTGGTGCGCGTTGCGCAGCCGGCCCGCGAAGACGCCCCGCATCCCCGCGATGCGGCCCGCCAGCGCCTGGACGATCTCCACGTCCGCCCGCTCCTCCCCCAGCACCATCACGTCCGTGTCGATCTCGTCGATCGCCTCGTCCTGGAGCAGTACCGCCGACAAGTGGTGGAACGCCGCCGTCACGCGCGCCTCCGGCAGCAGCGCCGCCGCCTGTTCCGCCGCGCTGCCCTCCTCCGGCTTCAGCGCGTACGCGCCCTTCTTGTCGAACCCGAGCGGGTTCACGCAGTCGACCACCAGCTTGCCCGCGAGTTCCTCGCGCAGCGTCTCCAGCGTCTTGGCGTGGCCCTCCCACGGCACCGCCACGATCACTACGTCACTGCGGCGGGCGCATTCCGCGTTGTCCGCGCCCTCGATGCCCAGGCCCAGCTCCTGCGCCGCCGTCTCTGCGCGCTCCGCCGCCCTGGATCCGATGATCACCTTCTGGCCCGCCCTGGCCAGTCGGTATGCCAGGCCACGGCCCTGGTCGCCTGTGCCGCCGAGTACGCCCACGACTAGTCCGGACACGTCCGGGAGGTCCCAGGGGTCCTTCGCCGGGGCCTTCGCGGGAGCCTTCGCAGGGGTCGTATTTGAAGGGTTCTGAACGTTGTCGGTAGAGGTCATGTCCGTGACCTTACTCAGCCGTACCAAGGTCAACCAGAGAGATCTGTCAGTGCCGTGGCCCCTCACCGATCAGGGGGAAATCCCTGTGAACTCGGTCTGGCGATCTGACGGTTGAGGCAGTATGCGCGGCATGGACGCCGTACGGGTCGCATTGCTGCGGGAAGTGCTTGCCGGGACCGAGTGGCTGGGCGCGACGCGCCGCTTCGCGGGGGCGCTTCGGGGGTCCGTCGTGCCGCACGGAGGTGGGTTGCTGCTCGTCGGTACGCCCTCTTACGAACCCTGGCATCTCGCCGCCCATCTGGTGGACGAGGCCGCGTGGTCCGGGATGCCTGAGCTGTCGCCCACGCTCGTGCGGCATCGCGCTGTCGAGGGTGATCCGGCGCATCTTGCCGTGGGGCTCGGGCGGGTGGAGGCGGCTCGGCGGGGGGAGACTCTGCTGGTCGTGGCGCCTGGGGCGCCGGGGGCCGAGCTGCTGGAGCGGGTGCATGACGCTCGGCGGGCCGGGGCGACGGTGATGGCGCTGTCTTCCGGAGATCGTGAGCTGCACGCCATGGCGCATGAAGCGCTGGCCCCTGGGGCCGATCTTGATCTCGACACCGTGCAGCATCTGGTGAGTGCTGCTGCCGGTGAGAATCCCGTTCCCGCTGCTCGGGGGCCTCGGCGGCGCTTTCGTGACCGGTTGTCCCGGCTGGCGGATCAGCTGACTTCTCCGCCGCCGGGTGGGTGGTGACTCCTACCTGACAAGGGCACCGAGTGATCGTGGGTGGTTTCGGTGTCCTTGCTTTTTCCGTCGGTGGGGGACGGCGGTCTTTTGGGTGCGGGGCCGCGGGGGCATGTACGTGCTCGCTGTTCTACGGGTTTACGTGGGGTTCAGTTCGCCCTGCGTGTGGTGCTGGTGGCTCCGCGCGCACATGCCCCCACGGCCCCTCCCGTTGTCGGGCGCCTTTCCGCCGGTGGGCGGTCCCTCTTGCTTGTTACGTCGGTGATCGCCGGCGGCGATCTACGCCTCGTCGTCGTTCTTAGCCGCGGCGTCGTGCCACTTCGGGTCCGTTTCCCATTCGAGGTTGCGTTCCCGGGCCGTTTCCATCGCGTGTTCCGCCTCTGTGCGGGTCGCGTACGGGCCGAAACGGTCCTTGTTGGGGCACTCCGGCCCCTCCTCGACCTTCTTGTGTTCGAGGCAGTAGTACCACTCGCCGGGCTTTCCGACGGTCCGCTTCTTGAACAGGGCCATCTGCGGCTCCTCTCGCCATGACCATGGTCCCCCACAGCCGCTCGATACACTCGCTGGTATGTCTGGTCAGTCGCTGCTCGTACCGGGGGAGCTCTCTCCCACTCGTTCCGTGCCCGGAAACATCCGGCGTCCCGAATACGTGGGCAAGCCCGCTCCGACGCCGTACAAGGGGCCGGAGGTCCAGACCCCCGAGACCGTCGAGGCCATGCGGGTTGCCGGGCGGATCGCCGCTCAGGCCATGGAGGCCGCCGCCAAGGCCATCGCCCCCGGCGTGACCACGGACGAGCTCGACCGGATCGCCCACGAGTACATGTGCGACCACGGCGCCTACCCGTCGACCCTCGGCTACCGCAACTTCCCCAAGTCGCTGTGTACGTCCGTCAACGAGGTCATCTGCCACGGGATTCCCGACTCGACCGTCCTGAACGACGGCGACATCGTCAACCTCGACGTGACCGCCTACATCGGTGGCGTGCACGGTGACAACAACGCCACTTATTTGGTGGGCGATGTGGATGAGGAGTCCCGGCTTCTCGTCGAGCGCACCCGCGAGTCCCTCAACCGCGCCATCAAGGCCGTCAAGCCCGGCCGTCAGATCAACATCATCGGCCGTGTCATCGAGTCCTACGCCAAGCGGTTCGGCTACGGCGTCGTGCGGGACTTCACCGGGCACGGCATCAACTCGTCGTTCCACTCCGGGCTGATCATTCCTCACTACGACAGCCCCCACGCGACCACCGTCATCCAGCCCGGGATGACCTTCACCATCGAGCCCATGCTGACTCTGGGCACCCATGAGTACGACATGTGGGACGACGGGTGGACCGTCGTCACGAAGGACCGGAAGCGGACCGCTCAGTTCGAGCACACGCTCGTTGTGACCGACTCTGGTGCGGAGATCCTCACCCTTCCGTGAGCTGTTGCCCCATGGAAGCCCGCTCCTGTTGGAGCGGGCTTCTTTTGCGTTCCCTTGGTCCCGGTTCGGGGTAGCGTCCTTTTGCCGACACCCCGTCGGGAACCTGGAGGTCTCATCCCATGGACACGCCCTCGGCCTTCTCCGCCTTGATCCGCGCCGCCTCCCACGAGCAGCACGCCGAGGCGGAGAGCACCACCTTCATGAGCGATCTGCTGGGTGGGGCTCTTGGGGTTGAGGCTTATGCCCGGTACACCGAGCAACTCTGGTTTGTTTACCGGGAGTTGGAGGGTGGCGGCCTGGAGGGTGGGGCGGGGGGCCAGGTGGGGGGTGGGCTGGAGGGGCTGGAGGGGCTTGTTGGGGATCCTGTTGCGGGGCCTTTTATTCAGCCTGAGTTGTTTCGGCTCCGTGAGATCGAGCGGGATCTTGCCCATCTGCGGGGGGACGGGTGGCGGGATTCGCTCTCTGCGCTTCCTGCTACTCAGGTCTACGCCGACCGCGTTGCCGAGTGTGTGCGGTCCTGGCCCGGGGGTTACGTCGCCCATCACTACACCCGTTATCTCGGCGATCTCTCCGGAGGGCAGATCATCCGTGACAAGGCCGAGAAGGCTTGGGGGTTTGCCCGTAAGGGGGATGGGGTTCGGTTTTATGTTTTTGAGGGGGTCTCCAATCCTGCTGCCTTCAAGCGTCGTTATCGTGAGCTGCTTGATGGCGTTTGTGCTGATGAGCTTGAGCGGCAGCGGATTGTTGGTGAGTGCAAGCTTGCCTTCTCGTTGAACACCGGTGTGTTCAAGGCCCTTGGTGAGGAGTTCGGGCGCGCCGCCTGATCACGTCAGGCTTACTCTGCCGCCTATCTCGATCCAGCCCTCCGGCTGCGGTGCCGTCAGGATCTGGGAGCCTCTGCCCTGTGTGATGTTCAGGGCTCGGCCCAGTTGCGCCGTCAGGAGGAGGGCCGCTGCGCCCGTTGCCTCGTCTTCCGTTATTCCGTCGTTTCTGCCCGGGAATCCGCGTGCTCGGATTTTGCCTGCCGCCATGTCCTGCCATGCCCAGGCGTAGATCCATTCACCGGGGGGCGGGATGGGGAGGTCTTTTACGGCAGCTGGGGATTCGTGCCGGGTCAGGGTTCTTGGGGGTGCCCAGGATGGTCTGGCTTCTATCCAGGTGAACTCGCCGTCCTGCCTTGTTCCTACTGCGCCCGCCTGCGTTACCAGTTCGGGGACGTCCAGTAGCCAGGCCGCTCCTACGCAGGGGTGGCCGGCGAAAGGGAGGCGGGTTGTGGGGGTGTAGATGTCGATGACGCCCCGCTCGGGGTCGTCCACGAACACCGTCTCGCTGAAGCCCAGCTTCGCCGCCATCGCCTGGCGGTCTTCCCTGTCGGGGACCGTGCTTCCGTCGCGTACGACTCCTAGTTCGTTGCCGTGGTCGCCCTGCGGGCCGCAGAACACGCGGAGCACGTCGTAGTCCGTCATCCCGGCAGTCAATCAGAGGGCCGCCGGTTTGCCTTTTCTTGGCTTTTTTTGCGGGGTCGTCCATGGGTCGCTCGTGGCCGGGGCGGTACGGGGTGGAGTCGATGTGAAGTGAATCACCGTACCCCCGGGGTGCAGTGAGGTAAGCCTCCGTTAAGTTAGGTCTGCCTCACTCGCTGATTGAACCGTCTTGGAGCCCGTATGCGAGCCGTTCGACTCTCTGTTGTCACCGCCGCCGCCACCGCGGCGACCCTGGCCGCCGTCACGGGCTGCACCCAGAAGAGCGACGCCAAGGCCGGCGGCGACCACGTTGTCGAGGTCACCGCCACCGATGACAAGTGCGAGGTCTCCAAGACCACGTTCCCGGCCGGGCACGTCGAGCTGTCGATCGCCAACAAGGGCTCCAAGATCACCGAGGTCTACGTCCTCTTCCCGGACGACCGGATCGTCAGCGAGCGCGAGAACATCGGGCCCGGCACCAGCCAGAAGCTCACCGCCGAGGTCAAGGCCGGCACGTACGAGATCGCCTGCAAGCCCGGCATGAAGGGTGCCGGCATCCGGCAGAAGGTCACCGTCACCGGCGGCAAGGCCGTCAAGCGTGACGCCCGTCTGGACAAGGCCGTCGCCGATTACCGGACCTACGTGGAGCAGCAGGCCGCCGACACGCTGCCCAAGGCCAAGACGTTCACGGACGCCATCCGCAAGGGCGACCTGAAGGCCGCTCAGGCCGCGTACGCGCCCTCCCGTATCGGCTGGGAGCGCACCGAGCCCGTCGCCGAGTCCTTCGGTGACATCGACCCGAAGGTCGACGTCCGCGAGGACGGCCTGGAGGCCGGGCAGAACCCGAAGACCGAGTGGACCGGCTGGCACCGCCTGGAGAAGTCCCTCTGGCAGGACAAGAAGATCGGCCCGCGCGAGAAGCAGCTGGCCGACCAGCTCGACAAGGACCTCAAGGACTGGGAGCAGCGCGTCGGCAAGGCCGCCATCACGCCGACCTCCATGGCCAACGGCGCCAAGGAGCTCCTCGACGAGGTCGCGACCGGCAAGGTCACCGGCGAGGAGGAGCGTTACTCGCACACCGACCTCGTCGACTTCAAGGGCAACGTCGAGGGCGCCGAGAAGGCGTACGAGCTGCTCAAGCCCGTCGCCTCGGAGAACGACCCGGCGCTGACGAAGGACCTCGACAAGCAGTTCGCCGCTCTGGACAAGCTGCTCGACAAGTACCGCAAGGGCTCCGACTCGTACGAGTTCACCTCGTACGACAAGGTCGGCGAGAAGGACCGCAAGGATCTGTCGGACGCGGTGAACGCGCTCGCGGAGCCGCTGTCCAAGCTCGCCGCCGCCGTCGTCGTCAAGTAATCGTCCGGGGACGCAGGTAAGGGATCAGGCATGACGGACACCACGACCGAGAGCACGGGCACGGATGCCGCGCGTGGGACTTCGCGGCGGTCGCTGCTCGCGGTGGGCGGGGCGGGCCTCGTGGTCGGTGCCGCCGCGGCCGGCGGCGCCGTCGCCGTGACGCGCTCGGGTGACCAGCCTCAGCCGGTGGCCGACACCGGCGGCGCCGTGGCCTTCCACGGCGCGCACCAGGCCGGCATCGCCACCGCCGTCCAGGACCGGCTGCACTTCGCGGCGTTCGACGTGAAGACCGACGACCGCGACGAGTTCGTGCAGCTCCTGAAGGACTGGACGAAGGCCGCGGCCCGCATGACGGAAGGTCATGCGGTCGGTGACGGCGCCTATGGCGGGCTGCCTGAGGCGCCGCCGGACGACACCGGTGAGGCGCTCGGTCTCAAGCCGTCCCGGCTGACCCTGACGATTGGTTTCGGGCCCTCTCTGTTCGAGAAGTTCGGGCTGAAGGATCAGCGGCCTGAAGCTCTTGTCGATCTGCCGCAGTTCCCGCACGACAATCTCGACCGGGCTCGTAGTGACGGCGATCTGTGCATTCAGGCGTGTGCGGATGATCCGCAGGTCGCCGTGCACGCGATCCGGAATCTGGCGCGGATCGGCTTCGGCAAGGTCGCCGTCCGGTGGTCCCAGCTCGGCTTCGGCAAGACGTCGTCCACGACTCCGGACGCGCAGACCCCGCGCAACCTGTTCGGCTTCAAGGACGGCACGCGCAACATCGCGGGCACCGACAACGCGGCCCTGGACCAGCACGTCTGGGCCGGCAAGGACGACGGTCCCGCCTGGATGACCGGCGGCTCCTACCTCGTGGCGCGGCGCATCCGCATGAACATCGAGACGTGGGACCGCACTTCGCTGACCGAGCAGGAGGACGTGTTCGGGCGCGACAAGGGCGAGGGTGCCCCGGTCGGCAAGGCCAAGGAGCACGACGCCGTGTTCCTGAAGGCCCTCAAGCCGACCTCGCACGTCCGCCTCGCGCACCCCGACTCCAACGGCGGCATCCGCATTCTGCGCCGCGGTTACTCCTTCACGGACGGCACCGACGGTCTGGGCCGCCTGGACGCGGGTCTGTTCTTCCTGGCCTATCAGCGCGACGTGCGCAAGGGGTTCATCCCGCTTCAGCGGGCCCTGTCGCGCCACGACGCGCTCAACGAGTACACACAGCACGTGAGTTCGGCCGTCTTCGCCGTCCCGCCCGGCGTCCGTGACCCGGGCGACTGGTGGGGCCGGGCGCTGTTCTCCAAGGAGGCATGAGGACATGTTCGGCAACTACCTGATCGGCCTGCGCGAGGGGCTCGAGGCCTCTCTCGTCGTCTGCATTCTCATCGCGTACCTGGTGAAGACGGAGCGCCGTGACGCGCTGCGTCCCATCTGGATCGGCATCGGCATCGCCGTCGCCGTCGCGCTCGGCTTCGGTTTCGCCCTGACCTTCGGCTCGCAGGAGCTGTCGTTCGAGGCGCAGGAGGCGCTCGGCGGTTCGCTGTCGATCCTCGCCGTGGGTCTCGTGACGTGGATGGTCTTCTGGATGCGGCGCACCGCGCGGCACCTGAAGACCGAGCTGCACGGCAAGCTGGACGCCGCCCTCCAGATGGGTACGGCCGCGCTCGTCGCGACCGCCTTCCTGGCCGTGGGCCGTGAGGGCCTGGAGACCGCCCTGTTCGTGTGGGCGTCGGTGCGCGCGTCGAACGACGGCACGCACGGGCCGCTCATCGGGGTCCTGCTCGGCCTGCTGACGGCGGTCGTCCTCGGCTGGCTGTTCTACCGGGGCGCCCTGAAGATCAACCTCGCGAAGTTCTTCACGTGGACCGGCGCCATGCTGGTCGTCGTGGCGGCGGGCGTCCTCGCGTACGGCGTGCACGACCTCCAGGAGGCGCAGTTCCTCGGCGGCCTGTCCAGCCTGGCGTTCGACATCAGCAACACGATTCCGCAGGACAGCTGGTACGGGACCCTGCTGAAGGGCGTGTTCAACTTCCAGCCCGACCCGACGGTCCTGCAAGTCACCGTCTGGCTGCTGTACTTGATCGCGACGCTCGCGGTGTTCTTCGCGCCCTCCGGTTTGCTGTCGCGCAAGCCGAAGCCCGGGGCGCAGGCACCCCGCGAGTCCGCCGAAGTCTGATCCGGACGCAATAGCCGCTCCCCTCCCCGATAGGGTTCGGGCCCGGGAAGGGGAAGGTGAAGAGAACCGATGAGCAAGCTCCTCCGCAGGCCGCGTGGCCTCAGGAAGCCCGCCACGGCGGTGGCCCTCGCGGCCGCCGTGGCGGTCACGGCGAGCGGGTGTGTGACGGTGCACGGGGAGCGGGAGGTCGTCCCGGCGGCCACGAAGGCCGAGGCCGCCCGCGCCCTGAAGGACTTCACCACCGCGTACAACAAGGCCGACAAGGCGTACGACCGGTCTCTCGACGAGGACCATGTGACGGGCGCGCTCGGCGCGATCGACGGGGCGAAGCTGAAGGCGGGGCACGTCAACCACCCCGACGGCAACCCGAACCACTCGCCGCTCGTCCTGTCCGACGCCCAGTTCGCCATCCCGAAGAAGGCGGGGTGGCCCCGCTGGTTCGTCGCGGAGACGAAGGCCAACCGCGGCGGTGACTTCCGGTGGATGCTCGTCTTCACCCGCGGCGACGTGAACCGGCCGTGGCAGGTGTCGTACCTGACGCTGATGGCCCCCGGTGACGTGCCCGAGCTGAAGAAGGACAAGGACGGCTGGGCGCAGCCGGTGAAGGCGGACGACGCGGGTCTCGCGGTCGCGCCGGAGGATCTCAGCCGTAAGTACGCGACGTATCTCAAGGACGGCGGGGACGGTTTCGCGCCGGGCGCGCAGACGTCCGCGTGGCGGACCACGCGTGAGCAGAACGCGAGCCGCCCGGGTCTCGCCCGGCAGTACGTCGACCAGCCGCTGACGTCCGGGGACTACGCGCCGCTGGCTCTGCGTACGGCGGACGGCGGGGCCATGGTGTTCTTCACGACGCACCACTACGAGAAGCAGACCGCGTCCAAGGGCCTCAGCATCACCGTCGACAACGAGAACGTGAAGGCGCTGATGACGGGCGACGTCAAGCAGTCGCTGACGCTGGAGCGGGTCTCGAACCAGGTCGCCGTCGATCCGGCGAAGGGCGGCGACGTGGACATACTGACGCGGCTTGAGGGGCTTACGGGGGCTAAGGGGAGCTGACCCGCACCGCTCTCGCTGACCTTGCCCAGGGCGCGCCTTTCCGGCGCGCCCTTTGCGTTGTGTGCTCCGTCAGCCCCGGGAGGGCCAGGCCGCTGTCTGTTCGTCGCCGGCGAAGCGGGCGCAGGCGTCCGTGAGGACTTCGAGGAGCGTGAGCGGGTCGGGCAGCGGGTGTTCGAGGCCGCGTACCCAGTCGACGGAGCGCTCACCCGGGAGCCGGGCGGGCGGTACGAGGACGTACGAGCCGCGGCAGTGCCAGCGCAGGCCGGGGTGCTCGTCCATCGTCTCGGGGTGGCAGTCCAGCTCGCACGGCCACCACTCGTCCTCCTCGTCGGGGGTGCCGCGGGTGGCGGTGAAGAAGAGCATCCGGTCGCCGCCGGACTCGGCGACGGGGCCCACGTCGATCCCGGCGGCGAGCAGCCGCTCCAGCGCTTCGCGGCCTGCGTCGAGGGGGACGTCGAGCACGTCGTGGACCATGCCCGTCGCGGTGATGAAGTTGGCCTGCGGCTGATGCTTCGCCCAGCGCTCGATCTGGGCGCGGTCCGTCGTGGACTGGGTCTGCCAGGCGAAGGAGACGGGGTGTCTGCCGGGCGTGGGACAGCCGATCCGGTTGCACGAACACCGGTAGTCAGAGGGGTACGCGGCGGGGGCGAGCGGCAGTCCCGCGGCGGCCGCGGCCAGGATCAGCGCCTCTCGGCCGCCGTCTCCCTCGTCCTCCTTGGGGCGCCGGGAGCGCAGCCACTGGGAGATCCTGCCCTGTCCGCCGGACCGACGGCCGTACTCCGCGCCCATCTATCCCCTCACCTCTGCCGTAGTACCGGGAAGCACGTCCCATGGTCGCACCATCCTGCGTCGCGGGGGACCACAGTCCACATCCGGGGTGCGCGAGCGAGGTGCCGGCCGTCTGCTACCGGTCGGCCGCGGGTACGTCGTCGCAGGTCAGCGCGGGGCGATGCCGTAGAGGGCGTACTCGACGAGGGTGTCGGCGTAGGCGTGGGTGAGGGGGCCGGTGCCCTGGAGCCAGCGCTGGGCGAGCGGTGAGACGAAGAGGTCGCGGGCGATGTACGGGTCGACGTCGGCGCGTACCTGGCCGGCGTCCTGGGCGGCGCGCAGCCGGCGTACGTACAGGTCGAGCGAGGGCATGAGGAGGCGGCCCACGAAGTCCTCGCCGAAGGACGGGTCGGCGAGGCCCTCGGCGGCGAGGGCGCGGGCCGGGGCCTCGTAGCGGGGGTCGAGGAGTTCGTCGACGGTGGCGCGCAGGACCGTCTTGAGGTCGGCCTCCACGTCGCCGGTGTCCGGGATGCTGTCGTTCTTCGCCCAGTCCCCCGCGCCGGCCGCCTCCGCCGCCTGGGCGCCGAGGTCGATGAAGGCTTCCATGAGGACTTCCGCCTTCGAGGACCACCAGCGGTAGATCGTCTGCTTGCCGACGCCGGCGCGTGCGGCGATGCCCTCGATGGTGGTCTTCGGGTAGCCGACCTCGGCGACGAGGGCGAGGGCGGCGTCGTAGATCGCGCGGCGCGAGCGCTCGCTGCGGCGGTTGGAGTCGGGGGTGTTCTTCTCGGGCATGGCCCGAATGTACGCGTTGCCGGTCCCCGGGGGGTGGGGGTGCGGTGCGGGTTGTCGGTGGCCGGTCGCGCAGTTCCCCGCGCCCCTTAAGGGGGCACACGACCTGAGCCCCTGAAAGGGGCGCGGGGAACTGCGCGACCAGCCGAAGGCGACCGGCAGACGACAACGGACAGCAAGGGGCACCCCTTACGGGGCCGGAGGCCAAACGTCGCCCCAGTCCGCGTCGCGCGCAGCGCGATAAAGCGGACCGTGCCGCTTCGTCACCGTTTCGCGGCCGAGGCCGCCCTCCGCCTCGCACAGGTCCAGGAGTACCTGGCCCTTACGGATCTGGGGGCGGCGAACGATCCGGGCCTGCGCGCGCTCAGGCGCGAACCTCGTCGCCGCCACATAACTGAACTTCTCGTCCTCGTACGCCAGTGACCCGCCCTTGACCTGCCGGTGCAGGGAGGACCTGCTGACCCGCGCCGAGAAGTGGCACCAGTCCGTGCCGGGCTCGATGGGGCAGGCCGCGCTGTGCGGGCAGGGCGCCGCGACATGGAACCCGGCGTCGATCAGCCGCTGCCGGGCCTCGATGATCCGCTCGTAGCCGTCGGGGGTGCCGGGCTCGACGACGACCACGGCCCCGTTCTCGCCGTCGGCGGCGCGCGCCGCCGCGTCGACCACCGCGCGGCGGTCGTCCGGGGTCAGCTCCTTGAGCACGTACGACACCGTCACGAGATCAGTGCTCTCGATGGTGAGCGCCGCTCCGATACGAGAGCGCTGCCACTGCGTGGCCTTCAACTGGCCGCAGGCGTCCGCCAGTTCACGTCCGAGCGCGAGCGCGGGCTCGGCCCAGTCGAGGACCGTGACCGGACGCTCCCCCTCCCATGTGTCGGCGACCGCCCAGACCGCCGCGCCCGTCCCGCCGCCCACATCCACCTGGCTCCCGGGCGCCCAGCCCTCCGGCGCCGCGTCGGCCAGCGCGCCGAGCGCCGAGCGGACGGCCTCGAACGTGGCCGGCATCCGGTACGCGGCGTACGCGGCGACGTCGGCCCGGTCCCGCAGGATCGGCGCGTCCGTGGGGGTGCTCCCCCGGTAGCTCGCGATCAGCCGGTCGACGGCACGCGCCGCCGCCGCGCGCGGCAGCCCGTCGAGCAGGCCCGCGAGCGCGGTGCGCAGGGTGTCGGCCGGGGAGGCGGGCGAGAAAGGGGAGCGGGGGGCGTTCACCCCGTGATTCTACGGTCGGGGCGGGCGCCGGAGCGCGGGCCTGGACGGGGGCCGGGGCGGGGGCCGGGGCAGGGGCTGAGGCGGAAGCCCGTCACGCCCCCGCGGCCCGCGCCAGACGTGTCGCCGCCGCCGCGCGCGGCCCGTTCCTCGGCGGCCTGCGGCGCGGGTGGACGGTGTTCGCGAGGAGGACCAGGAAGGTGTCCGTGGCGGGGTCGAGGACGAGCGACGTACCCGTGAAGCCGCAGTGTCCCGCCGCGCCCCGGCCCGCGAGCTCCCCCATGAACCACGGCTCGTCGATCCGGAAGCCGAGGCCGGGGGCCGTCAGCATCAGGTCGACGTGGTCGGGGCCGAGGATGCGGGCGGTGCCGTACGAGCCGCCGTTGAGGAGCGCGCGGCACAGCACCGCGAGGTCGTACGCCGTGGAGAAGAGGCCCGCGTGGCCGGCGACGCCGCCGAGCGCCCAGGCGTTCTCGTCGTGGACGGTGCCGCGCAGCAGGCCACGGTCGGCCTTGGCCCAGGGGCGGCGCTGGTCCTCGGTGGCGGCGGCGCCGGGGCAGGGGCCGAAGGCGGTCGCGGTCATGCCGAGGGGGCGGGTGATGCCGGCGCGGACAAGGACGTCGAGGGGGCGGTGCGTGACGCGTTCCAGGACGTGCTGGAGCAGCAGCAGGTTGAGGTCGGAGTAGAGGTACTCGCCGGGCGGGGACGACGGGGCCTCGGCGTGCAGGGCCGCGAGGCGGGCCGCGTCGTCCGGGCAGTCGTACAGCGGGAGTTCGGGGCGCAGGCCCGAGGTGTGGGTGAGGAGCTGGCGGATCGTGACGCCGTGTTCGGCGGCGGCGGTGAACTCGGGGACGTAGGCGCCCACCCGTTCGTCGAGGCCGAGGGCGCCGCGCTCCAGCTGCTGCACGGCGGCGATCGTCGTGAACAGCTTGGTGAGGGACGCGAGGTCGAAGGGGGTGTCGGGGTGCATGGGGACGGAGGTGCCCGGCGGGAGTTCGACGCCCCGGTCGCGTGTCTCGTCGTAGGCGAGGTACCGCACCGCCCAGCCGGCCGCCTCGTGCACGGCGACGACGGGGCCGCGGCCCGCGAGGACGACGGCGCCCGCGCACCAGGGGTCGGTCCCGCGCGGCAGTTCGCGGACGTCCTGGACGAGGAGGCGCATCTCTTCGGGGTCGAGCCCGGCGCGCTCGGCGGTGCCGGGGCGCAGTCGGGGGGAGCTCTGGCGGTTCATCGGGTGCTCTGGCGGTTCATGGCGTGCTCTGCTCAATCGACTTGTTCAACGGGGGCCGTCCCCTCCGGCGTCGGCTCGGCCTGCTCGGTCCCGCGCCGCCAGGGGCGGCACAGTCCCACGAAGCAGGCCATGGCCGCCAGCGCGCAGGCCAGTTGGACGACGGCCATCGGGACGGCGGTGTGCTCGCCCGCGATACCGACGAGCGGTGAGGCGATCGCGCCGACCAGGAAGGAGGAGGTGCCGAGGAGCGCGGAGGCGGAGCCCGCGGCGTGCGGGGTGCGCATCAGGGCGAGGGCGTTGGTGTTGGGCATGGCGAGGCCCATCGCCGACATGAGTACGAACAGGCCGGAGGCGACCGGGGCGAGCCCGACGTCACCGAACGCGCCGGACGCCATGAGCAGGAGCGCGGCCCCGGCGAGCGCGATGATCACGAGGCCGACGGCGAGTGCCTTGTCGAGGCTGACGCGGCCGACGAGCAGCTTGCCGTTGATCTGGCCGACGATGATCAGGCCGACGGAGTTGATGCCGAACAGGAGGCTGAAGGTCTGGGGCGAGGCCCCGTAGATCTCCTGGATGACGAACGGCGAGGCGCTGATGTACGCGAACAGCGCGGCGAACGCGAAGCCGCCCGCGATCATGTAGCCGGTGAAGACGCGGTCGGCGAGGAGGCCGCGCATGGTGCGCAGGGCTTCCATGGTGCCGCCGCCGTGCCGGCGCTCGGGGGCGAGCGTCTCGGGCAGGCTCTTCCAGACGAGGGTGGTGAGCGCGATGCCGACGGCGGTGAGGACGACGAAGATGCCGCGCCAGTCCGTGACGCGCAGGACCTGGCCGCCGATGAGGGGCGCGACGATCGGGGCGACGCCGGAGATCAGCATGAGCGTGGAGAAGAAGCGGGCCATCTCGACGCCGTCGTAGAGGTCGCGCACGACGGCTCGCGCGATGACGATGCCGGCGGCCCCGGCGAGGCCCTGCACCAGGCGGAAGCCGATGAGGAGCGGGGCGGTGGGGGCGAGGGCGCAGACGGCGGTGGCGGCCACGTAGACGAGGAGGCCGATGAGGAGCGGGCGCCTGCGGCCCCACTTGTCGCTCATCGGGCCGACGGCGAGCTGCCCGAGCGCCATGCCGGTGAGGCACGCGGTGAGGGTGAGCTGCGCGGTGGCGGCCGAGGCGTGCAGCGCGCCGGTGACCTCCGGGAGTGCCGGGAGGTACATGTCCATGGACAGCGGCGGTACGGCGGTGAGGCCGCCGAGGACGAGGGTGACGAGGAGGCTGGTGCGGCGGAGGGAGGCGGGAGCGGCCTTCGGTACCGGGGCGGGGGCTTCCGGTGCGGGGGCGGCGGTGGAGGCGGGGGCCTCCGGTGCGGGGTGCGTGGCGGGCGCCTCGGGTATGTCCCGCGTCGTGCGCTCGGACGCGCGCTCGCGGCCGTGGTCCGACATGCCGTTCCCCTCCCGATAGTTCATTCGAATGCCTATGCTCTCAGCTCGAACGCATTGGTTGAGACCACGCGGCACGTGTTCGAACTGCCGGCAGGGGGCGTTGAGTGGTGGAACGTGAGCGGGTGCGGTGGGGCGTCCTGGCGACGGGCGGCATCGCCACGTCCTTCACCGAGAACCTTCTCGGGATGCCGGACGCGGAGGTCGTCGCCGTGGCGTCCCGCTCCGACGCCTCGGCGAAGGCGTTCGCGGAGCGGTTCGGCATCCCGCGCGCGTACGGGGAGTGGTCGGCGCTCGCCGAGGACGAGGGCGTGGACGTGGTCTACGTCGCGACCCCGCACTCCGCGCACCGGGCCGCGGCCGGGCTGTGCCTGGAGGCGGGACGGGCCGTCCTGTGCGAGAAGGCGTTCGCGCTGAACGCGCGGGAGGCGGAGGAACTGGTCTCGCTCGCCCGCGGCCGCGGCCTCTTCCTGATGGAGGCCATGTGGATGTACTGCCATCCGCTGATCCGGCGGCTGAAGGCGCTCGTCGACGACGGGGCGGTGGGTGAAGTCCGCAATGTGCAGGCGGACTTCGGGCTCGCCGGGCATCTGTTGCCGGCGGCTCGGAACGGGGCGCTGCCCGCCACGCACCGGCTGCGTGATCCGGCGCAGGGCGGGGGTGCGCTGCTCGACCTGGGGGTGTATCCGGTGTCGTTCGCGCATCTGATCCTCGGGGAGCCGTCGGACATCACGGCGAGAGCGGTGCTCTCGGACGAGGGCGTTGATCTCCGTACGGCGATGCTGCTCTCGTGGGAGAGCGGTGCTCACGCGCTCCTGAACTGCGCCATCGACGCGGGCACGCCCGTCACCGCGTCCATCACCGGCTCGGCGGGGCGCATCGACATCCCGCACGGCTTCTTCTATCCGGACCGTTTCGTGCTGCACCGGGACGGGCGGGAGGCCGAGGAGTTCACTACGGCCGCCACTGACGGTCCCCGGGACAGTCTTCGGCATGAGGCGGCGGAGGTCATGCGGAGGCTGCGTGCCGGTGAGACGGAGTCACCGCTGGTGCCGCTTGCCGGTTCTCTGGCGGTGATGCGCACGTTGGACTCCGTCCGGGAGCGGGTCGGGGTGCGGTATCCCGCGGAGCGGTTTTAAGGGGCCGGGTTTCGTTCGTTGTCGGGTGCGGGTCTGTGGGGGCTTGTCGCGCAGTTCCCCGCGCCCCTGACGGGGCGCTCTTGCCGGAGCACGGACACCGCCGCCGGCTCCCGCGCCCGGGGACCGCGCCCCTTTTCGGGGCGCGGATGCCCCTGCCGTACGCTCCGGGGCCATGGACGATCAGTACAGCAACGCGGGACAGCACGCTCGGACCGCCGTGGTGACCGGGGCCGGGTCAGGGATCGGGCGGGCCGTCGCCGTCGAACTGCTCCGCGCGGGCTGGCGGGTGGCGCTCGCGGGCCGGCGGGCCGAGACCCTCGACGCGACGGCGGCCCTCGCGCCCGGCACGGAATCCCTGTCCGTACCGACCGACGTCACCCGCCCCGACGACGTGGCCGGGCTCTTCACCGCCGTACGCGATGAGTTCGGGCGCCTGGACCTCCTCTTCAACAACGCGGGCACGTTCGGCCCGGCGGGACCCGTCGAGGAGCTGGAGTACGACGCCTGGCGGCACGTCGTCGACACGAACCTGAACGGCGCGTTCCTGTGCGCGCAGGCGGCGTTCCGGCAGATGAAGGAGCAGGACCCGCAGGGCGGCCGGATCATCAACAACGGTTCCATCTCCGCGCACACGCCCCGGCCGCACTCGGTCGCGTACACGACGACGAAGCACGCGCTCACGGGGCTCACCAAGTCGCTGTCCCTGGACGGGCGTCCGTACCGGATCGCGTGCGGGCAGATCGACATCGGCAACGCCGCGACCGACATGACCGAGCGGATGCAGACCGGAATTCTCCAGGCTAACGGGACGCTCGCCGTCGAGCCGGTGATGGACGTCGCCGACGTGGCGCGCACCGTCCGTCACATGGCCGAGCTGCCCCTGGAGGCGAATGTGCAGTTCGCGACGATCCTGGCAACGAACATGCCGTACGTCGGCCGTGGCTGAGCCAAAAAAATCTCCACAAACGGAATGAGAGCTACCGGCCTAATTACGGGCAATGCAGCCCGTATGCTCAGTTCATCTCCACGAGAGCTTCACATCTGGAGCAGGCCTTACACATAATTGGCTTTCACTGAACCATTGCCAGGGGAGGGAAACGCGGGCAACCGTTCCGCGGCCACGGGTGGGGGAACTCGCGTTCGGGGACGCGGGAATGACCCAGGCCGCGGAACGGTTGCCTGCGACATGGCTGACACTCCCCCTGACGTGCTGCGGTACACAGCGTTCAGCACCGACCCCGCGGGCGGCAACCCCGCCGGGCTCGTGCTTGACGCGCGTGAGCTCGACGACGAGGCGATGCTCGCGATCGCGGCCCGGCTCGGGTACAGCGAGTCGGCGTTCCTGACCCGGGCGCCCGACGGCGACCCGCGCTCGTACGTCGTGCGTTACTTCAGCGCCAAGGCGGAGGTCCCCTTCTGCGGGCACGCCACCGTGGCGGCGGCCGTGGCGCTCGGCGAGCGCGACGGGACCGGCGACTACGTCTTCCACACGCGGGCCGGCGAGGTGCCGGTCACCGTCACCCAGGACCCCGACGGCACCCCGCGCGCGACGCTCACCAGCGTCGAACCGCACGTCACGGACGTGGCCCCCGGCGATCTGGCCGAGGCCCTCGCCGCCCTCGACTGGCCGGCCACCGATCTGGACCCGGCCCTTCCGCCGCGCATCGCGTACGCGGGCGCCCGGCACCTCGTCCTCGCGGCGTCGACCCGCGAACGGCTCGCGGACCTCTCCTACGACTTCGCGCGGCTCGAGACCCTGATGCACCGCCTCGACCTCACCACGGTCCAACTGGTGTGGCGGGCCGCCGAGTTCACCTTCCACGCCCGCAATCCGTTCCCGGTCGGGGGCGTCGTGGAGGACCCGGCGACGGGCGCCGCCGCGGCCGCGTTCGGCGCGTACGCGCGCGCACTCGGACTCGTCCCCTCCGAGGCGGTCCTCACCCTTCATCAGGGCGAGGACATGGGCCGGCCGGGCGAGCTGACGGTCACGCTGCGCTCCGGCGACCCGCGAGTCCGAGTGAGCGGCACGGGGGTCCGGATCCCGGGGTAGGGCGCCGGCTCCTGACGTGTTCAAACGGGTGCGGCTACGCCTGGCCCGTCTCGAAGCGGGTGACCTTGCCGCCGGCCACCGTGAACTGCCACGTCGTCCGCATCTCGCCCCAGGCGTCGTTGCGGTAGAGGGCCGTCAGGGCGAGGCCGTCCGCGTACTCCTTCTCGACCTCCATGTGCCCGTGGGAGTCGAAGATCTCGCGTCCGGCCCACTCGTCCAGGTCCCGGTCCGACCCGTCGTCGGCCATCGTCGCGCCGGGCGCGAGGGCTGCGTGGAAGGCCTCCCGGTCATGGGCGTTCACCGCGGCCACGAAGGCCCGCACGGCCGGTTCGCTGAGCTTCGCTGTCTGGATGGGCATGACGTCTCGTCTCTCCTTCCGGCGCTACGTTGCCGGACCTTCCGGTCGTACGACGCCGGGCTCGGGGACCGCTCGGGGCGGCCCTGGTCCCCGGGCCAGGCTCACACCGCGGCCCGCCGCCCGCCAGCCGGACGGGCCCGCGCACCGGGTGCGGGGGAGCCCGAACTGGCGGACCGTAGGGACCATGAGCTGTGACAAGTCTTGTGTGAACCGGAGAGACCTCGGACTGCTCGCGCTGCGCGTGGGCACCGGCGGCGTGCTGGCCGCGCATGGCGCGCAGAAACTGCTGGGCTGGTTCGGCGGCGGCGGCCTGCACGGCACGACCGCCGCCATGGAGGCGATGGGCTACCAGCCGGCCAAGGCGAGCGCGCTGGCCGCCGGTGTCGGCGAGGCGGGCGGCGGCGTCCTGCTCGCCCTCGGCCTCGCCACGCCTGCGGCGGGGGCCGCCGCCGCGGGCACGATGGCCGGCGCCGCTGCGGTGCACGCGCCCAACGGTTTCTTCGCGATGGGCGGCGGCTACGAGTACCCGGCCTTCCTGGGTTTCGTCGCGGCGGGCCTCGCGGTGACCGGCGCGGGCCGCTACTCCCTCGACCACGCGATCGGCCACGTCTTCGACCGGCACTGGATGGTGCCGGCCGCCCTCGTGGGCAGCGCGGCGGCGGCGCTCGCGGTCGTGGGGTCGCGGAACAAGAGGGTGAGCGGGGCGGGTCCGGAGGCGGAAGCGGAGCCGGATTCCGGGGAAGCCGCGGGGGCGTAGCCCGTACGTGGCAGGGTGCGGGGTATGCCTGACGACACTGAGGTCTCCCCCGCCCCGCCCACGTACTCCGAAGTGTGGGAGACCGTCGAGCGGCTGCGTGCCTGGCTCGACGCGAACGGCCGGCGCAGCGGGGAGGACGCGGTCCTGCTGCGCGTGCTGAAGCTGTCGGAGGAGGTCGGCGAGGTCGCGGAGGCGGTCATCGGTGCCGTCGGGCAGAACCCGCGCAAGGGCGAGAGCCACTCCTGGCAGGACGTGGAAGCGGAACTCTGCGATGTCGTGGTGACGGCGCTCGTCGCGCTGCGCACGCTGACCCCGGACGCGCCCGAGGTGTTCGCGGGGCATCTGCGCCGGGTGGCGGAGAGGTCGCTCTCCGGGGAGGGGCGGGGTTAGGGTCCGGGGGCGTCACGATCACCGGAACCGACAAACGGGGGGCCGACATGGGCAGTTCCAACATTTCCAATGCTTCCGGCGCGTTCGACGGAGGCAGGATCATCGCGGTCAGCAGCAACGGCACGTACTCCTTCACGAAGCCGAACCGGGAGAGCATCACGCTGCTCGCCGGGCTCGGTGTGGAGGGCGATGTGCACGCGGGCGTCACGGTCAAGCACCGGTCGCGCGTCGCGCAGGACCCGACGCAGCCGAACCTGCGGCAGGTCCATCTCATGCACGAGGAACTGTTCGCGGAGGTCGCCGAGCACGGCTTCTCGGTGGCGCCCGGTGACCTGGGCGAGAACATCACGACGACCGGCATCGACCTGCTCGCCCTGCCCACGGGCGCGCTGCTGCACCTGGGCGAGGACGGCGCGGTCGTCGAGATCACGGGGCTGCGCAACCCGTGCGTCCAGATCGACGGGTTCCAGGACGGGCTGCTGAAGCAGGTCGTCGGGCGGGACGAAAGCGGGGCGGTGGTCCGCAAGGGCGGCATCATGAGCGTCGTGAGGACCGGCGGCGTGGTCCGCCCCGGCGACCCGATCCAGGTCGTCCTCCCGGCCGAGCCGCACGTCCCGCTCGAACGGGTCTGACGACGGTCCCGCGCCCGTCAGCCGTCGACGGCCGACGGGCGGGGGGCGGGGGCGGCGCGCTCATCGCCGGGCAGCGCGTGCGCGGATGCGCTGGGAGGCGCACGCTGGTAAGAGCACTTCCGGAGGTGATCACGATGTCGGCACAGACCACTGTCGGATGGCACGTGGAGCTGGAATTCGAGGAAGACACCCACCGCACGCGGGCCGCCGCGCTCGTCCGACTCCCCGACGGGAACGAGGTCAGGGCCCACGGCTACGCGAGCCGCCACCCCTCCGACAAGAACCAGCCCCGGGTGGGCGAGGAGGTAGCGGGCGCCCGAGCCCTCAACGAACTGGCGATGAAGATGCTGACGAAGGCCCACGACGAAATAGACGAGGCCTCGGGCCGGACGTCACATCCGCTGAGGTAGCGAGTCACGACATCTCGGGCGACGAATTCAACCCCGCTGAACAACGGCGCTGCGCATCGCGGAGGCGTAAGCGGCAGACGAGTCGGGCTGTACGCCGGGTTCTGTCGCCCGGTCGCCTCGCGGCGGTCGGGGAGACGGCCATCCATCTAGGGCCGGCGTTGCCGCCGGCCTCGTGCGGTCTACCCGCGGACTCGGGCGGGCAGCCCTCGATCGTCCGCGCAGAGCCGCCTTTTACAGCGGCTCCTTTTGACCTTGCTCCAGGTGGGGTTTACCTAGCCGCCTGAGTCACCTCAGGCGCTGGTGGTCTCTTACACCACCGTTTCACCCTTACCGGCGGCCGAAGCCTCCGGCGGTCTGTTTTCTGTGGCACTGTCCCGCGGGTCACCCCGGGTGGCCGTTAGCCACCACCTTGCCCTGTGGAGCCCGGACGTTCCTCGGGAGAATCCCTCGTGAAAGGGCTTCCCACGCGGCCGTCCGCCCGGCTCGTCTGCCGTGCCAGCCATCCTACCCGCGCGCCTGGACCACCTCAGACGAAGTCGGCCGTCTCCAACTCGAACCCGAACGGCTCCGGGAGCGCGATCGCCTTGCCGAAGGGCATGGTCCAGGACTGGCGATAGTCGCCGTTCTCCGGATCGCCGTACAGCGTCACGGAGGACTTCTCGCGGTCGATGAGCAGGTAGAGCGGGATGCTGCCGTGGGCGTAGCAGCGCCGCTTGACCGCCTCTCGGTCATGGTTCGGCTTGGTGGAGGTGACCTCGACAACCAGCGCCACCCCCTCGCAGGGCATCCAGGAATCGGCACCCCGGAACAGGCGGCGCTCCGTGGGAGCGAAGGTGCCGTCGGGGATGAGGTGGTTGCGCGGGCACGACCCCCCGCTGGGCAGTTTGAGGCCCTTGTTCCCGGAGAAGTCCATATCGGTCCGGGACCGCCTGATCACCTGCTTCATGATCACGTTGATGTAGTCCTCATGGTCCCCGTCCGGCGGTGGCGTCACGGCGATCTCCCCCTCGATCAGTTCCGCCCGGAAGCCCTCCGGGGTGTCCAGGGACAGAAAGCCCTCCAGCAGGACCTCTTCCTGCGTGACCGGCTCGTGTGCCATGGCAGTCATGTCACGCCCCTTCCTCTGCTGGTCGCCAGACTTGGACATCGGTTGATCAGCCGTCCCTGAGATCGGGAGTTGTTCCCTCGATCGTGGCACATCGGGCCCACGTACCGGGGTGTTCACGCCGGTGCGAACTGGACCTTCGCCGTGCCCGGGTCTGCCTGGGTCAGGCGGACTCGTAGGCGTTCGCCGAGGGGGAGGGGGGTCTGGCCGCCTGCGATGCGGGCCACTACCGCCGGGTGTGTCAACTGGACTGTTCCTATGGACGGTTCGTGGTCTTTCACGTCCACCACGCAGGCGTCGAAGGTCTCGCCGATGCGGTCCTTGAGGAGGGCTGCCTCGACTATGTCCACGCACTCGCGCTCCACCGTGTTGGCGCGGCGCGTGCCGTCCGCCATTGCCTTGGGGAGGCCGGGGAGTGCGGTGAGGACCCACTCCGGGGGCGGGGTGCCCGCGGACGCGGAGAGGCAGAGTTCGGAGGCGTAGCGGTCGGCGAGGCGGCGGAGTGGGGCCGTGCAGTGCGCGTACGGCGCGGCTACGGCGGAGTGGACCGTCAGGCCGGGGAGCGTGCCGCCGCTGAACACCGTGTAGCCCGCGCCGCGCAGCAGCGTCGTGCACTCCTGGAGGAACGCCGCGTGGCGCGGCTGCCGGGGGTTGAGCGAGCGGATGAGCTGCGCGTACGGGACGTGGTGGGGCCAGTCGATGTGCAGGGCGACGGCCGTGCGGCGGAGGCGGCCGACGGCTCCGTCGGGGGCGGCGGGGAGCGTGCGCAGGATGCCGGTGCCCGCGGCGAGCATGAGGTCGGCGGCGGCCATGCCCGTGAGCAGGGAGATCTGCGCGTTCCACCCGTCGGCGGGGAGCGGGGCGCGGTAGTCGAGCACGTATTGGCCGTCGCGTTCGGTGATCTGCTGTTCCGGGACGTTGAGGGAGATGCCGCCGCGCTCCGTCTCCAGTTGTTCGCGCAGGCGCCCGATGTCGCGCAGCAGGGCTACGGGTTCCTCGGCGGTGCCGGTGTCGACGGCGCGCTGCACGCCCGCGTAGTCGAGTTTGGCGCGGCTGCGGACGGCGGCTCGGGTGACTTCGGTCGCGACGGTGCGGCCGTCCGCGTCCAGGTCGATCGTCCACAGGACGGCGGGGCAGGTCTGGTCGGGGAGGAGGCTGGCGGCGCCCTCGCTGAGCACGGGCGGGTGCAGCGGGACCCTCTCGTCGGGGAAGTAGAACGTGGTGACCCGGCGGTGGGTCTCGACGTCGAGCGGCCCGCCGGGCATGACGTACGCGGCGACGTCGGCGATGGCGTAGCGGACGCGGTAGCCGCCGCCCGCGCGGCGTGACAGGTGCATCGCCTGGTCGAGGTCGAGTGAGGTGGGCGGGTCGAGTGTGAAGAAGGGGATGTCGGTGGCGTCCCGTACCGGTTGTGGGGGGTTCGGGGAGGTCGCGGCGCGTTCCGCTTCGGCGAGGGCGGCGGGCGGGAAGGGCCCCGGGACGTCCAGGGCCGTACGCAGGTCACGCAGTGCGGCGCGCAGCGGAGCCTCGGCTGCGCCAGTCACACGGAGATGACGGCGGGGCATGAACAGAGCGTAGGACGGGGTGGGGAGGAAGGCACCCGGTGGCCGGGGGGCAAAGGGTGCCCGGTCACGACGTACGTCATCGGGCGCCCGGTGAGCGCGGGCAGCACCCCGTGGACCGCGTTTCCGCCCACCCCTCCCCTTCCGTACGCTTTCCGGCGGGGCCGCGCCCCCGTCACGTAACGCCGTCCCCGAGGAGTCCGATCGTGCTCGTGCTGTTGCCGCCGTCCGAAGGCAAGGCCCCGTCGGGTCGCGGTGCCCCGTTGAAGCCCGAGTCGCTGTCGCTGCCGGGGCTGGCCGGGGCGCGGCAGGCCGTCTTCGACGAGCTGGTCGAGCTGTGCGTCGGCGACGAGGACAAGGCGCGCGAGGTGCTCGGACTGAGCGAGGGGCTGCGCGGCGAGGTCGCCAAGAACGCGGAGCTGCGCACGGCAGGTGCGCGTCCGGCCGGCGAGATCTACACCGGTGTCCTCTACGACGCCCTGGGCCTCGCCACCCTGGACGCGGCGGCGAAGCGGCGGGCGGCGCGTTCGCTGCTCGTGTTCTCCGGGCTGTGGGGCGCGGTGCGGGTGAGCGACAAGATCCCGTCGTACCGCTGCTCGATGGGCGTGAAGCTGCCGGGGCTCGGGGCGCTCGGCGCGCACTGGCGGGCGCCGATGGCCGAGGTGCTGCCGGAGGCGGCCGGGGACGGGCTCGTGCTCGACCTGCGTTCGTCGGCGTACACGAGCGCGTGGAAGCCGAAGGGTGAGGTCGCGGGGCGGACGGCGACGGTGCGGGTGCTGCACTCGCAGACCGATCCGGTGACCGGGGCGGAGAAGCGTTCGGTCGTCTCCCACTTCAACAAGGCGACGAAGGGCCGCATCGTCCGTACGCTCCTGGAGACCGGCACCTCGCCGACCGGGCCCGCCGAACTGGTCGAGGCGCTGCGGGACCTGGGGTACGTGGTGGAGGCGCAGGCTCCGAAGAAGGCGGGGACGCCGTGGGCGCTCGACGTGGTGGTCACGCAGATCCACTGATCCACTGATCCACTGACGCGAGCCGTTCATGTGACGCGAGCCGTTCATGTTGCAGCATGTGCAACACCCTTTGCGCATGGTGCTCGGCGCGGGGCAGGATGACTCCATGACTGAATCCTCCGTGCTCGATCTCGCCCCCGTCGTCCCGGTCGTCGTCGTGGAGGACGTCGCCGACGCCGTGCCGCTCGCGCGGGCGCTCGTCGCGGGCGGCCTGCCCGCGATCGAGGTGACGCTGCGGACCCCCGCCGCGCTCGACGCGATCCGCGCCATCGCCGCCGAGGTGCCGGACGCCGTCGTCGGCGCGGGCACGGTCATCTCGCCGCAGAACGTCGCGGACTCCGTGGCCGCCGGCGCCCGTTTCCTGGTCAGCCCCGGCTGGACGGACACGCTGCTCGACGCGATGAAGGGGTCCGGGGTGCCGTTCCTGCCGGGCGTCTCCACGACGTCCGAGGTCGTGGCGCTCCTGGAGCGCGGGGTGAACGAGATGAAGTTCTTCCCGGCCGAGGCCGCCGGCGGTGTGCCGTATCTGAAGTCCCTCGCGGGCCCGCTGCCGCAGGCGCGCTTCTGCCCGACCGGCGGGGTCTCGGCGGCCTCGGCGCCGTCCTACCTCGCGCTGAAGAACGTCGGCTGCGTGGGCGGCAGTTGGATGCTTCCCGCTGACGCGGTGGCGGCGAAGGACTGGGGGCGGATCGAAACGCTGGCCCGAGAAGCGGCTGGCCTGCGCTGAGCTCGGGGGCTCCGCCCCCGGACCCCGCGTCCCTTGTCCTCAAACGCCGGACGGGCTGTTAGGTGCAGGACGGGCTGCTAGGCGCCGGACGGGCTGCTAGGCGCCGGACGGGCTGTCTGCCCTCAGATTGCCCTCAGACTGCCCTCAGGTGCGCCGTCTCGTTGAAGAGCCGCACGCTCGCGTTCCCATCCCGGTAGTACGCGACCGCCGAGAGCGACGCCGCCGAGAGCTCCATCCGGAACAGGGAGTCCGGCGGCGCGCCCAGGGCGAGGCGCAGCAGCGTCTTGATGGGCGTGACGTGCGTGACGAGGAGGACCGTGCGGCCCGCGTACCGCTCGACGAGCCGGTCCCGCGCCGCGGCGACCCGGCGCGCGACCGCCGCGAAGCTCTCGCCGCCGCCGGTCGGCTCCGCCTTGGCCGAGCTGAGCCAGGCGTTGATGTCGTCCGGGTAGCGCTCGCGGACCTCCCCGAAGGTGAGGCCTTCCCACGCGCCGAAGTGGGTCTCGCGCAGGCCCTCTTCGATGTGGACGTCGAGCCCGAGGCGCGCGGCGACTGCGCCCGCCGTCTGCTGGCAGCGCCGGAGCGGTGACGAGACGATCGCCTGGACGGTGCCGCGCGCGGCGAGCGCCGCCGCGACCCGCTCGGCCTGCTCACGCCCCACCGCGGACAGCTCGGGGTCACCACCGCCCGAACCGGAGAACCGCTTCTCCGGCGTCAGCGCGGTCTCGCCGTGACGGAGGAGTACGAAGGTGGCGGGGGCGCCGAGATCGGGTCCGCCGGACCAGCCGGGGGCGGCGGTGGTGGACGTGGCGGCACCCGCAGATGCCGTCCCCGTAGCCACATTGCGCGCCGCCCGCGCATCGCCCGAGTCACCCCGCGTACCCGCCAGCGCGGCCCGCGCCTTGGCCGCTCCCGCCGCCGCGTCCCCAGGAGGACCCGACGGCTTGGGCACGTCCAGCTCCGCCGTGGAACGCGAAGGCGACCACTGCTCGCCCCGCTTGCCCGCGTCCATCGCCTCGTTGGCGAGCCGGTCCGCGTGCTTGTTCCGCTCGCGCGGGATCCACTCGTACGTCACCTGCTCGCCAGGGAAGACGGTGGACGCCTCCGCGGCGAGGGGCCGCATGTCGGGGTGCTTGATCTTCCAGCGGCCCGACATCTGCTCGACGACGAGCTTGGAGTCCATCCGGACGTGGACGGCGGCGGCCGGGTCCAGAGCGCGGGCCGCCCTCAGCCCGGCCACCAGGCCCTTGTACTCGGCGACGTTGTTCGTCGCGATGCCGATGTACTCGGCGGCCTCCGCCAGAGTCTCCCCCGTCGCCGCGTCGATGACGACCGAGCCGTAGCCCGCGGGACCCGGGTTGCCCCGGGAACCGCCGTCGGCCTCGACGATGAACTCCCGCACGACGAAGGCTCCTACAGGCCGGACTCGGACGTGCGCACCAGGATCCGGTGGCAGTTCTCGCAGCGCACCACGGCGTCGGGGGCAGCGGCGCGCACCTCGTTCAGCTCGGTGATGTTGAGCTCCAGCTGGCAGCCCTCGCAGCGGCGCTGGTACAGGCGGGCGGCGCCGACGCCGGCCTCCTTCGCGCGCAGCTTGTCGTAGAGCTTCAGCAGGTCCTCGGGGACGGAACCGGAGACGACCTCGCGCTCCTTGGTGACCGAGGCGGTCTCGCCGTCGATCTCCTCGAACGCGGCGTCGCGGCGGGCCGTCGCGTCGTCGATCTTGCCCTGGACGGAGGCGACGCGGCCGGTCAGCTCCTCGAAGCGCTCCTGCGCGGACTCGCGGCGCTCCATGACCTCGAGGACGACATCCTCCAGGTCGCCCTGGCGCTTGGCGAGGGAGGTGATCTCGTGCTGGAGGTTCTCCAGGTCCTTGGGGGACGTGACGGCGCCGGAGTCCAGGCGCTGCTGGTCACGGGCGGCGCGCTGGCGGACCTGGTCGACGTCCTGCTCGGCCTTGGTCTGCTCGCGGGCGCAGTCGCTCTCCTCGGTCTGCGCGGCGACGTGCAGGTCGCGCAGCTGCGTGAGGTCCTTGTTCAGCGACTCGATCTCGGCGTGCTCGGGCAGCGACTTGCGCTTGTGGGCGAGCTGCGACAGTCGTACGTCCAGGGCCTGGACGTCGAGAAGGCGGATCTGGTCGGCGGGCGCGGCGTTCAGTTGGGGGCTCCAGTTGGGATCGGGGTGGAATTGGACGCCGCGTGGGCGGTCCAGGGGTCGGTGACCGTCTTCGAGACGTGGACGCGCAGTCCCCATCCGTTGCGGTCGGAGATCTCGTCGAGCTGGGCTGCCGCCAGCTCGCACCAAGGCTGTTCGGTGGCCCAGTGCGCCGCGTCGAGCAGCGCGAGGGGGCTGTGCTCGCGCGCCTCGGAGGCGGGGTGGTGGCGCAGGTCGGCGGTGAGGAAGGCGTCGACGCCTGCTGCGCGTACGTCGGCGAAGAGGCTGTCGCCGGAGCCGCCGCTGACGGCGATCGTGCGGATCGTCGCGTCGAGGTCGCCGGACACACGGATGCCCTGCGCGGTGGCGGGGAGCCGGTCGGCGGCGCGCCCGGCGAGTTCGCGGAGGGTGACGGGGTGTTCGAGTTCGCAGATCCGGCCGAGGCCGCGGCGGCCCGCGGGGTCGGTCGGGTCGGGCACGAGGGGGCCGGTGACGCGCAGGTCGAGGGCGCCGGCGAGCGCGTCGGAGACGCCCGGGTCGGCCACGTCGGCGTTGGTGTGCGCGACGTGCAGCGCGACGTCGTTCTTGATCAGGGTGTGGACGACGCGGCCCTTGAAGGTGGAGGCGGCGACCGTCGTCGTACCGCGGAGGTAGAGCGGGTGGTGCGTGACCAGGAGGTCCGCGCCCAGCTTCACCGCCTCGTCGACGGTGTCCTGAACGGGGTCCACGGCGAACAGGACACGCGTGACCTCGGCGTCGGGGTCGCCGGCGACCGTGCCGACCGCGTCCCACGACTCGGCCCGCTCGGCGGGCCAGAGCTTCTCCAGCGCGGTGATGACTTCAGACAGACGGGGCACGGGGAAAGGCTACCTTCCCGCCATGGCCCGACGGCCCTGGCATCCTGCCTGGGCTCGTGGGGGGGGGCGGCTCACTCCCTGCCTGCCTGGGCTCGTGGGGCGGTGACTTCTCCCGCCCTGCACTCGCCGGGCGGTGGGCCTCTCCCCTGCCTGGGCTCGTGGGGGGGGCTCGCTCCCTTGCCTGCGCTCGTGGGGCGGTGGCTTCTCCTGCCCTGCGCCAGCCGGGCGGTGACTCGCTCCCTGCCTGCACTCGTGGGGGCGACTTGATCCCCTGCCTGTGCCCGTGGGGCGGTGACTTCTCCCGCCCTGCGCTCGCCGGGCGGTGACTCGCGCCGCGTGCGCACAGCGGGCCGTGACTCGCTCCGTGCCCGCGCTCGCCGTGCAGTCAGTGGCTCGCTCCCCTGCACGCGCTCGTGAGGTGGCGACTTCTCCCGCCCTGCGGGCGCGGGCGGTAAATCGCCCCCCACCTGCGCTCGGCGGGCCGTGACTCACTCCCTGCCCGTGCTCGCCGGGTGGTGGCTCGCTCCCTCCCTGCACTCAGCAGGCCGTGACTCACCCCCGCCCCGCTCCTGGCAGAAGCCCGCTTCACCGCCGGTGCCGGTGCCGTTGCCGGGCGCCGGGTGACCGCTACTTGGCGAGATAGCCCCGCAGGTCGTCGACGACCGAGTTCGCCGCAGTGACGCCGAGGCCCAGGTACCAGGTCTCGTCCGGGACGTTCTTGGCCTGTCCGGTCTTCACGGCGCCGAGCTTCTCCCACAGCGGGTTGCCCTCGGCGGTGGAGCGCTCCGTCTTCTTGGCGTCGCCGTAGACACCGGTGAAGATCCAGTCGGCGTCGGCCTGGTCGATCTTCTCCGGGCTGATCTCCGTGGCCAGGTCCTGGATCTGCTGGTTCTCGGGGCGCGGGATGCCGGCGTCGTCGAGGATCGTGCCGATGAAGGAGGCCTTCGCGTAGAGGCGGATGCGGTCCGGCATGTAGCGGAGCATCGTCACGGTCGGGGCCTTGCCGCCGTGGGCCTTCTTCACCTCGGCGCCGAGCTGCTTCACGTTCTTCTCGTACGCGGCGAGGTTCGCCTCGGCCCGGTCGGTCCGGTCGAGCGCCGACGCGTTGAGGAGGTAGTTCTCCTTCCACGTGAAGCCGGGGCGGATGGAGAACACCGTCGGGGCGATCTTGGAGAGCTGCGGGTAGAGCTTGGCGGCGCGCAGTTCGCTGCCGAGGATCAGGTCGGGGTGCAGGTTCGCGATCGCCTCCAGGTTGAGGGAGTTGATCGTTCCTACGTTCTTGGGGGTGCCCGCCGTCTTCTTCAGGTACGACGGGATGTCCTCGTTGCCCTCGGTGGGGGCGTAGCCGACGGGCTTCACGCCGAGCGAGGCGACGTTGTCGAGTTCGCCGACGTCGAGGACGACGACCCGCTTCGGCTCGGCCTTGATCTCCGTCTTGCCCATGGCGTGCTCGACGGTGCGCGGGAACTGGCCCGCCTTGGCCGTCGTACCCATCTTCGCGGTCCGGTCCGCCGCCTTGGCGAAGTCCTCGCCGCCCTGGGCCACAGCCTTGGAGCCGGTGCCGTTGTCCGACTTCCCCGCACCTGTGGACGAGCCTCCGCACGCCGCGAGCGACAGCGCGCCGGCCACGGCGAGGGCTACGGCGGCGGTGCCGCGCGTACGAGGACGAAGGGACATGAGGGCTCCCGCTCCGGACTTCGGGCACGCCGAGCCGAGGCCACGTCATGCACATGAGGTTTGGTTAGGCAAACCTAACATCAGATCTCTACGGGTACGCCAGCACATCCGACCCTCGCCTTTCAGGCAGATACGGACATGGCCACCCTTTGGTGTGAAGCCTGGGCCGCGAGTGCCACGGCAGCGCGTGCGAAAACTAGCTTCGGTCGGACGAACCGGAGGTGAGTGATCCCGATGACGGCCTTGGCTACAGAGCCCACGACGAAGCCGGCGAACGGACCGGGCCCGGACGGCGGACAGGCCCCGGCGAACGGGGAGGCCCCGGACCCGGACCTGACTCAAGAGGAAGGGCCCGCCCCAGAACCCGGAACGGCCCCCAGCCCCACAGAAGTAACAGAAGTAGACGTACAGAGCGGCAGAGAAGAAGGCGTAAGCAACTCGCAAGGCGCTGACGGCCCTCAGGCTCCGAGTACCCCTCACCCACCCAAGCCCCTCAACCCGCCGGCCGCAGCGGCCGGCGACTCCCCCACCCCCCGCCCCGCCTGCGTCCTCACCGCCGACGGTGCCTACGCCGCGCGCCTCGCGTGCGACGGGACGTCCTGGTTCCCGGAGCGCTGGACGCTGGACGGGCCCGAGCCGTACGCCGTGCCGCTGCCCGGCAACCAGCCGGAGGAGCCCGGGACCGAGGTGGCCCCGATGGGCGACGGCCGGGTGCTCATCCGGCGCGTGATCGACGGACGGCACGCCTTCTCGCTGCTGTATCCGACGGGCCCCGGCACCGGCGAAGTACCCCTCGGGACCGTGGAATGCGGGGAGTTGACGCTCCTTCCCCCGGCGCCGGACGGCCGCTGCGCCTACGCCGTGGCCGTCGGCGAGCGGTCGACGACGCTGTGGCGGGTCGCGGGCGGGGCGTTCGGTCCCGAGCGCGCGGCCGAGATCCCGGGGCACTGCTCCGGAGGAGTCTGGCTGGACCGGGTGGGCCGGATGCTGGCGCTCGACCGGTCGCTCGATGGTGGTCCCGTCAGGACGGTCGCGGTGGATCTGGAGCGGGGCGGCGAGGTGACGCCGCTGCTGCAGATCGCGGAGGGCAGCGCCGACCGGCTGCTGCTCGCCGATCCCGACAGCGGGCTGCTGCTGATCAGTTCGGACGCGCCGTCACCCGGCCAACCCCGGCTCGGCTGGGGCGTGTTGGGCTCCACACTGCCCGTACGCTTCCCGGAGTCGCTGCGCCTGGCCGACTGCACGGTCACGCCGTTCGCGATCCAGCCGGGGCAGACGCTGATGCCGGAGAGCTGTGCGGTGGCGCTGCGGATCGACGGCCCGGCCGGCACCTGGCTCGGCCTGTGGCGACCCTCGGAGGGTCACCTGCATCAAGTCGCCGCCCCGCAGGGCTGGTTGGCGGGCGCAGGCCTGTGGACGCGCGACGGTGAGCTGCAACTCCCGTACTCCACAGCCTCCGTACCGTGCGGTGTCGCCCGCACGTCGGTGCCCGAACCCGTAGCACCGGCCCCGCCCGAGCCGCCCGCCGCGCTCCGTCCGGTGCCGCTCCAGCAGGCGCCTCTCGCGGGACTCAGGCGACGCGCGACAACCGCCGGGACATCGGCCGCGCCCGCCGGTTAGACTCTCCCGGCTGTTTCGAAGGATCTTGTTACGGGGTGAGTTTCCGATGGCCGAGACGATCAACGCGAACGCGACCACGGCGGAGTCCAGGGAGTCGGCGGACCGTTCCGCCGGACCCGGCCGGCACCGCGGCGGGACGTCCTCGCGTGACGACAACGCGGCGCCGCGCGGGCGGCACCGCAGGGTCCAGTCCGAGCAGGGCTGAACGGCATGACGAAGGGCCCGGAACCACTTGGTTCCGGGCCCTTTGCCATGGGTCACAGATACTTCACAGCAAGCCCCGTCACGCGTGCTTCAGCCCCAGGACCTCCGCCGCCGCGAACGTCTCGTTCGGCGGCCGGTCCGCGTAGTGCGGCGTGAGCAGCGAGTCCAGCTCCTCGTAGGAGAACGCGTCCTTCGCGGTGTCGAACTTGGCCGAGACCTTGGGGCGTTCGACGATCGCGACGATGCCGCCGTGCACGACGAGCAGCTGTCCGTTCACGTTGGCCGCCGCCGGGGAGGCGAGGTAGCCGACGAGCGGGGCGACGTGCTCGGGTGCCAGCGCGTCGAGCTCGCCCTCGCCCGGCTCCTGGAAACCGGCGAAGACGTCCTCGGTCATCCGGGTACGGGCGCGCGGGCAGATGACGTTCGACGTCACCCCGTACTTGCCGAGCGCCAGCGCCGTGGACGTGGTCAGGCCGACGATGCCGCCCTTGGCCGCCGCGTAGTTGGGCTGGCCCGCCGAGCCGGCGAGGAACGCCTCGGAGGATGTGTTGATGATGCGGCCGTAGACCGGGCCGCCCGCCTCCTTGGAGCGGGCGCGCCAGTGGACGGACGCGAAGTGGGTCGTGTTGAAGTGCCCCTTGAGGTGGACGCGGATGACCGAGTCCCACTCGTCCTCGCTCATCGAGAAGATCATGCGGTCGCGCAGGATGCCCGCGTTGTTGACGAGGATGTCGAGCTTGCCGTAGGTGTCGACGGCCAACTGGACTAGCGCTGCGGCCTGTTCGTGGTCGGCGACGTCGCCGAGGTGGGCGACGGCCTGGCCGCCCGCGGCCCGGATCTCGGCGGCGACCGCCTCGGCCGGGGTGGCGTCCGCGCTTCCCGAGCCGTCGCGGCCCGGCTGCCCGAAGTCGTTCACGACGACGCTCGCGCCGAGCCGGGCGAGTTCGAGCGCCTCCGCGCGGCCGAGGCCGCGGCCCGCTCCGGTGACAATCGCCGACAGGCCGTGCAGGGGCAGTGACTCTGGCAGTGCCATGGGGGTCGAGGTCCTCTCAGAGTTCGATGCAGGTGCGCAGCGCGGCGCCCGTGCGCATCTGGTCAAGGGCTTCGTTGATGTCCGCGAGCTGCACGCGGTGCGTGATCAGGCTCTCCAGGTCGATGCGGCCGGCGCGCCACAGGGCGATGGCCCGCTGGTACGACGTGAGGACGTCGCCGCCGCCGTACATGGACGGCAGGATCTTCTTCTCGTCGAAGAAGAGCTCGAACATGTTGACCTGGAAGAAGTCGTCGAGGGCGCCCGCGCCGACGACGCACAGGGTGCCGCCGCGCCGGGTCGTCTCGTAGGCGGTGCGGGCCGTCGCGGACTTGCCGACGACCTCGAAGACGTAGTCGAAGCCCTCGCCCGCGGTGACGCGCTGCTTGGCGTCGGCGAGGGCGTCGGGGGCGACGGCTTCGGTGGCACCGAACCTGAGGGCGGCCTCGCGGCGGGACTCCACCGGGTCTACGGCGATGATCTGGGCCGCACCCTTGAGGCGGGCGCCCTGGATGGCGGAGATGCCGACGCCGCCGCAGCCGATGACGGCGACGGACGCGCCGGCCGCCACGTCGGCGGTGTTGATGGCGGCGCCGAGGCCGGTGGTGACGCCGCAGCCGATGAGGGCGGCGATGTCGAAGGGCACGTCGTCGGGGATGGGCACGGCGCAGCCCGCGTCGACGACGACCTCCTCGGCGAAGGTGCCGGTGCCGGCGAAGCCGAAGACGTCGCCGCCGGGGCGCTTGAAGTTGGGGGTGCCGGCGTTCATGAACCCGGAGAGACAGAGCTGGGTCTGGCCGCGCTTACAGGAGGGACAGGCGCCGCACGCGGGCAGCCAGCACACGAGGACGCGGTCGCCCGGCTTGACGTGGGTGACGCCGTCGCCGACGTCGAGGATCTCGCCGGCGCCCTCGTGGCCCGGGACGAAGGGGGCGGGCTGGGGCAGCACGCCGTTCATCGCGGACACGTCGGAGTGGCACAGGCCGGTGGCCCGGATCCGGATCCTGACCTTGCCGGGTCCGAAGCCCACCGCCTCGACGTCGTCGAGGACTTCGAGCTTGTCCTGGCCTATCTCGTGCAGTACGGCTGCGCGCATGGCGTGCGGCTCCTCTCGCGAAGGGTCCGGAAGAATCAGGCGTGTTCGACGATGGTGTCGGCGAGGACGGTGGCCTCGTCTCGCTCGACGGCGGTGACCGTGACCTGGATCCGGCCCTCCGTCTGCCACATGCGGATGCGCAGGGTCTCGCCCGGGTACACGACGCCCGCGAAGCGGGTCGTGTACGACTTCACGCGGGACACGTCGCCGTCGAGGAGCGTGTCGACGACGGCCTTGAGCGTCATGCCGTACGAGCAGAGGCCGTGCAGGATGGGCTTGTCGAAGCCGGCGAGCTTGGCGAACTCCGGGTCGGCGTGCAGGGGGTTCCAGTCGCCGGAGAGCCGGTACAGGAGCGCCTGGTCCTCGCGGATGACGCGGTCGACGGTCCTGTCGGGTTCGCCGGTGGGTGCTTCGAGGCGGGTGGAGGGCCCGCGGTCGCCGCCGAAGCCGCCCTCTCCCCGTACGAAGATCTGGGCGTCGGCGGTCCACAACGGGCCGTCGGCGTCGGCGACTTCGGTGCGCAGGACCAGAATGGCGGCCTTGCCCTTGTCGTAGACGGCGGCGATGCGCGAGGTGGAGGTGGCCTGGCCCTTGACGGGGATCGGGCGGTGCAGCTCGACGGTCTGGCCGCCGTGCAGTACGTGGGCGAGGTTGATGTCGATGCCGGGTGAGGAGAGTCCGCCGACGACGCCCTTTCCGGCGCCCGCGACGGTGGCGAAGCTGGGCAGGACGTGGAGCTTCGACTCCAGCGTGTAGCGCAGCTCGTCGGGGTCCGTGGCGGGGATGCCCGCTCCGAGTCCCAGGTGGTAGAGCTGGATGTCCTTGTGGTCCCAGGTGATCTCGGCGGACCGGGGTTCGGCGGCTACGGCCTTGGCGGCGTCGATCGGCATCAGACACAGACTCCTTGTGCGGGGAAGACCTCGGTGCGGCCGTCCGCACCGTCGGTCGCACCGAGGTCGTTGCAGGGCCGGGCGGAACACGAGGGACGCGCGAGGCGCCCCCGTTCTAGAACGCGTTCCAGTCCGGCGACCCCATGTATAGCCAAGACCACGGCAGTTGGGAAGACTCCTGACGGGATGTCAGATTCACTTGTACGAGTTCTCGGGTGCGAGTTCTCATGCCTGTGGAGCGGGCGGCAGTGACATTTGTACCGGCCGGCTCCGTACACATTCCTCTGCCGCCGCACCGGGCCCGCTCCGTAGTGTCTGCGGCATGACGAAGACAGACGGGACGCCCGTGGCGGTGTCCTTCACGGGGGCGGTCAAGACGTTCGGCGCGGTGCGCGCCGTGGACGGGGTCGATCTGGAGATCCGGCGCGGTGAGACCGTCGCCCTGCTCGGGCGCAACGGCGCGGGCAAGTCCTCCACGATCTCCCTGCTGCTCGGCCTGGACGAGCCCGACGAGGGTTCGGTCTCACTGTTCGGTGCGTCCGTGGCGCAGAGTGTGCGCGCCGGGCGGGTCGGCGCGATGCTCCAGGAGGGCCGCGCGGTCCCCCGGGTCACCGTGCGGGAGCTGGTCGCCTTCGTGGCCGGCCGCTACCCCGCGCCGATGCCGGTCGCCGACGCGCTCGCGCTCGCCGGGATCGAGGAACTCGCCGGGCGGCGCGTGGACAAGCTGTCCGGGGGCCAGACGCAGCGCGTGCGGTTCGCGGTGGCGCTGGCCGGCAACCCGGATCTGCTCGTGCTCGACGAGCCGACGGCCGCCCTGGACGTGGAGGCGCGGCACGCGTTCTGGACGTCGATGCGGGCGTATGCCGGGCGCGGTCACACGGTGCTGTTCTCCACGCACTACCTGGAGGAGGCCGACGCGAACGCCGACCGGATCGTGGTCATCGACCACGGCCGGATCGTCGCCAACGGCACCGGCGACGAGCTGAAGCGGGCCGCGGGCGGCAGCCTCGTCGCGTTCGACCTGGCGGGGCGCGGCACGGAGGGGCTTTCGCTGCTGCCCGGGGTGACGTCGGTGGAGGTGCGCGGGGACCGGGCCCGGCTGCGCAGCGACGACTCGGACGCGACGGTGATCGCGCTCGCGGAGCTGGGCGCGATCCGCGGCCTGGAGGTCGCCCCGGCCTCGCTCGACGACGCGTTCATGGCGCTGACCGGAGCATCGGACGCGCCTGGCATCCCCAGTACGACCGGCGCTTCCGACACGGATCTGGAGACGGTTCGATGATCGACTACCTGAAGCTCGAAGTGCGCAGGACCCTGCGCGACACCGGGTTCGTGATCTTCGGTGTCGGGATGCCGGTGATGATGTACCTGCTGTTCACCAACCTGGGCGCGAACGACCCGGCGTGGAAGACGGCCTCCATGGTCGGCATGGCCGCGTACGGCGCGGTGGGTTCGGCCCTGAACACCGGCGGCGGGGTCGCCGAGGACAAGACGATCGGGTGGCTGCGGCAGCTGCGGGTCACGCCGATGACGCCGCGCCAGGTGGTGACGGGCCGGGCGCTGACGGGGTCCGTGACGGTGCTGCCGGCGATCGCGGCGGTGCTGCTTGCCGGAGGGCTGGTCAACGGGGTGCGCCTGGCCGTGTGGCAGTGGGCGGCCATCGCCGTACTGCTGTGGCTGGGCTCGATCCCGTTCACGCTGCTCGGGCTCGGCAACGGCTACCGGCTGACAGCGCAGACCACGGGCGTCGCGAACATGGTGTGCAACCTGGGGCTCGCGGTCCTGGGCGGCCTGTGGTTCCCGGTGACGCTCTTCCCCGGCTGGCTGCGGTCCGTGTCGTCGTACACGCCGACGAACCGGTTCGCGCAGCTCGGGACGGCCGTCGCCGACGGGCACGCGCCGGGGCTCGGCGCGGTCGCCGTGCTCGTCGCCTGGCTGCTGGCCTTCGGTTCGTACGCTGTGGTGTCGTACCGCAGGTCCGCGCGGACCGCCTGAACGGGGAGCGGGAGAGTCATGTCGTGGATGCGCCGAGTCACCCGCCGGACGGCCGAGCTGCGGGATGCCCGCCAGGAGCGGAAGGCGGAGTGCCGGGCCCGGCGCGAGGCGGGCGGGACCCGGGAGGAAATGGGCCCGCCGCCGAGCGGATTCGCCCTGCTGCCCTGGCTCCTGATGGGGCTCGGCGCCTTCTCGAACCTCCTCCAGGGCAGGACGCCCAACCCCTGGATCGGCGGCATCGGCCTGCTCGTCTTCAACAGCCTCTACGTCTCGGTCGTGTTCCAGGCCTTCGACAAGAGGCGGCGCGAGGCCCCGTACACGCGCATCGCGCTGATCGCGATGGGCCTGCTCACGTGCGGGCTCGCCCTCGCGTACGGCGGCAGCTGGCTGATGTTCTTCCCGCTGCTCGGCCTCGCGGCGGGCGCGGTCGTCCGGGGCCGCCGTCTGGGCCAGGTCGGTATCGGTCTGGCCGCGGTCGCCGGGGCCGTCGCCGGTCTCAAGGAGGGCTGGGACGCGCTCAACATCGCGTACGGCACGTTCCTGTCCACGATGGTGACCGCGGCGATCCTCTCGCTGTCCGAGGCGGTACGTGAACTGCGCGCCGCCCGCGAGGAGTTGGCGCACCGCGCGGTGGAGCAGGAGCGGCTGCGTTTCTCGCGCGACCTGCACGACCTGCTCGGGCACACGATGTCCGTGATCGTCGTGAAGTCGGAGGCGGCCCGGCGGCTCGCGCACCGCGATCTCGACGCGGCGCTCGCGCAGGTCGCCGACATCGAGTCCGTGGGCCGGCAGGCGCTCACCGAGATCCGCGAGGCCGTCACCGGCTACCGGGAGGGCAGCCTCGCCACGGAACTCGACCGGGCCCGCTCGGCGCTCACGGCGGCCGGGATCGAGCCGGTCGTACGTCAGTCGGGACCGCCGCTGGCCGCGCAGACGGAGGCGCTGCTCGGCTGGGTGGTGCGGGAGGCGGTCACGAACGTGGTGCGGCACAGCGGGGCGGCGCGCTGCGAGATCTCGGTGGACGGCGGCCCGGAACGCGTACGGCTGAGGGTGCACGACAACGGCCGCGGCGCCGCCGCCGAGCCACCGCGGCCGGGCGTCGGCGGCACGGGCCTCAAGGGCCTGACCGAACGCCTGGGCTCGGCCGGCGGCTCCCTGGTGACGGGCCCCGCGACCCGCGGCTTCACCGTCACGGCGGAACTGCCCGTACTGCCGGGCGGCACGGAACCGGACGGGGTGCGGGAACGGGAACGCGCCGGGTGACACCGGGTCAGGCGCGCGCGTGGGACCACCCGGCCCGGCGCGCCGCCCGGAAGCGGGGGCCGCAGCCCGCGGGTTCACCGTCGCGGCCGAACTGCCCGTACTGCCGGGCGGTACGGAACCGGACGGGACGCGTCCCCCGGAACGCGCCCGGTGACGCCCGATCAGGTACAGGCGTCAAGCCACTCGTCCGGCGCGCCCCCGCGCGGGTCCCGCTCTACGCTGAGCGCGTGAACGAGATGCCTGAGGATCACCGGCCCGCGAAGTCCGTCCGTGTGCTCCTCGCCGAGGACCAGGGCATGATGCGGGGCGCGCTCGCGCTGCTGCTCGGTCTGGAGGAGGACATCGAGGTCGTCTCGCAGGTCGCGACCGGTGACGCGATCGTGGCGGCGGCGCTGGAGAAGCGGCCGGACGTGGCGCTCCTCGACATCGAGTTGCCGGGCCGCAGCGGTCTGGACGCGGCGGAGGACCTGCGCGAGGAGTGCCCGGACTGCCGGGTGCTGATTCTGACGACGTTCGGCAGGCCGGGCTATCTGCGCCGGGCGATGGAGGCGGGCGCGGCCGGTTTCCTGGTGAAGGACGGCCCGGTGGAGGACCTCGCGGACGCGGTACGGCGGGCGCTGCGCGGCGAGACCGTCATCGATCCGGTGCTCGCCGCGGCGGCGCTGAGCGCGGGCCCGAACCCGCTGACGGCCCGCGAGTGCGACGTCCTGAACGCGTCGGTGGACGGTGCGACCGTCTCCGACATCGCGGCCAGGCTGCACCTGTCGGAGTCGACGGTGCGGAACTATCTGTCGTCGGCCATCGGCAAGACCGGTACGCGGAACCGTATGGAGGCGGTGCGGGAGGCCCGGCAACAGGGGTGGCTCTGAGTCCGTCCTACGCCTCGGCCCGCGCACCTCAAATGCCGGAGCGGCTTGATTTTCCGGCGCGCGGCATCCACGTAAGCAGAAGCAGTACCCCCACGAGCAGCGCCCCCGCTCCCGTGAGGAACGCCGCCGAGTAACCCCGGGTGAGGTCCTCGGCCCCCGTACCCCCGGCGGACCGCGTCGCCGCCACCGTGGAGAGGATCGCGAGCCCCAGCGAACCGCCCAGCGTGCGTGAGGTGTTGACGAGCCCGGACACGAGTCCGGCGTCCCCGGGGGCGGCCCCCGTCGTGGCGAGCGAGGCGAGCGAGGTCATCGAGAGCCCGCCGCCCGCCATCATCGCGAGGCCCGGCAGCATGATCGAGGTGACGTAGTCGCCGTGCGCGGACATCATCGTCGACTGGGCGGCGAATCCGGCGGCCATGACGAGGACGCCGAGGACGGCGACGTTGCGCGCGCCGACGCGGCGCATCAGGCGCGGCGCGACCTTGGAGCCGGTGACGACGGCGAGCGAGCTGGGGACGAGGGAGAAGCCGGCCTCGACGGGGGTGTAGCCGAGGACGTTCTGCGCGTACAGGGTCATGAAGAACCACATGTTGAAGCTGCCCATGCCGCACACGAACATCGCCGCGTTGGCGGCGGCGACCGGGCGGGCGCGGAACAGGCCGAGCGGCATGAGCGGCTGCCGGGTGCGCGCCTCGACGACGAGGAACACGGCGATGAGCGCGAGGGCGACGCCGAGCGGCACGAGGGTCGCGGCGGCGCCCCAGCCCCGGGCCTCGGTCTGCACGACGGCGTAGGCGAGGGTCGCGGTGCCCGCGGTGACGAGCAGCGCGCCCGGCAGGTCGAGGCGCCGGTCGCCGCCCGCCCTGGACTCCTTGATGTGCCGGGCGGCGGCCGCGATCACGACGGCGCCGAGGGGAACGTTGATGAGGAGCACCCAGCGCCAGTCGAGGCCCTGGGTGAGCACGCCGCCGACCAGGCCGCCGACCGCGCCGCCGCCGGCGCCGACCGCGGTCCAGGTGGCGATGGCGCGGGCGCGGGCCGGGCCCTCGGGGACCGAGGACGTCAGGATGGTGAGCGTCGACGGCGCGAGGACGGCGGCGCCGAGCCCCTGGACGGCGCGTCCGGCGAGGAGCTGCCAGCCCTCCTGCGCCAGCCCGCCCACGAGGGAGGCGAGCGTGAAGAGGCCGAGGCCCAGGAGGAACATCTTCTTGCGCCCGAACAGGTCGCCGGCCCGGCCGCCGAGCAGCATGAACCCGGCGAACGCGATGGTGTAGGCGTTGACCACCCATTGCAGCCCGGAGGCGGAGAGCCCCAGGTCTGCGCGTACGGAGGGCAGGGCCACGTTGACCACGGAGACGTCGAGTACGACGAGGAACTGTCCGGCGCAGGCGGCGGCCACGACCAGCCAGGTGGACGGTGCGGCCTTGGGGGCTACGACGGTTTCGGTGGGGGCTTCGAGCATGAGTGTCATGGTCTCAGGCCCCGGGCGGTCCGTACATGCGGCGTTCGCCGCACCAGTACCCGGGTCTGTGGTCCTAGGACGCACCGGTGTCCGGGCCCGTGGTCCTAGGACCACGGGCCCCCGGCCGCCGGCGCCAGCCGCGTGCCGCCGGTGCTACGACCGCCGCAGCATGGTGACCACGGCCGCGCCGCCGAGGCCGATGTTGTGGGCGAGGCCGACGCGGGCACCCGCGACCTGGCGGGCCCCGGCCTCGCCGCGCAGCTGCCAGGTGAGTTCGGCGGCCTGGGCGATGCCCGTGGCGCCGAGCGGGTGGCCCTTGGAGATGAGGCCGCCGGACGGGTTCACGACCCAGCGGCCGCCGTAGGTCGTCGCGCCGTCCTCGACGAGCTTGCCGGACTCTCCGGGCCCGCACATGCCGAGCGCCTCGTAGGTGAGGAGTTCGTTGATCGAGAAGCAGTCGTGCAGCTCGATCACGTCGACGTCCTCGATGCCGAGCCCGGACGACTGGAAGACGAGTTCGCCGGCGGCGCGCGACATGGGCTGTCCGACGACGTCGATGCAGGAGCCGGACGCGAAGGACTCCCCCGTGTCGGTGGTCATCGCCTGCGCGGCGATCTCCACGGCCTTGTCGCCCAGGTCGTGGCGCTCGACGAACCGCTCGGAGACGACCACGGCCGCCGCCGCGCCGTCCGAGGTGGGCGAGCACTGGAGCTTGGTGAGCGGCGAGTGGATCGTCTTGGCGGCGAGGACCTCCTCAACGGTGTACGCGTCCTGGAACTGGGCGTACGGGTTGTTCACGGAGTGGCGGTGGTTCTTGGCGCCGACGGCGGCGAGCTGCGCCTCGGTGGTGCCGTACTTCTCCATGTGCTCACGGGCCGCGTCGCCGAAGATCTGGGCGGTGGGCGGGCTCATCTCGAAGCCGTGCTTGGCGGCCATGATCCCGTAGTGGCGGGCGACGGGCGAGGTCTTGAAGTCGCCTCCGTCGGCGCCGCCGCCGAGCGCGCCGCGCTGCATCTTCTCGAAGCCGAGCGCGAGGACGCAGTCGTTGAGACCGCCCTCGACGAACTGGCGGGCCATCATCAGGGCGCTCGACCCGGTCGCGCAGTTGTTGTTGACGTTGTAGACGGGGACGCCGGTCAGGCCTAGCTCGTATACGGCGCGCTGGCCGGCGGTCGAGGGCTGGAAGCAGTAGCCGACGGGGACCTGTTCGACGTCCTCGTACGCGATGCCCGCGTCGTCGAGGGCCTTGGTCCCGGCCTCCTTGACCATGTCCCAGTACTGCCAGTCGCGGCTCTCGGGCTTCTCGAACTTGGTCATCCCGACGCCGACGATGTACGCCTTGCCCATGGAAACGGCCTCCTGCCAGTATCTGACGAGTCGTCAGATACTGGCAGGAGCAGGCTGCCGATGGAAGGGTCTCCCCGGGAGGGGTTACCCGGAGTTCCCCCTGGTTCCTAGCGGCCCTGGCTCCTAGCGGAACGCCGCGTGACCCGTGAGCGCCTGGCCGAGCGCGAGCGTGTGCATCTCGGTCGTGCCCTCGTACGTCAGCACGGACTCCAGGTTGTTGGCGTGCCGGATCACCGGGTATTCGAGCGAGATGCCGTTGGCGCCGAGGATCGTGCGCGCGGTGCGGCAGATCTCGATGGCCTCGCGTACGTTGTTCAGCTTGCCGAAGCTGATCTGCGCCGGGTGGACACCGGCGGGCGAGTCCTTCAGCGCCGACAGGTGCAGGGCCGTCAGCGTGGCCTTGTGGAGTTCGAGCGCCATGTCGACGAGCTTCTGCTGCGTGAGCTGGAACGCGGCGATCGGCTTGCCGAACTGCTCGCGCTGGAGGGCGTATTCACGCGCCGACTGCCAGGCCGAGCGCGCGGCGCCGGTGACGCCCCACACGATGCCGTAGCGCGCCTCGTTCAGGCAGGTCAGCGGGGCGCCCACGCCACGCGCCTCGGGGAGCTGGGCGGAGGCGGGGAGCCGTACGCCGTCGAGGACCAGCTCGCTGGTCACGCTCGCCCGGAGTGACATCTTGTGCTTGATGAGGGGCGCCGAGAAGCCGGGGGTGTCGGTCGGGACGACGAAGCCGCGGACGCCGTCCTCGGTCTGCGCCCAGACGACGGCGACGGCCGCGACCGAGCCGTTCGTGATCCACATCTTGCGGCCGTCGAGGATCCAGTCGTCACCATCACGGCGCGCGCGGGTCGTCATGGACGCCGGGTCGGAGCCGTGGTCGGGCTCGGTCAGGCCGAAGCAGCCGATGGCCTCGCCGGCCGCCATGCGCGGCAGCCACTCCTGCTTCTGCTCCTCGGAGCCGAAGCGGTGGATCGCGAACATGGCGAGCGAGCCCTGGACGGACACGAAGGAACGCAGACCCGAGTCCGTGGCCTCCAGCTCACGGCAGGCGATGCCGTACGCGCGGGCCGACATCCCGGCGCACCCGTAGCCCTGGAGGTGCATCCCGAACAGGCCCATCTTGCCGAATTCGCGGGCGAGTTCACGCAGCGTGGGCAGCTCGCCGCTCTCGAACCACTCGGCGATGTGCGGCTCGACCTTGTCGTCGAGGTACTGGCGGACCGTGTCGCGCACGGCCCGCTCCTCGTCGGTGAAGAGGGCTTCGAGGTTCAGCGGGTCGACGGGGTCGAGGGCGGCGAACGCCATGGTCAGGCTCCTTGAGGGTGGTTGAGCAGCCGGTCGATCCCGGCTTCGTCGTAGCCGAGTCCGGCGAGTATGTCCCGGCTGTGCAGGCCGAGGGTGGGTGGTGCGGTGCGTACGGCGGGGCGCTCACCTCTGAAGGTGACGGGGAACGCGACCTGCTGGAGGGGGCCGACGTCCGGGTGGTCGACCTTCTGGACCATGCCGAGCGCCTCGGTCTGCGGGCAGTCGTACACCTCGTCAAGGCTGCGGATGGCGGCGACGGGGACGCCGCGTTCCTTGAGCAGGGCGGTCCAGTGCGTGACCGGTTCGTCGACGAGGACGGACTCCAGCTTGGCGTTGAGGGCGGTCCGGTTCGTCACGCGGGCGCGGTTGGTGGCGAAGCGCGGGTCGTCGGCCCACTCCGGGTGGCCGAGGGCGCCGGCGAGGCGGCGGAAGAGTCCGTCGCTGCCGACCGCGATGACGAAGTGCCCGTCGGACGCCGGGTAGGCCTGGTACGGGACGAGGCTCGGGTGGCCCGAGCCGAGGCGGGTGGGGCGCTCGCCGGTGGCGAAGTAGCCGGTGGCCCAGTTGATGTGCAGGGCGAGCTGCGACTCGTAGAGGGAGGTCGTGACGTACTGGCCGCGGCCGGTGCGTTCGCGTTCGACGAGGGCGGAGGTGACGCCGACGAGGCCGAAGAGCGCGGCACCCAGGTCGCCCATCGGGTAGCCGGCCTTGACGGGCGGTCCGTCGGGTTCGCCGGTGAGGGACATCAGGCCGGCGGAAGCCTGGGCGACCATGTCGTAGCCGGGCTCGTCGCGCAGGGGGCCCGTGTCGCCGAACGCGGAGATGTGCAGCAGGACCAGGCGCGGGTAACGCTCGCTGAGGGCGCGGTAGTCGAAGACGCGGGCGAGCGAGCTGCCGGGCCGGAAGTTCTCCACCATGACGTCCGCGTCGGCGAGCATCCGGTGCACAGCCTCCTGCCCCTCGGGAGACTTGAGGTCGAGGGTGACGGAGCGCTTGTTGCGGTTGGCGGCCAGGTAGTAGGTGGCGTCGGGGCCGTTGAAGGGCGGGCCCCAGTTGCGCGTCGGGTCGCCGCCGTCGGGGTGCTCGACCTTGATGACGTCGGCGCCCAGGTCGGCGAGGGACATGGTGACGTAGGGCCCGGCGAGGATCTTGGACAGGTCCACGACCTTCATTCCGGCCAGCGGTGCGGCGGGGCCGGGCTGCTCGGGCATGTGCCGGTCGGGCATGTTCTGCTCGGGCGTGTGCTGGTCGGGCATGTGCGGCGGGCTCCTTCACCGGGGTGAACGGCTTACGTCCACCGTCGGCCGGTTCGGTCAGGTGGTCCAGGGCCGCACGGGGCGGGCCGCGAGCCGTGGATCACTCTGCACCCGCCCATTAGGAGGTGTCCAAGACCAATAACCGGCTCCAGTCAGACGTCATCCGTCTCAGTAGGTGACGTCATGGCCGTCAGTACGTGACGTCATGGCCGGCGTCGGGAGCGTCCGGGGGTGTGGGCAGCACGTCCTCCGCCACCCGCAGCACCGCCTGGAGCGGCGCCGACCGGTCCCCGGTGCGCCAGCCGAGCGCGATGGGAAGCACCGGCATGTCGGCCCCGGCGAGCGGGCGGAAGACGACGTGTTCCAGGTGGATCGCCCGCGCGGAGTCCACGACGACGGCGAGCCCCACGCCCGCGCCGACGAGGGCCAGCAGGTTGTACGAGTCCGGCGCCTCCTGCGCGATCCGGGGAGCGAACCCGGCGTCGTGACAGGCCTGCACCATGGCCTCCCGCACGGCCGAGCCACGGGCCAGCGGGAACGTCACGAACCGCTCGTGCGCCAGCTCCGAGAAGTGGACCTCGTCCTGAAGCGCGAGGGGATGACTGTCGGGCATCGCGAGCACGAGGCGCTCCATCCGTACGACGCGTGCGGTGATCCCGCGCCGCACGGGCAGCGCGACGAAGCCCACGTCGAGGGACCCGTCGGCGATCTTCCCGAGCGCCTCGCCGGTGTACATCTGCCCCTCCAACACCAGCTCGATCCCGGGGAGTTCGGAGTTCACGGCCCGGGTGAGCAGGGGCAGGGCGGAGTAGCTGCTGGCGCCGGCGAAGCCGACGGTGACGCGGCCGACCTCGCCGAGGTGGGCGGCCCGCACGGTTCTGCGGACGGCCGACGCCTCGGCGAGCAGGTGCCGCGCGGGCCCGAGCAGCGCGTGCCCGGCGGCGGTGAGCCGCACGGTCCGGGTGGTCCGCTCGAACAGCTTCACGCCCAGATCGCGCTCGAGCAGCTTGATCTGCTGGCTGAGGGGTGACTGAGCGATGTGCAGGCGTTCCGCTGCGCGCCCGAAGTGCAGTTCCTCTGCGACGGCGACGAATCCTGAGAGGTGTCGTAGCTCCACGCGGTGACGATACGGGGCGCCCCGTGAGGGGTGCGGGGATTCTGCGGGGGGCGTTGTCGTCTGCGGGCCGCGGGGGCTGGTCGCGCAGTTCCCCGCGCCCCTGAAATGCAGGCGCTGCGCGCCGCATTTCCCCGATGACCACGCGCCCGTAAGGGGCGCGGGGAACTGCGCGCCAAGCCCCCACCCACCCGCAGTGACCGTACGCGGGAACGCCCCCATTAAGGGGCGCGGGGAACTGCGCGACCAGCCCCCACGAACCCGCACCCGGCCACCTAATCCCGAGGCAACCCCAGAATCCGCTCCGCCACCACATTGAGCTGTACCTGCGTCGTGCCACCGGCAATCGTCAGGCAACGCGACATCAGGAACCCATGCAACGCCCGCTCCGACACACCCTCCCGAAGCGCCCCCTCAGGGCCAAGCAGCTCCAGCGTGAGCTCAGCAACCTTCTGCTGGTGCGGCGTCTGCACCAGCTTCCGTACCGACGCACCAGGACCCGGCTCGGCGCCAGCCACTTGCCGCATAGTCGTGCGCAGCCCGATGCAGCCCAGCGCGTGCGCCTCCGCCGCAAGCGCGCCCACGCGCGCCCGGTACGCCCCGTCGAGGGACCCCGCTTTGGCGATGAGCGCCTCCAGACCGGTGTCGAACGTCATCTGGTCGGCCATGTGGACCCGCTCGTTGCCGAGCGTGTTCCGCGCGACGCGCCACCCGTCGTCCACCTGGCCCACCACGGCGTCGGCGGGGAGGATCACGTCGTCGAAGTACACCTCGTTGAAGAGCGCGTCCCCGGTGATCTCCTTCAGGGGGCGTACGTCGATGCCCTCGGTCCGCTTCATGTCGACGATGAAGTAGGTGAGCCCCTTGTGCTTGGGGGCGTCCGGGTTGGTGCGGGCGAGCAGGATGCCGTGGTCGGCCCACTGCGCCGCGCTCGTCCACACCTTCTGCCCGTTGACGCGCCAGCGCCCGTCCTCGGTGCGCTCCGCCTTCGTGCGCAGGGACGCGAGGTCGGAGCCGGCTCCCGGCTCGGAGAACAGCTGGCACCACAGGAGGTCGCCGCGCAGCGTGGGCAGCAGATAGCGGTCCCGCTGCTCCTCGGTGCCGAAGGCGAGGAGCGAGGGGATGACCCAGGTCGCGATGCCGAGGTCCTTGACCTTGACGCCCGCGGCCGTGAGTTCCTGCTGCACGGCGAGCTGCTGGACCGGGCCCGCGCCGAGGCCGTACGGCTCGGGGAGGTGGGGCGCCGCGTATCCGGTGGGGACGAGGGCGCGGCGCGCGGCGGCCGGGTCGAGCCCCTGCACCTCCGCGATGGCCTCGCGGGCCCCCGCCCTGAACTCCTCGGCCTCCGCGGGCAGTTCGAGGCGCAGTTCGCGGCGCGCCCCGCCCTCCGCGAGCCGTACGGCCCGCAGCCGGTGGCCGTCGCCCGCGCCGAGCAGCTGGCGCGCGAGGAGGGCGCGCCGCAGGTAGAGGTGGGCGTCGTGCTCCCAGGTGAAGCCGATGCCGCCGAGGATCTGGATGCAGTCCTTGGCGCAGGAGTAGGCGGCGTCGAGCGCGGTCGCGGCGGCGAGGGAGGCGACCAGGCCGCGCGCGTCGGCGGACCCCTCGTCCGTACCCGCCTCACCGGCCGCCCGTGCCGCGTCCCACACGAGGGCCCGCGCCTGTTCGACCCGTACCAGCATGTCCGCGCACAGGTGCTTGACGCCCTGGAACTGCCCGATGGGCCGCCCGAACTGCTCGCGCACCTTCGCGTACTCGGCCGCCGTGTGCAGCGTCCACGCCGCGACTCCGCAGGCGTCGGCGGCGAGGACGACGGAGGCCAGGTCGCGTACGGCGGCCGTGTCGACGGCGAGGATCCGGGCGGCCGGGACCACGGCTCCGCGGGCGGTGATCTCCGCGGTGGGGCGGGTGGGGTCGGCGCTGGTGTGGACGCGTACTTCGATGCCGTCGGTCGTGGCGTCGACGGCGACCCACGCGGTCCCGGTCGCGGTCTCGGCGGCCAGCACGAGGAGGTCGGCGTCTCCGCCGGAGAGGACGGGCGGCGCCACTCCGTCGAGGACGAGTCCGTCGGCGCCTTCGACGGCGGTGAGCGTTCCGGTGCCGAGTGCGACGGCGCCGATGCGGTCGCCGGACGCGAGCGACGCGGCGAGTTCGGCCGCGCCCGCGTGGCGCAGGACGAGCGATGCGGCGGAGCTGGCCGCGAAGGGTCCGGGCAGCGCGGCCCGTCCCGCCTCTTCGAGGACGACCGCGAGGTCCACGAGGTCGCCGCCCCCGCCGCCGTACTCCTCGGGGAGGTGGAGGCCGAGCAGGCCCTGGCCGGCGAGTCCGTCCCAGTGGGCTGGGCGGCCGCCGGCGCCGGGGGCGTCCAGCAGTTTGCGCACTTCCTCGGGCGGTACGGCCCGCGCGAGCCAGCCGCGTACGGCGTCCGCCAACTCCTCTTGCTCCTGCGTGATCGCGATGCCCATGCGGCGCACGGTAGAACACGTTCCAATCTGACGGAAGGTCAGATGACGGCCGAGAGGTGTAATCAAAAGGTAAAGACCGTCAAGAGTTCCCCTTATACGACACTCGTCGGAATAGTCGCCCCAGGTAACGGGTTCACCCACCACGTAGCGCCCGCGCACACCCGCGCAGGACCGCCTGCCCGCGCACCCCCGCCCGCACCACCGCACCGATGCCTCCGGAGGCCCCACGCAATGACGCAGACGACCCAACAGCCGCCGACCGCGGGACGCGGCACACGCGGAGTCGTCCCCGTACTCGCCTTCGCCGGCATCACCGTGGCGGTGATGCAGACGCTTCTCGTGCCGGTGATCAAGGACCTCCCGGTCCTGCTCGGCACCGCACCCTCGAACGCGACCTGGGTCCTGACCTCGACCCTCCTCGCGGGCGCCGTCTCCACCCCGATCATGGGCCGCCTCGGCGACCTCTACGGCAAGCGCCGGATGCTGCTCGCCAGCCTCGCCGTCATGGTCGTCGGCTCGCTGGTCGCCGGATTCACCAGCGACCTCATAGTCATGATCGTCGGCCGTGCCCTCCAGGGCTTCGCCATGGGCGCCATCCCCCTCGGCATCGCCCTCATGCGCGACATGCTGCCGCGCGAGAAGCTCGGCTCCGCGATGGGCCTGATGAGCTCGTCCATCGGCGTCGGCGGCGGACTCGCCCTGCCGGGCGCGGCCCTCGTCGCCCAGCACGCCGACTGGCACGCCCTCTTCTTCGGCGCGGCGGGCCTCGGCGTCGTCGCGATCCTGCTGACCCTCGCCTTCGTGCCCGAGAGCCAGGTCAAGGCGGAGGGCACCTTCGACGTTCTCGGCGCGCTCGGCCTGTCCGCCGGACTCGTCCTCCTCCTGCTGCCGATCACCAAGGGCAGCGACTGGGGCTGGACCGACCCGACGACGCTCGGCCTGTTCGGCGCGGCCGCCGTCGTGCTCGTGCTGTGGGGCGTGATGGAACTGCGCGTCAAGGCCCCGCTCGTGGACCTGCGCACCACCGCCCGCCGCGAGGTGCTGCTCACCAACCTCGCCTCCGCCATGGTCGGCGTCGCGTTCTACGCGATCTCGCTGGTCCTCCCCCAGCTCCTCCAGCTCCCGAAGGCCACCGGCTACGGCCTCGGCCAGTCGATGGTGGTCGCGGGCCTGTGCGTCGCGCCGCTCGGCCTGGCGATGATGCTGATGGCCCCCTTGTACGCGCGCCTGTCGGCGAAGTACGGCCCCAAGACCACGCTGCTCATCGGCATGGTGATCATCGGGATCGGCTACGGCGCGGGCCTCGGCCTGATGGACGCGGCCTGGCAGACCATCATCATCTCGGTGGTCGTGGGCGCCGGCATCGGCCTCGCGTACTCGTCCCTGCCCGCCCTGATCATCGGCGCCGTCGACGCGTCCGAGACGGGCGCGGCCAACGGCCTGAACACCCTGATGCGCTCGATCGGCACGTCGGTGTCGAGCGCCGTGATCGGCATGGTCCTCGCCAACACCGCGCACCACGTCGGCCCGGTGGCCCTGCCCACGATGCACGGCTTCCGGATCGCGTTCCTGATCGCCACCGCGGCGGTCGCGGGCGGCGTCCTGGTCGCCCTCTTCCTGCCGGGGCAGCGGTCGGCGGAGAAGCTGCAGCTGCGCGCGAGCAGCGAGGAGGACGCCGTCCTGGAGCGCGCGGAGGAACTGCTCGCCGCCTTCCGCGGGCGGGTGCTCGACCCGGCGGGCCTGCCCGTCGCCCGCGCCAAGGTCACGCTGATCGACCGGCGCGGCCGCCAGGCGGGCGCCGCGCTCACCGACCACCAGGGCCGCTACGCCCTCACGGTCCCGGACGGCGGCTCGTACGTCCTCGCCGCGACCGCCGCCGGACACGCCCCGCGCGCCTCGGCCGCGACGCACCACGGCGAGGACCGCCCGGTCGACGTCGACCTGGCGCTGGAACTCAGCGCGCCGGAGAGTCGAACCGCGGCTCACGGCTGAGCAGTTCGGACACGTCGGAACCCACCGGCAGCTCCTTCGGGGACGCGCCACGGACGAAGAGGCGGGCAGGACGCCCGCCCTCGACCGTGGCGCGTTCGCCGTTCACGCGCAGCCAGGAGCCCTCGCGCAGGCCGAGCACCGGCACGTCGTTCTCCTCCAGGAACTCGCCGAGGCGCTCCTCGCGCGTCTCGCCCTTGTGGGTGGAGGCCGGGTCCGGGTCCAGGTAGTGCGGGTTGATCTGGAACGGGACGAGGCCCAGCGCCTCGAACGACGGGGGCTGCACGATGGGCATGTCGTTGGTCGTACGGAGAGTGGGCGCGGCCATGTTCGTGCCGGCGCTCGCGCCCATGTAGGGCAGCCCGCCACCCACCGCCTTGATCAGGGCGTCGCGCAGGCCGGTGCGGTAGAGCGCGCTCAGCAGCCGGAAGGAGTTGCCGCCGCCGATGAACACGGCGTCGGCGCCCGCGAGTTGGGCCACCGGGTCGTCGCCCTCGTGGACACCGCGTACGGAGATCCCGGTCCCGTCGAGCGCACTGCGGACGCGGTCCGTGTACGTGTCGTGGTCGGCGAGGGCGTACGGCACGAACGCGAGACGGGCCTTCGGGGGCAGGAAGCCGGTGACGGTGTCCAGGGCGTGGGCGAGGTAACCGCGGCCGTACTGGGTGGAGTTGGAGAGCAGCAGGAGATTCACGGGGTGGCTCCTCGGGGTTCAGTGTGATTCAAGGGGTGGCGCGCGGCTTGCGGGTGCGCTGGGGCGGGTGTGTGAGGCGCTTCTCCAGGAGGCCGGCGGCCTGGCGCAGCGCGTCGAGCCGGTCCTCGGGCCCCTCACCGAAGCGCTCCCTGGCACCGCCGAGGCTCAGGCTTCCGTAGGGCTCGCGGCCCAGGAACACCGGCACGGCGACCGTCGCGATCCCGGCGTCGTACTCGCCGACCGTCCAGGCGTAACCCTGGGCGCGCACCCGCACCAGCTCGCGCTCCAGCTCGTCGGGGTCGGTGACCGTGCGGTCGGTGAAGCGGGCCATGGGGCGGCCGCGGAAGAGCCGGTGGCGCTGCTCGTCGGGCAGGAACGCGTAGAACGACTTGCTGGTGGCTCCGGCGTGCGCCGGGTACAGCTCGCCGACCAGCGGGTAGTAGCGCAGCGGCCCGGACTCGCCCTCGACGGCCGCGACGCAGCGCATGTGGAAGCTGTCCGGCAGGCAGAACAGGACGGTGTCTCCGGTCGCCCGGCCCAGCTCCTCCAGGACGGGCGCGGCGAGCAGTTCGAGCGAGCCCGAGCGCTCCCACGTGCGGCCGAGCCGGAGGACGGCGGGGCCCATCCGGTAGCGGCGCGTGGCCGGGTCGGAGACCAGGAAGCCGCGTCCGGCGAGCGTGGACAGCAGGCGCTGCGCGACCGAGGTGTCCCAGCCGAACTCGGCCGCGATCTCGGTGACGCCCCAGTCCGGGCGCGTCCGCTCGAAGGCGAGCAGCACGAGCAGGGCCCGGTCGACGGTCTGCAGCGCGCCGGCCGGGGTCTTCCGGTCGAGCGGGATCTCACTCATCGCGGCACCTCCTACGGGGTCCATCTCACCATTCAGACCCTAATTGCAGATAACGGGAAACAGTTGCCGACAACGCTAGCCGGTCCGGAATCTGCTGTCAGCACCAGCGGCTTCGAGGCAGTGAGAGGGATCCGCATGTTGAAGCACGTCATGGACGTCCTGGATCTTCTGGACGATCCCCGCGCCGACGGCAAGCGCGTCGTCGCCCACCTGGACTCGCTCGCAGGCCCGGAGGGTTCGGGCGCCGAGGTGACCACAGTGGAGGGCGCGCGCGGCTCGACCGACTTCGTACGCGTCGTCGTCCGTGGCGCCCAGGGGCGGAGCCGGGGCGGCAGCGCCCGCACGCTCGGCGTGGTCGGGCGCCTCGGCGGTGTCGGCGCCCGGCCCGAGATGACGGGCCTCGTCTCCGACGCGGACGGGGCCGCCGCCGCGCTCGCGACCGCCGCCAAGCTGCTCGACATGCGCCGCAAGGGCGACGTCCTGCCGGGCGACGTCGTCATCGCGACGCACATCTGCCCGGACGCGCCCACCGCGCCGCACGACCCGGTCCCCTTCATGGACTCGCCGGTCGACATCGCCACGATGAACCGGCACGAGGTCACCGGCGAGATGGAGGCCGTGCTCTCCATCGACACCACCAAGGGCAACCGGATCATCAACCACAAGGGCCTGGCCCTGTCCCCCACCGTCAAGGAGGGCTGGGTGCTGCGGGTGAGCGAGCAGCTCGGCGAACTCCTGGCCGTCGTCACCGGCGAGCCACTGGTCACGTACCCCGTGACCACGCAGGACATCACCCCGTACGGCAACGGGGCACACCACATCAACTCGATCCTCCAGCCGTCCACGGCGACCCGCGCCCCGGTCGTCGGCCTCGCGATCACCTCGGCCGCAGCGGTCCCCGGCTGCCAGACGGGCGCGAGCCACGAAACGGACATCGCCGCGGCGGCCCGCTTCGCGGTCGAAACGGCCAAGGCATACGGCGCGGGCCGCCTCAACTTCCACGACGCGAGGGAGTTCGACGCCCTGGTCCACCGCTACGGCTCCCTGACCCACCTACAGACCCTGGGCAACGCCCCGTCGAAACCGTGACGCACCCTGCCGCCCCGCCGCCCCGCCCCGCCCCGCACAGTCTTGGGCACCCCGCCGCTCCCACCCCACCCCACCCCACCCCACCAAGCCTTGGGCAATCTGCCGCCAGGGGCGGCAGGGTGGGCAAGGCGGCACCCCCACGCGGGGCGAGCGTCACCCCCGGCCCCAGCCACGCCCCGCCCCGCCCCTCCCCCTCCACCCCAGCCTTGGGCAATCTGCCGCCAAGGGCGGCAGGGTGGGCAAGGCGGCACCCCCACGCGGGGCAAGCGTCACCCCCCAGCCCCAGCCGCAACCCAGCCGCGCCCCGCCGCCAGGCGTAGGGCAGCATGTCGTCATGACCACGACCGCCGCCGCACACACCCCGGCCCCGGACATCCTCGCCGCCTTCGAGGCGGCCAAGGGCTTCATGCCCCTCGGCGAAGGCCTCGCCCTCTACGCGGCGGCCACCGACGCCGCCACCCTCGGCCTGCCCCTCCTCGAAGTCGGCACCTACTGCGGCCGCTCCACGATCCTCCTCGCCGACGCCGCCCGCCGCGCAGGCGTGAGCGCCCTCACCGTCGACCACCACCGCGGCAGCGAAGAACAGCAGCCCGGCTGGGACTTCCACGACCCGGAGACCGTCGACCCGGCCCTCGGCATCATGGACACGCTCCCCACCTTCCGCCGCACCCTGCACGCCGCCGGCCTGGAGGACCACGTCATCGCGCTGGTCGGCCGCTCCCCGCAGATCGCGGCCGCATGGGGCGGCCCGCTCGGTCTCGTGTTCATCGACGGCGGTCACACCGACGAGCACGCGACCGCCGACTACGAGGGCTGGGCCCCGCACGTCGCCGACGGCGGCCTGCTCCTCATCCACGACGTGTTCCCGGTCAAGCACGACGAGTGGACGGGCCAGGCCCCGTACCGCGTCTACCTCAGGGCGCTGGAGTCCGGCGCGTTCACGGAGGTCTCGGCCACCGACTCGCTGCGCGTCCTGCGGCGAACGGGCCCGGGGATCTGACCTCGGCGTTAGGCTCGCAGACGTGTCATACGTAGGTCCGGACAGCGACGGTTTCTTCGACGACGACGGCGAGGGCCCTCGGCGGCGCCGGTTCAGGGGCGGTCCCTTGGCCGTGACGCTCGCCGCCCTCGTGCCGACGGCGCTCGCCGGGTGGGTGATCTGGCAGGTGGCGGGCGGACCGGGCGACGGCGAGCCCGCGAGAACGCTGCCCGCGGCGAGCCATTCGTCGACGGCGCCGCAGGACACCCCGTCGCCGTCGAAGTCCGGCGACGACGGGAAGAAGGGCAAGGGGTCGCCGGGCGCGACCTCGGCCACATCCGCGCCCCCGGCGTCCGCCTCCGCGCCCACCTCCGCATCCAAGCCCGCCGCGTCCGGCCCCCTCAAGGGCAAGGTCGTCGTCATCGACCCGGGCCACAATCCGAACAACTTCCGGCACACGGCCGAGATCAACAAGCTCGTCGACATCGGGACGAACCGCAAGGAATGCGACACGACCGGCACGTCGACGAACGGCGGTTACACCGAGGCCGACTTCAGCCTCGACGTCTCGCGCCGCCTGCGCACCCTGCTCCAACAGCAGGGCGCCACCGTCGAGTTGACGCAGAACGGTGACCGCGCCTGGGGCCCGTGCGTCGACGAGCGCGCCCAGATCGGCAACAAGGCGCACGCGGACGCCGTGATCTCCGTGCACGCGGACGGTTCGGCGGTCGGGAACCGCGGTTTCCATGTGATCCTTCCCGCATCCGTGAAGGCGGGCGCCGCGGACACGACGGCGATCATGGGCCCCTCGCGCGACCTCGGCGAACGCGTCGCGGGCAACTTCCTGCGCGACACCGGCTCGGCCCCCTCGAACTACATCGGCGGCGGCACCGGCCTCGACGTACGCAAGGACCTGGGCGGCCTCAACCTGTCGACCGTGCCGAAGGTGTTCATCGAGTGCGGCAACATGCGTGACCCCAAGGACGCCGCCCTCCTGACGAGCGGCGCGTGGCGCCAGAAGGCGGCGCAGGGCATCTCCGACGGAATCGTGAGTTTCCTCCGGCAGTAGCGGGGCTGGGTACCGGATCACGGCAGACACCCTCCGCGCGCGGACGATAGTGTCTCCCTACGATGTGGGGCCACCCCCGCGCTTCGCACGCCACAGCAGCGACAGCGACGCCTCCGCCGACGACCGGACGACTACGAAGGACCTGAAGTGAATATCCGCTCCCTCACTCGAGGTGACGGCGTGGTGATCGGAGCAGCGGTGTTGCTGTTCATCGCCTCGTTCCTCGACATCTACTCGATCGACGGGGTCTCCAGCAGCGCCAGCCTCCCGAACGCCTGGGAGAGCGCTCCGCTCCTGATGAGCGTCTTCCTCGCGGGGATCTTCGCCGCGGCAATGATCGTCGTCGCCCGGGGGCTGCCCAGCGTGCCGAAGGTCGCCGGTCTCGACCTCGGCCAGTTCGGTGTCGCCCTCGCCGTGTTCTCGGCGTGGAGCGCGCTCGGGAACATCTTCGACCCGGCGGGCGGCTTCAACAACGGCGGCGCCACGAACTCGGACGCCTTCGGCGCCGGTGCGGGCGTCATCCTCGGCTTCATCGCGACCCTCGTGCTCGCGGGTGCCGCCGTCGCCACGCCTCTCGTACCCGCCCTGAAGGCCGCCCTCGTCGGCGCCCCGCGCCCGCAGGCCCCGCAGCCGTACGGTGCCCAGCCGGCCGGTGGCTACGGCTACCCGGGCGCCCAGCAGCAGCCCGGCCAGCCGCAGCCGTACGGCGCGCAGCCCGGCCAGCCCGGCCCGCAGGGTCAGCCCGGTCAGCCTTACGGTGCCGGCGCGCAGCAGGCGCCCGCCCCGCAGGCCGCCGCGCAGGCTCCGGCCGCGGACTTCTCCCCGTTCTGGTTCGCCGTGCCGGTTCCGCGTCCGCTGTACGCGGAGGACGGCTCCCCGACGCCGATCGCCGAACTGGCGCCCGGAACGTGGTACCTGGCGGTTGAGCAGCGGGGTCCGGGCCTGGTGGCCCAGACCCAGGACGGCCGTCGCGGCGTCCTTCAGGACACGACCGGGATCCAGCGCGGTTGACCTCCGCGCACCCCACGTACAGCGGCCCCTCACTCGTCTTCCGGGTGAGGGGCCGTTGTCGTACAGTCGGGCCCTACACGTGAACTGACGGATCGTCAGATTGGGGTGGGGTATGCAGCTCGGACTCGCGCTCGGCTACTGGGGGCGCGGGCCCGATCCGCGCCATCTCGAACTCGCCCAGGAGGCCGAGCGGTTGGGGTACGACTCGGTGTGGACGGCCGAGTCCTGGGGCAGCGACGCGTTCACGCCGCTCACCTGGATCGCGGCGCACACGTCCCGCATCCGGCTCGGCACGGCGATCGCGCAGATGGCCGCCCGCTCCCCCACGACGACGGCGATGCACGCGCTGACGCTCGACCATCTGTCCGGCGGACGCATGATGCTGGGGCTCGGCCTGTCGGGGCCGCAGGTGGTGGAGGGCTGGTACGGGCGCCCGTTCCCGAGGTCCCCGCTGACGGCCACCCGCGAGTACGTCGACGCGATACGTCAAGTACTCAGGCGGGAAGGGCCCGTTGAGGTCGACGGCCGCTTCCACTCGCACCCGTACCGCGGCGACGACGGCACCGGTCTCGGCAAGCCGCTCAAGCCGATCACGCACCCCCTGCGGGCCGATCTGCCGATCCTGCTCGGGGCCGAGGGGCCGAAGAACATCGCGCAGACGACCCGTATCGCGGACGGCTGGCTACCGCTGTACTGGTCCCCGACGCGCACGGACGCGTACGAGGCCTCCCTCACGGACCTGCCCGAGGGCTTCACGATCGCGCCGATGGCCCGCGTCACGGTCTGCGACGACGTCGCCGAGGGGCTGCTGCCGGTGAAGGCGATGCTGGGCTTCTACATCGGCGGCATGGGCCACGCCAAGCGCAACTTCCACGCGGACCTGATGGCGCGCATGGGGTACGAGGACGAGGCCCGCCACATCCAGGAACTGTTCCTCGCGGGGCGCCGCGAGGAGGCCGTCATGGCCGTCCCGGACGCGTTCGCCGACGAGATCTCCCTGGTGGGCCCGCGCGAGCGCATCGCCGAACGCCTGGAACTCTGGCGCAAGGGCCCGGTCACCGACCTCCTGGTCCTGGCCCCGGACCCCCACACGCTGAGGGTGCTCGCCGAACTCAACTCGTAGGCCTAGAAGCCTGGTTGGGAGCGCTACGAACCCGAGGCCAGTTCCTTGGCCGACGGAACCTTGTCCTTCACCTCGGCGCCGGCGCTCTTGCCCGCGTCCTTCACCGAGTTGATGACCTTGCCGAAGTCGTTCGCGACGGCGTCCGTGCCCTCGCCGCTGCGCAGCTTGGACGGCAGGCTCTTGAGCGAGTCGATGCCCGCCGCGAGCGGCGCGAGGGCCTTGGAGAGCTTCGGGTCACCCTCGGCGTTCTTCACGGCCGCCTTGAGCCTGTTGTACGTGAACGCGCCCGCGACGCCCGCCTTGACGAGGGAGAGTTTGCGCCCGCCCGCGCCCTTCTTGAACTTGCCCGCGCGCAGCGGCTTGACGATCCACTGGTAGGTCGCGCCGGCCGCGAGCCCCGCGTTGGCGACGAAGCGGGTCTTGGCGAGTTTCTGGTGTTCGGCGGAGCTGGTGGCGCTCGGCTTCGCGACGGCCGCCGCGGTCACCGCTTCCTTGTCGCCTCCGCTGCACGCGGTCCCGCCGAGGAGGAGCGCGGAGCTGACGGTGAGGGCCACGAAGGTGCGGCGTACGGGCATGACGGAACAGGTCAAGACGACCTCCAGGGAACGGCACTGCTGATCCCTGCCAACGTCCCCCGGCCCCCAGCGCTGCGCCACCCGGGCGAGCCCGGACGAGTGGCGCGCCCCCGCCGGACGCGCCCCGAAAGTGGCGCGGGGAACTGCGCGACCAGCCACAACCGACCCGCAGAAAAGAAACTCAGCCGCAGCAGTCCGGTTCGAACCCCGCGGGCAGGCGCCCCCCGAACACCGTGCAGGTCGCCTCGTCCCCGCCCAGCGCGGCGACGGCGAGCAGAACCGACCCCGCCGTCCACGCCGTCAGCTCCTCGGGCCAGATCGTCTTGTCGTCGAAGACGTACCCCGTCCAGTACAGCCCCGACTCCGGGTCACGCAGATGCTGGATCGACTTGAGAATCTCCAGCGCCCGGTCGGACTCGCCAACTGCCCATAGCGCGAGGGCGAGTTCGGCGCTCTCACCGCCGGTGACCCACGGGTTGGGGACGACGCAGCGCACGCCGAGGCCGGGGACCACGAAGTCGTTCCAGAGGGACTCGATGCGCTTCTCGGCCTCGTTGCCGGTGAGGGCGCCGCCGAGGACGGGGTAGTACCAGTCCATCGAGTAGCGGTCCTTGTCGAGGAACCGCTCGGGGTGCCGCCGGATGGCGTGCCGCAGGCTGCCGACGGCCAACTCCCAGTCCGGCTGCGGCTCTTCGCGCTGTTCGGCGATGGCGAGTGCGCAGCGCAGCGCGTGGTGAATGGACGAACTCCCGGTGAGGAGCGCGTCGTTGACCGGCGTGCCGTCCGGCTCGCGCTTCCAGCCGATCTCCCCGCCGGGCTGCTGGAGGCGCAGGACCCACTCCATGGCCGCGAACACGGTGGGCCACATGCGGTCGAGGAAGGCGTCGTCGCCGGTGGAGAGGTAGTGGTGCCAGACACCGACGGCTATGTAGGCGACGAAGTTGGACTCGCGGCCGCGGTCGGTGACGTCGGCGGCGTCCCCGTCGGCGTACGCCGCGTACCAGGAGCCGTCGTCGTTCTGGTGGCGGGCGAGCCAGGTGTAGGCGCGCTCGGCGGCGGCGTGCTCGCCGGCGACGTCGAGGGCCATCGCGGCCTCGGTGTGGTCCCACGGGTCGAGGTGATGCCCGCGGAACCACGGTATGGCGCCGTCCTCGCGCTGCACGGCGAGGATGCCGCGGACCGTCACGGCGGCCTGCCCGGCCGTCAGCACGCCGGGCAGGACGAGGTGTTCGGTCTTCTCCGGGCTCGTCACGCCTCGGCCTTGGGCAGGTGCGGCTTGGTGGCGTACGCGACGAAGCTCTTGCCCACGACCGGGTTGAGGAGCTGCTCGGCGACCCGGGTGAGCGCCGGCTTCTTCATGATGTCCCAGACCAGGAGCTTGTGGTACGCCCGCACGGGCAGCGCCTTGTCGTTGTCGACACCGAACGCGCACTTCAGCCACCAGTACGGCGCGTGCAGCGCGTGGGCGTGATGGGTGCCGTACGGCTTGAGGCCGGCCTGGCGGATCTTGCCGAGGAGTTCGTCGGCCTTGTAGATGCGGATGTGACCGCCCTCGACCTCGTGGTACTCGTCGCTGAGCGCCCAGCAGACCTTCTCGGGGCCGTAGCGCGGGACGGTGATCGCGATGCGGCCGCCGGGCTTGAGGACGCGGACCATCTCGGCGAGCACCCCCTTGTCGTCGGGGATGTGCTCCATGACCTCGGAGATGATCACGACGTCGAACGACTCGTCCGGGAAGGGGAGGTTGAGGGCGTCGCCCTCCATGGCGGTGGCCGTGGCGCCCGCCGGGGCCTCGCCCGCCTCCTTCATGGCGGCGAACCACTTGGCGACCTCGCGGATCTCCTCGGCGTTCTGGTCGAGGGCGACCACCTGGGCCCCGCGCCGGTAGCACTCGAACGCGTGCCGACCGGCTCCGCAGCCAAGGTCGAGGACGCGGTCGCCTGCGGCGAGCGGGAAGCGGGTGAAGTCGACGGTCAGCACGTGGCCCTGCTTTCGCGGTCGGATCCGGCACGTTCGTGGGTGGTGGCGGCGGGGCCTGCGACGGCCAGGCCGGCCGAGCGGGCGATGGACTCGCGGTAGAGCTCGGCGGTGCCGAGCGCGGCGCGGGCCCAGGTGAAGTTGCGCAGGACCCGGTCGCGGCCGGCGGCGCCGAGGCGCGCCCGCAGCTCGGGGTCGTCGAGGAGCCGGCCGAGCGCGGCGGCGAGGGCGCCCGCGTCGCCGGTGGGCACGGCGAGGCAGGTCTCCCCGTCGGGCCCTGCGACCTCGGGGATCGCGCCGCCGGTGGTGGCGACGAGCGGGGTGCCGGTGGCCATGGCCTCGGCCGCGGGGAGCGAGAAGCCCTCGTACAGGGAGGGCACGCAGGCGACTTCGGCGGAGCGCACCAGGTCGACGAGTTCGGCGTCCGTGATGCCCTTGACGAAGGTCACGGCGCCTTCGAGGCCGTACCGCTCGATGGCGGCGGCGACGGGCCCGTCCTCGGCGCGCTTGCCGACGACGACGAGGTGGGCGGCCGGGTTCTCGGTGCGGAGCTTGGCGAGCGCCTCGACGAGGAAGACGAGTCCCTTGAGGGGGACGTCGGCGCTGGACGTCGTCACGATGCGGCCCGGCACCTCGGCGACCGACGGGTCCGGCGAGAAGAGGTCGGTGTCGGCGCCGATGTGCACGACGCGGATCCGGTCGTCCCGTACGCCGAGGTGGTCGACGATCTCCTGGCGCGAGGTCCCGGAGACGGTGAGGACGGACGGCAGGCGGCGGGCGACCCGCTTCTGCATCCTCGTGAAGGCGTACCAGCGGCGCTTGGACATCCGCTGCTGCCACGTCTCGGCGGCGTCGATCTCCAGCTGCCGGTCGACGGTGATGGGGTGGTGGATCGTGGTGACGAGGGGCGCGCCGAGCGCCGACGGGCCGCCCAACAGGCCGTAGCCCAGGGTCTGGTTGTCGTGCACGACGTCGAACTCGCCGCGCCGGGCGCGCAGATGGCGGCGGGCGCGCAGCGAGAACGTGAGGGGTTCGGGGAAGCCGCCGGTCCACATGGTGCCGACCTCGAGCGCGTCGACCCAGTCGCGGTACTCGTCGCGCTTGGGGGTCCGGAACGGGTCCGGGCTGCGGTAGAGGTCGAGGCTGGGGAGCTCGGTGAGGCTCAGGCCCGCGAGGTCCTCGCCCTCGTCGAGGACGGGGTAGGGCTGGGAGCCTATGACCTCGACCTGGTGGCCGAGCCGGGCGAGCTCGCGGGACAAGTGGCGTACGTAGACGCCCTGCCCGCCGCAGAACGGGTTCCCCTTGTACGTGAGGAGAGCGATGCGCAACGGACGGTCACCGTCGGTGCGCGACCCCGCTCGGGGACCCGCTTCCATGGCCTCGGCGGTCACTCATGGCCCCCTTCTCGCAACACTTCACGCGAGAGTACGCGTGGGCGGTAATCTAGAACAAGTTTCAGAGTTGATGACTCTGTGATCGTTCGAGGAGCACAGAATCTACCGGCAGGTAGCTTCCTTGTGACGCCTGGATCAGGTGATTCGCGCCACGACGGAGGCCTGCGACAGGCCCACAGGCCCTGCCATGATGAGCTCCCTGGAAGAAAACCGGACACACGGCTGACAGCCACGGAACGGGACCCATGACAGCGGAAGCGAAGACAGCACATCCGGCGTCCGCGCCCCTCACCGAGCGCCAGGAGGCGCGCCGCCGCCGCATCCTGCACGCGAGCGCCCAGCTGGCCAGCCGCGGCGGGTTCGACGCCGTGCAGATGCGCGAGGTCGCCGAGTCCTCGCAGGTCGCCCTCGGCACGCTGTACCGCTACTTCCCGTCCAAGGTCCATCTGCTGGTGGCGACCATGCAGGACCAGCTCCAGCACATGCACACGACGGTCCGTAAGCGCCCGCCCGCCTCGGGCCTCCCGTCGGAGCGGGTCGCGGAGACCCTGATGCGAGCCTTCCGCGCGCTCCAGCGCGAGCCGCACCTCGCCGACGCGATGGTGCGCGCCCTGACGTTCGCCGACCGCAGCGTGAGCCCCGAGGTCGACCAGGTCTCCCGGCAGACGACGGCGATCATCCTGGACGCGATGGGCCTCGACTCCCCGACCCCGCAGCAGCTCTCCGCGGTCCGCGTCATCGAGCACACCTGGCACTCGGCCCTCATCACCTGGCTGTCGGGACGCGCCTCGATCGCCCAGGTGAAGATAGACATCGAGACGGTGTGCCGGCTGATCGACCTCACGGAGCCCGGCCCCGGCAAGTAGCGCGCAGGACAGGCAGCAGGAGTCAGTACAGGCAGGAGGAGGAGCCGGGCCCCCCGAGGTGGCCCGGCTCCCGTCTTCAGGGGGCTAGTCCTCCGGCGGGAACACGACCTCGCCGCTGTCGGACAGCGTGATCGTGATCGCCTCCACCGGGCAGCCCTCGGCCGCGGTGAGCACCTTCTCGTTGGCGTCGGTCTCCGGGTCCGCCGGGTGGGACTGGCGGGCTGAGTCCAGGCGGAAGCCGCCCGGGGCGTGGTTCACGCACATCCCGGAGCCGATGCAGACGCTCCGGTCGACCTCGACGTGCCAGCGGTCCCCCATCACGCCTCCCAGCCGGCCGGCAGGTGGATCATCTTGTGCTCCAGGTACGCGCTGTACCCCTCGGGCCCGAACTCCCGGCCGAGACCGGAGTTCTTGTAGCCGCCGAAGGGTCCCAGCATGTCGAGGCTGAAGGTGTTCACGCTGTACGTACCGGTGCGCACCTGGCGCGCGATGTCGATGCCGTGCGCGACGTCGGCCGTCCAGACGCTGCCGCTGAGGCCGTAGTCCGAGTCGTTGGCAATCTTCACCGCCTCGGTCTCGTCGCCGTACGGGAGCAGGCAGATGACGGGGCCGAAGATCTCCTCGCGGGCGATGCGCATGGAGTTGTCGACGTCGCCGAAGAGGGTGGGTTCGACGTACCAGCCGTGGTCGAGGCCCGCCGGGCGGCCGCCGCCGGTGAGGACCTTGGCGCCCTCCTCCTGGCCGATGCGGATGTAGTCGAGGGACCGCTGCTGCTGGCGCTGCGCGACGAGCGGGCCGACCTGGGTGGCCGGGTCGAGCGGGTCGCCGACGACGAGCGCGGCCGCCGCCTCCGTGAGGGCGCCCGCGAACTCGTCGTAGCGCGAGCGGGGCAGGAGGATGCGGGTCTGGGCGACGCAGGCCTGGCCGTTGTTCATCCAGGCGGACTGGACGAGGCCGGGGACGGTCGTCTCGATGTCGGCGTCCGGCAGGACGACGGCGGCGGACTTGCCGCCGAGTTCGAGGGTGACGTGGGTGAGGTTGCGCGAGGCGACCTCCATGACGCGCTTGCCGGCGGCGACGGACCCGGTGAAGGAGACCTTGTCGATACCGGGGTGCCCGACCAGGTACTCGCTGGTCTCGCGGTCGGCGGGCAGGATCGACAGGACGCCCTCCGGCAGCCCCGCCTCCTTCGCGATCTCGCCGAGGAGGTACGCGTCGAGCGGCGCCTCCGGCGAGGGCTTGAGGACGACCGTGCACCCGGCGAGCAGCGCGGGCGCGAGCTTGGCCGCGGCGACGAACTGCGGGACGTTCCACGGGACTACGGCCGCGACGACGCCGACCGGTTCGCGGCGTACGAGTATCTTGCCGAGCGCGCCGTCGCGGGTCTCCTCGTACGTGAAGTTCTTCGCGACGTTGATCGCGGAGTCCCAGACCATCATCGCGCCGAGGGCCTGCGCGAGGACGCTCCACGAGTACGGGGAGCCGTTCTCGCTGGAGATGGTGCGGGCGATCTCCTCGTGCCGTACGGCGATCGCGTCCTTGATGCGCGTGACGACCGCGATGCGTTCTTCGAGGGTGGCCCTCGGCCAGGGTCCCTCGTCGAAGGCCCGGCGGGCGGCGGCGACGGCCCGGTCCACGTCGGCGGGCGCCGCGTGCGGTACGCGGCCGAAGACCTCGCCGGTGTGCGGGGAGATCACCTCGATGACGTCCGTACCGAGGGGATCGGTCAACTCCCCGCCGATGAAAAGCTGTCCGTGTTCCACGAGCTCGGTCATGGCTGACTTGCCTCCTGCGGCCGTTACCTGACGCCGTTTCAGAACTGATACCAGTTCTAGTTCGCATCCGGAAGGGTCGCGCCGCGTTCGCCGGCTCTGGATCTGACGGTTGATCAGGTAGATACTTGCAACAAGTTTCAAAGACAGTGTTCGGCGGTGCACGCGAGAAGTGGGGACCCATGACTGAGGCGACCGGCCAGGTGAAGGACCACGGCGGAGGGGTCTGGAGCATCCAGGTCCCGATCCCGGACAACCCCCTCGGCTACACCCTCGTCCACCTCGTGGCCACCGACGCGGGCCCCGTCCTCGTCGACACCGGCTGGGACGACCCGACGTCGTGGGACACCCTCACCGCGGGCCTCGCCGCGTGCGGCACGTCCGTCGGCGAGCTGACCGGCGTACTCGTCACGCACCACCACCCCGACCACCACGGCCTGTCCGCCAAGGTGCGCGAGGCGTCCGGCGCCTGGATCGCCATGCACGAGGCGGACGCGGCCGTCGTGCGCCGCACCCGCCAGAACCCGCCGTCGCGCTGGTACGGCTACATGGTCACCAAGCTCATCGGCGCGGGCGCCCCCGAGGAGCACATCGCCCCGCTGATCGCGGCCCGCGACAACGGCCGCACCCGCAACATGCCCGGTCTCGACCCGGCGCTGCCCGACCGCACCATCACCCCCGGCGACCTGCTCGACCTGCCGGGCCGCCGGCTCCGCGCGATCTGGACCCCCGGCCACACCCCGGGCCACGTCTGCCTGCACCTGGACGAGGAGCACCCCGCCGGCCTCAAGGGCAACGGCCGCCTCTTCTCCGGCGACCACCTGCTCCCCGGCATCACCCCGCACATCGGCCTCTACGAGGACCCGGACGACGCCACCGTCACCGATCCTCTCGGCGACTACCTGGCCTCCCTCGAACTCATCGGCCGCCTGGCCCCCGCCGAGGTGCTCCCCGCCCACCAGCACACCTTCACCGACGCCCCCGCCCGCGTACGGGAACTGCTCGACCACCACGAGGAGCGCCTCGCGGGCCTGCGCACGCTGCTCGCCGCCCCGCTCACCCCGTGGCAGCTCGCCGAGCGGATGGAGTGGAACCGGCCCTGGGAACAGATCCCCTACGGGTCGCGCACCATCGCCGTCTCGGAGGCCGAGTCCCATCTGCGCCGGCTGGTGAAGCTGGGCCACGTGGAGGCCGTGGACGGGAGCGATCCGATGACGTATGTGGCGGTCTGACGCACCCCCGCACCCGAGCGGCCGCCCTGCGCATAGTCCGCAGGTCCCAACCGGCGTAATGTCAGTCACCTCAGAACCGGAACAACAAGGGGGCGGCCACCGATGGCGCCGGACGAGGCCGTGGTCGGCTGCACGGGGAAGCTGATCATCGGCACGCGAGGACCGGAGGGACCGGGCGAGGTACTGGTGAGGGTCAGGGGCGGCAGCGAGACGTTCTTCGCTTGGTCCGACGAGCCCCTGCGACGCGGGACGACCGTTCTGGTGATCGAGTCGCGCGGCACCCGCCAGGTCGTCGTCATGCCCTGGTCCGATCCGTCACTGGACGAGCCCGATCACGGCTCCGGCGGCATCGGCGGCTCCCGCTAAGGAGACTGAAGGATGTTCGGATATCGCGTCCCCTCACCCGATCAGGCAATGCTGATCTCGGGTGGCAGGCGGGGACTTGGGGGAGCGCCGTTCCGGGTGGTGACCGGGCACGGGAAGTTCGTCCTGCCTGTCTTCCGCAAGACCCGCTTCCTCTCCCTGGCCATGTCGGAGGCCGAGGTCGTCGAGAAGTGCGTGACCCGGCAGGGCATCTCCCTGACCGTGCGCGCCGTCATCGCCTTCAAGGTCGGCAACGACGTGGAGAGCATCGTCAACGCCGGGCAGCGGTTCCTCTCCGACCAGGACCAGATGTCGGTCCTCACCGGGCGGATCTTCGCCGGTCACCTGCGCTCCATCATCGGCTCGATGACGGTCGAGGAGATCGTCACCGAGCGCCAGAAGCTGGCCGCCGAGGTGCTCGACACCTCGAAGGCCGAGATGGCGAAGATCGGCCTGATCGTGGACTCGCTCCAGATCCAGTCCATCGACGACGGCGCGACCGGCTACATCGACGCGATGTCGGCCCCGCACAAGGCCGCGATCCAGCGGCAGGCCCAGATCGCCCAGGCGCAGGCCACCCAGGCCGCTTCCCAGGCCGAGCAGGAGGCCCAGCGCAACCAGGCCGAGTACGCCCGGCAGACCGCCGTCGTCCAGGCCCAGTACAAGGCCGAGATCGACCGCGCCCAGGCGGCGGCCGCCCAGGCCGGTCCGCTCGCGCAGGCGCACGCCGAGCAGGAAGTGCTCACGGCGCAGACCGAACTGGCCGAGCGCGCGGCCGAGCTGCGCCAGCAGCAGCTGGTCGCCGAGGTCGTGAAGCCCGCCGAGGCCGACGCCGAGCGGATCCGCGTGATGGCGATCGCCGAGGCCGAGCGGATGAAGATCCAGGCCGAGGCGGCGGCGTCGTACGACCGGGTCGCGCTCGACCGGATGCTGATCGACCAGCTGCCGCAGATCGTGAAGGAGGCGGCGAGCGGTCTCGCGGGCGCCAACGTCAACGTCCTCAACGGCGCGGACGGCCTCGGCGAGATCGCGGCCGGGCTCGTCGGCCAGGGCCTGACCATCCTCGACTCGGTCCGCCGCAACCTCGGCGCGCCCGACGGCGAGACGAGGCAGCCGGGCGGCGAGATCCAGCGCTACCTGGGCGGGGCGTCGAGCCCGGTCGACGGCGGCGGGAACGGTACGAAGCGGTCGGGTGACGACGGGCCGGTGGACATCCGGTAGCGGATTCCGTCCGGAGGATCGTCTCGGCTGTCCTCCGGAAGATCGTCCCGAAGGGGGCGGGGCACAGGTTGCCCCGCCCCCTTCGGGCACCCCTGAGGCACCCCTGAGTGGCCGGAATACGTGCCGGTACAGTGTGCGGGTCGTCCTCATGCCCGCGCGGGGGGAAGCCGGTGCGAATCCGGCGCTGACCCGCAACCGTGAACCACGCTCGTGGTGAGCCGGAATGCCTCGTGCGGTGCGTGACCGGCTCGTGTCATCGGCGCTCGCCGGTGGCCGGCACCGTCGAGGCATACGGAGCCGGAGCCGCCCGGTACCCGTGTGTGCCGTGCCGCCCGGCTCCCCGCAGGGAGAGGCACCCGCCCCACCATGAACATTCGCCGCACCGCCGCGCTCGTCGGCGCGACCGTCGTGATCGGCGCCGCCTGTGCGCCCGCCGCGGTCGCGGACAGCGCCTCGCCCTCCCCCAAGGTCGTCGTCCCGTCCGGCCTCTACGGCACCTCCGACCCGACGTACGACGGTGTCTGGCGGCAGTCGCTCGCGCTGCTCGCGCAGGACACGATGGGCGTGAAGCCCGCGTCGAAGGCTGTCGACTGGCTGACCGGGCAGCAGTGCGCGAACGGCGGTTTCGCCGCGTTCCGCTCCGACGCCGGCAAGGCCTGCGACGCCAAGACGCCCCTCGACTCCAACAGCACGGCCGTCGCCGTGCAGGCCCTCGCCGCGCTCGGCGGCCACGACGCCGAAATAGGCAAGGCCGTGAAGTGGCTGAAGTCCGTCGAGGCCAAGGGCGGCGGCTGGGGCTACATGCCGGGCGGGGCGGCCGACGCCAACTCCACGTCCGTCGTGATCGGCGCGCTCACCGCCGCCGGCGAGAAGGTCACGGACGCGCAGGCCGCGCTCGTGAAGCTGTCGATCCCCTGCACCAAGGGCGACAAGGACAGCGGCGCGTTCGCGTACCAGCCCGACAAGAAGGGCAAGCTCGCGGCCAACGCGGACGCCACGGCGGCCGGTGTGCTCGGCGGTCTCGGCAAGGGCCTGGCGCCGGTCGCCGGGAAGTCGGCCGGTGCCCCGACCTGCAAGGCCGGTACGCCGGACGCCGCTCAGGCGGCCGAGAACGGCGCCGCCTACCTGACCGGCGAGCTGGCCAAGGACCACCACCTCATGTCCGCGATGCCGGGCGCCGAGGCCCAGCCGGACTACGGCAACACGGCCGACGCGGTCACCGCGCTCGCCGCCGCCGGCCACCACGACGAGGCCGCCGGCGCCCTGACCTGGCTGGAGAAGAACTCCGCGAAGTGGGCCGAGCAGAGCGGCCCGGCCGCCTACGCCCAGCTGATCCTCGCCTCCCACGCGGCCGGCGCCGACCCGCGTGACTTCGGCGGCACCGACCTGGTGAAGGCCCTGAACGCGACCGGTCCCGCGCCGGTCACGAAGGCCGACGCCCAGGCCGCGAAGAAGGACGAGAAGAGGAGCGGCGGCCTGAGCGTCTGGTACATCGTCGCCGTCGCGGCCGTCGCCGGTATCGGCATCGGCTTCCTGTTCAGCGGCCGCAAGAAGCAGCAGCTGTGAGCAGCCGCCGACGCCTGCCCGTCCTGGCCCTCGCCCTGGGAGCGCTGCTCGCGCTCCTGGCCGGCGCGGGCCAGGCCCAGGCAACCGGTTACCGCTACTGGTCCTTCTGGGACCGCGACGGGGACAAGTGGGTCTACGCGACCCAGGGGCCGTCGACCGCGCGTCCCTCGGACGGTGATGTCGAGGGGTTCCGGTTCTCGGTGAGCGAGGACTCGCAGAGTGCGGCGAAGCCGCGCGGGACGGCGAAGTTCGCGTCGATCTGCGCGGACACCCCGGCGCGGGCCGGCGAGAAGCGCGTCGCGCTCGTCATCGACCCCGGTGTCGCGCAGGACGCGCCGTCCGGTGAGACGCCGCCGGAGCCGCGTACCGCGTGCGCGCGGGTCGCGGACGACGCGACCACCGCGGACGCGCTCGCCGCCGTCGCGAAACCGCTGCGCTACGACAACCAGGCCCTGCTGTGCGCGATCTCCGGCTACCCGAAGACGGGGTGCGGTGAGCAGGTGTCCACGTCCAAGGACAAGGGCGCGGGCAAGGGCGCGGACACGGGTTCGGTGAAGGCCGAGAAGCCGCGTGCGACCGTCGCGGAGTCGGGCGGCGGTGGTCCCGCCGTCGGTCTGATCGCCGGCGGTGGCGCCGTCGTCGTGCTCGGCGCGGCCGCCGTGTGGCAGGCCCGCCGCCGGCGCGGCTGACCCGATGAGCGGCACCGGATCGGAGACCGAGGGCGCGGGGCTTTCCGTACGTCCCCTGCCCCTGGCGGCGCCCCGCGCCCACCGCTCGAACGCGCTGCATCCCGGCGCGTGGTGGCTCTGGGCGCTCGGGCTCGGCACGGCGGCGTCCCGGACGACGAATCCGCTGCTGCTCGCGCTGCTCGTCGGAGTGGCCGGGTATGTGGTGGCGGTGCGGCGCACGTCGGCGCCGTGGGCGCGGTCGTACGGGGCGTTCGTGAAGCTGGGGCTCACGGTGATCGTGATCCGGCTGGTGTTCGCGGTGGTGCTCGGGTCGCCGATCCCGGGCACGCACGTCCTCGTGACGCTGCCCGAGGTGCCGCTGCCCGCGTGGGCGCAGGGCGTGCGGATCGGGGGCCAGGTCACCGTCGAGGGCCTGGTGTTCGCGCTGTACGACGGGCTGAAGCTGGCAGCGCTGCTGATCTGCGTGGGCGCGGCGAACGCGCTCGCGAGCCCGGCCCGGCTGCTCAAGTCGCTGCCGGGCGCGCTGTACGAGGTCGGGGTCGCGGTCGTCGTCGCGATGACGTTCGCGCCGAACCTGATCGCCGATGTGCGAAGGATGCGCGCCGCCCGTCGGCTGAGGGGCCGGCCCGACCGCGGTCTGCGCGGCCTGGTGCAGGTCGGACTCCCGGTCCTGGAAGGCGCGTTGGAGCGGTCGGTCGCGCTGGCCGCCGCGATGGACGCGCGGGGGTACGGCCGTACGGTCGAGGTGTCCCCCGCCGTGCGGCGCGCGACCGCCGTCCTGACGCTCGGCGGGCTCGTCGGGGTCTGCGCCGGCACGTACGGGCTGCTCACCGCGGACGGGCGGTACGGGATGCCGGTGCTGCTCGCCGGGGTCGCGGCCGCGCTCGGCGGGCTCTGGCTCGGCGGGCGCCGCTCGCTCCGCACCCGGTACCGGCCCGACTCGTGGGGTGTGCGGGCGTGGCTCGTCGCCGCGTCGGGGGCGGCCGTCGCCGCCGTCATGATCCGGACCGGTTCCTACGATCCCGGAGCCCTCGCGCCGGGTGTCGTGCCGCTGGCCGCGCCCGCGCTGCCGCTGTGGCCGGCGGCCGGGGTGCTGCTCGGGCTGCTGCCCGCGTTCGTGGCGCCCGCGCCGCCGCTCGCCGAAACGCCCTCGAAGGAGGCCTCATGATCCGGTTCGAGGACGTCTCGGTGACGTACGACGGTTCCGCGACACCGACTGTCAGCCGTGTCGAACTCGACGTGCCCGAGGGCGAGTTGGTGCTCCTCGTCGGCCCTTCGGGGGTCGGCAAGTCGACGCTGCTCGGCGCGGTGAGCGGGCTCGTTCCGCACTTCACCGGGGGCACGCTCAGCGGCCGGGTCACGGTGGCCGGCCGGGACACCCGTACGCACAAGCCGCGTGAACTCGCCGACGTGGTGGGCACGGTGGGGCAGGACCCGCTGTCCCACTTCGTCACCGACACGGTCGAGGACGAGCTCGCGTACGGCATGGAGTCGCTGGGGCTCGCGCCCGCCGTGATGCGGCGGCGCGTCGAGGAGACCCTCGACCTGCTGGGCCTCGCGGAGCTTCGCGACCGGCCCATCTCGACGCTCTCCGGCGGGCAGCAGCAGCGCGTCGCGATCGGCTCCGTCCTCACCCCGCACCCGCGCGTCCTGGTTCTCGACGAACCGACGTCCGCGCTCGACCCCGCCGCCGCCGAGGAAGTCCTCGCGGTGATCCAGCGCCTCGTCCACGACCTCGGCACGACGGTCCTCATGGCCGAGCACCGGCTTGAACGCGTCGTTCAGTACGCGGACCAGGTCGCGCTCCTGCCCGGCCCCGGCGAACGTCTCCGACTCGGCGCCCCCGCCGAGATCATGGCCGTGTCCCCGGTGTTCCCGCCGGTGGTGGACCTGGGCCGGCTCGCGGGCTGGTCACCGCTGCCACTGACGGTGCGGGACGCGCGGCGGCGGTCGGGGGAGCTACGGGAGCGCCTGGCCGGGCACGAACCCCGCGAGCCGGAGACCCCCGCCCCCTCCCCCGCGCCGCGCAAGTCGCTTCTGCGCCGCGCCCGTAAGACCGAGAGCGTGGAGACTTCCGTCGCCGAGGTCAGCGGGCTCGCGGTGCGCCGGGGCCGAGTCGAAGCGCTACGCCGCGTGGACCTGTCGGTCGCGCCCGGCGAGATCGTCGCCCTGATGGGCCGCAACGGCGCCGGGAAGTCGACCCTGCTGTCCACCCTCGTGGGTCTGGTCCGCCCGTCGTCCGGCACGGCCCTGGTCGGCGGCGCGGTCCCGCACCGCACGGGCCCACGCGACCTGATCCGCCGCGTCGGCCTCGTCCCGCAGGAACCACGCGACCTGCTGTACGCGGACACGGTCGCCGCCGAGTGCGCGGCCGCGGACCAGGACGCGGGCGCCGATCCGGGCACCTGCCGGGCGCTGGTCTCCCAACTCCTGCCGGGCATCGCGGACGGCACCCACCCCCGTGACCTCTCGGAGGGCCAGCGCCTCACGCTCGCGCTGGCGATCGTGCTGACGGCGCGCCCGCCGCTGCTCCTGCTCGACGAGCCGACCCGAGGCCTGGACTACGCGGCGAAGGCCCGCCTGGTCACGGTGTTGCGCGGGCTCGCGTCGGAGGGCCACGCCGTGGTCCTGGCCACGCACGACGTGGAACTGGCCGCCGAACTGTCACACCGCGTGGCGGTCCTGGCCGACGGCGAGATAGTCGCGGACGGCCCCACTCCGGAAGTGGTCGTGGCCTCCCCCGCGTTCTCACCCCAGGTCGCGAAAATCCTGGCCCCCGGCAAGTGGCTGACGGTGACCCAGATCCGCGAAGCGCTGGCCGCGACGGAGGAGCCTGCGCCCGCCGCAACGGAGGCCGCCGGGACGCAAGCCACCGCTACAGAAGAGCCCCAGGCAGAAGCCACCGCCACGCCAGACATCGCGACCGGCCCCTCCGCGACGGAGGACGACGCATGACCGCGCACCCCCAGCCGCACCCCCAAGCGCGCGCCATCCGGCTCGGCCCCCGCTCCGTGATCGCCCTGCTCCTCGTCGGCGCCATAGGCGTCGCCGCCTTCGGGTGGCCGCTGCTTGCCGGGCCGTCGTCGCAGATCAGTGCTCACGCGCAGGACGCGCCCTGGCTGTTCGCCGGGTTGCTCGTGCTGCTTGTCGGTGTGGTCGCGGCGGCCGTGTCGGACGGTGGGGTCGGGCCGAAGGCGGTCGCGATGCTGGGCGTGCTGGCCGCGACGGGCGCCGCGCTGCGGCCGATCGGGGCGGGCACCGCGGGCATCGAGCCGATGTTCTTCCTGATGGTGCTGAGCGGGCGGGTGCTCGGGCCGGGGTTCGGCTTCGTCCTCGGCTCGGTGACCATGTTCGCGTCCGCTCTGCTCACCGGCGGGGTCGGCCCGTGGATGCCGTTCCAGATGCTGGCGATGGGCTGGTTCACGATGGGCGCGGGCCTGCTGCCGGGCCCGGACCGGCTGCGCGGCCGCGCCGAGGTGCTGATGCTGGCCGCGTACGGGTTCTTCGCCGCGTTCGCGTACGGCACGGTCATGAATCTGTCCGGCTGGCCGTTCCTGAACTCGCTGTCGTCGAGCGTCGCGTTCCAGCCGGGCGCCCCGCTGCACGAGAACCTGGTCCGCTTCCTCGCCTACTGCATGGCCACGTCGCTGGGCTGGGACCTGGGACGCGCGGTCATCACCGTCGTCCTGACCCTCACCGTCGGCCCCGCGCTGCTGCGGGCGCTGCGGCGGGCCACGCGCCGCGCCGCGTTCGAGGTGCCCGTCACCTTCGGGGACACCAAGCCATAGGTACGTACGACGGAAGCGGCGCCCTCCCCCCGTGGGAGGGCGCCGCTTCCGTCGTATCCGCCGCCGGATTACAGCCGCTGGATGATCGTGCCCGTCGCCACCGCGCCGCCCGCGCACATCGTGATCAGGGCGAACTCCTTGTCCCGGCGCTCCAGTTCGTGCAGGGCCGTGGTGATGAGCCGGGCCCCGGTCGAGCCGACGGGGTGGCCGAGGGCGATGGCACCGCCGTTCACGTTGACCTTCTCCAGGTCCTGCTCGAAGACCTGCGCCCAGCTGAGCACGACGGACGCGAACGCCTCGTTGATCTCGACGATGTCGATGTCCTTGAGGGACATGCCGGCCTTGCCGAGGACCGCGCGGGTCGCGTCGACCGGCCCGTCCAGGTGGTAGTGCGGGTCGGCGCCGACGAGCGCCTGGGCGACGATCCGGGCGCGCGGCTTGAGCTTGAGGGCACGCGCCATCCGCTTGGACGCCCACATGATCGCGGCGGCGCCGTCGGAGATCTGCGAGGAGTTGCCCGCGGTGTGGATGGCGTCCGGCAGGACCGTCTTGAGCCCGGCGAGCCCCTCCATGGTCGTGTCGCGCAGGCCCTCGTCGCGGTCGACGAGCCGCCACATGCCCTGCCCCGCGGCCTGCTCCTCCTCGGTCGTGGGCACCTGCACGGCGAACGTCTCGCGCTTGAAGCGCTCCTCGGCCCAGGCGGCAGCGGCCCGCTCCTGCGAGATGAGCCCGAGCGAGTCGACGTTCTCGCGGGTCAGTCCGCGCTTGCGCGCGATGCGCTCGGCGGCCTCGAACTGGTTGGGCAGGTCGACGTTCCACTCGTCGGGGAACGGCTTGCCCGGCCCGTGCTTGGAGCCGGAGCCGAGCGGCACGCGCGACATCGCCTCGACACCGCAGCTGATGCCGATGTCGATGACGCCGGCGGCGATCATGTTGGCGGTCATGTGCGAGGCCTGCTGCGAGGAGCCGCACTGGCAGTCGACGGTCGTCGCGGCGGTCTCGTACGGGAGGCCCATGGTGAGCCAGGCCGTGCGTGCCGGGTTCATGGACTGTTCGCCCGCGTGCGTGACCGTGCCGCCCACGATCTGCTCGACGCAGTCGGCGTGAATGCCGGTCCTGCCGAGGAGTTCGCGGTATGTCTCGCCGAGGAGATACGCGGGATGAAGATTGGCGAGTGCGCCTCCGCGCCTGCCTATGGGGGTACGTACAGCTTCGACGATGACGGGTTCCGCGGCCATTGCTCGTCCTCTCCACACATCTCGGACCGTCCAGAAGACGTCAGAACTAGAACGCGTACCAGTTCTGCGTGCAGTCTCGACGCTGCTACTCCCAGTACGCAAGGGTCGTGCACGTAACGCGCGTGCAATCGGGCTTACCGCGGGTATTGCGCCTTGTAGAACCCGTTACTACCGTGCCGACGAGCTGACGCCCTGTCAGACCATCACCGGGAGTTGCCCATGCCGTGCCCCGCGCTGCCCGAAGGGTTCGACTTCACCGACCCCGACCTGCTCGAAGACCGCGTGCCCTTCCCCGAGTTCGCCCAGCTGAGGCAGTCGGAACCGGTCACCTGGATCACCCAGCCGGAGAACATCTCCGGCTTCGGGGATGCGGGTTACTGGGCCGTGACGCGACATGCGGACGTCAAGTACGTCTCGACGCACCCCGAGCTCTTCTCGTCGAACCTGAACACCGCGATCATCCGTTTCAACGAGTCGATCAGCCGCGAGCAGATCGACGTCCAGAAGCTGATCATGCTGAACATGGACCCGCCGGAGCACACCCGGGTCCGCCAGATCGTCCAGCGCGGCTTCACGCCCCGCTCGATCCGCTCGCTGGAGGACGCCCTGCGCGACCGGGCCCGCTCCATCGTCGAGACGGCCCTGGCGGGCGCGAAGTCCGACGGCTCCTTCGACTTCGTCACGAACGTCGCCGTCGAACTCCCCCTCCAAGCCATCGCCGAGCTGATCGGCGTACCGCAGGAGGACCGCACCAAGATCTTCGACTGGTCCAACAAGATGGCCGCGTACGACGATCCGGAGTACGCGATCACCGAGGAGGTCGGCGCCGAGGCGGCGATGGAGATCGTCAGCTACGCGATGAACCTGGCCGCCGCGCGCAAGGAGTGCCCGGCCAAGGACATCGTCAGCCAGCTGGTGGCCGCGGAGGACCAGGGCAACCTGTCCTCGGACGAGTTCGGCTTCTTCGTGATCCTGCTCGCCGTGGCCGGCAACGAGACGACGCGCAACGCCATCACCCACGGGATGCACGCCTTCCTGACCCACCCCGACCAGTGGGAGCTGTTCAAGCGGGAGCGCCCGGAGACGACCGCCGAGGAGATCGTCCGCTGGGCGACCCCCGTGGTCTCCTTCCAGCGCACCGCGACCCAGGACGTGGAGCTGGGCGGCGCGCAGATCAAGAAGGGCGACCGGGTCGGCATCTTCTACTCGTCGGCCAACCACGACCCCGACGTGTTCGACCGCCCGGACGTCTTCGACATCACCCGTGACCCGAACCCGCACCTCGGCTTCGGCGGCGGCGGCCCGCACTTCTGCCTCGGCAAGTCGCTGGCCGTCCTGGAGATCAACCTGATCTTCAACGCGGTGGCCGACGCGATGCCCGACCTGCGGCTGACCGGCGACCCGCGCCGGCTGCGCTCGGCCTGGCTCAACGGCGTCAAGGAGCTCCAGGTCAGCACCCGCTGACGCAGGGGCACCGATCCCGCTGACCACCCCACCGGACGAGGCTGCTCACGTCCGGTGGGGTTCTGCCGTTGCGGTCTGCCGCTCGCCGGCCTGGCGCGGAATCATCGGACGGACGTCCGTCGTGGGGCGCGCCCGCGGTCCCGACAGGACGTACGTGAGGGCGAAGCCCGCGCCGACGACCGTCGCGCCGCCCACCGCGTCGAGCACCCAGTGGTTGCCGGTCGCGATGATCGCGGAGACGGTGAACAGAGGGTGCATCAGACCGAGCGCCTTCATCCACCACTTCGGGGCGATGATCGCGATGACGAGCCCGCACCACAGGGCCCAGCCGAAGTGCAGCGAGGGCATGGCCGCGTACTGGTTGGTGAGCGCGGTCAGCGCGCCGTAGTCCGGCTTGGAGAAGTCCTGGACGCCGTGCACCGTGTCGATGAAGCCGAGCGTGGGCATCAGGCGCGGCGGGGCGAGCGGGTAGAACCAGAAGCCGATCAGGGCGAGGAGCGTGGCGAAGCCGAGCGCGGAGCGGGCCCAGCGGTACTGGGCGGGCCGCCAGACGTAGAGGACGCCGAGGACGGTCAGCGGTACGAAGAAGTGGAACGACTCGTAGTAGAAGTCGAAGAACCCCTGGAGCCAGGGGACCTTCACCACCGCGTGGTTGGCCCAGTGTTCTATGTCGATGCCGAGGGCCTGCTCCAGGGAGTGGATCTGCGTGCCGTGCGCCTCGGCGACGGCCCGGCCTCCCGTGGCGGCCAGTCTGACCTGCTGGTACGCGGTGTAGACGATGCGGATCAGGAGGAGTTCGAGCAGCAGGTTCGGGCGGGTCAGGACCCGGCGCCACACCGGCACGAGCGGCACCCAGGACCAGCGCGCCGGGACGGGCCGCGCGTACTCGGTGGGGATCGGAGCGCGGTACTCGGGGGCCGTGCGGGACAGGAACGGCACGAGCGTGGCCGCGGCGATCACGGCGATCAGCACGAGGTTGTCCCGCAGGGGGTGGGCCACCGTCACGTCCGGCAGCACCATCCTCGCGGGGAGCGTCATCACCAGGACGACCGCGACCGGCCACACCCAGCGGGCGGACACCGTCCGGCCGACCCGGCCGACGACCGCGAGGAGCAGCCACAGGAGCTGGTGCTGCCAGCTCGTGGGCGACACGGCGACGGCGACACAGCCGGTGAGGGCGACGGCGAGGAGGAGCTGCCCGTCCTCGGCGTAGTGGACGGCCCGCCGCAGGCCGACCACGGCGACCACGGCGCCCAGGACCAGGAACAGCCCGATCTCCAGGGGACCGTGCAGGCCGAGGCGCAGGAGCGCGCCGTGCAGCGACTGGTTGGCGAGCCCGTCGGGGTGCGGGCCGAGCCCGGCGCCGGCCACGTGGTGCACCCAGTACGTCCACGAGTCGCGCGGCATCGCGGCCCACGCGAGGAGCGTGCACGCGGCGAACGTGACGCCGGAGGACACGGCGGCCCGTCTGCGGCCGGTGAACCACAGGAGCGGCGCGAAGACGAGGACGGCGGGCTGGAGCGCGGCGCCGAGGCCGATGAGCAGCCCCGAGCTGCGCTCGCCGCGCGCGGTGAAACAGCCGAGGAGGACGAGGAGGACCGGGATGATGCTGGTCTGGCCCAGGTGCAGGGTGTTGCGCACCGGGAGGGACAGCATGAGGAGGCTGATCGCGACGGGGGCGGCGAGCAGGGCGCTGCGCCGGGTGACGGGCGCGGGCAGGGCGCGCGCGGCCACGAGACCGAGGACGACGACGAGGCCGAGCGTGCCGAAGGTCCAGGCCCAGCCGAGCGACTGTTCGGCGCCGCTGGCGAGGGGTTTGAGCACAAGCCCCCCGAAGGGGGTACCGGTGAACTGGCCGGCGTCGTAGAGGGGGCCCTTCACATGCAGGACGCCCTCGGGGCCGATCCAGGTCTCCAGATCCGCGAGGCGTTCACCGCTCGGGGTGCTCAGTACGGCCACGACCTGGCGTACCGCGAGGAACGCGGCGATCAGCCAGAGGCCCGCCCGGGCCATCCCCAGCCGTCCCGTCGCGGCCCCCGCCCCCAACGCTTTGCCCACTCCCCGCTCCACGTTCGCCACGCGCCGCCGGCCCTCCCGTCAATCGTCTGTCCCACGAGGCTCGCATTACCCCCGAGGTCAGACGCGTACAACCCCACATTCACCTGACCGTCACCGGATTTTGACCGGATGACAATGGTGTGAGGCCCGCGTGGTTGCAGCCGGAGGCCGCGACATAGGTCACAGGTTTATCCCATAACTCCACGTCAGATCCGGTGCGTCATGCCTGGCCGGACCCACTTTTGCCGCTGTGCGCAGCGACGCGAACACTACCCGTAACGATCCGCACTGCCCCTATGGTCGGTTTCAGGCCGCCCCCTCGTGGGCGGCCTCGTCCGTGACCCGGACGTGTCCCTGTCCCCGTTGAAAGCAGGCGAGCAGACCCTTGTCGAGCGCTCTTTCCGTCGCACCCGAGACCAAGGCCCCCGGCGGGGGGTCATCACCAGAGGTCACCGTCACCGACCCGGCGCTCGTGAAGCGCGCGGTCAAGGCGGCGGCACTCGGCAACGCGATGGAGTGGTTCGACTTCGGCGTCTACAGCTACATCGCCGTCACGCTCGGCAAGGTCTTCTTCCCGTCGGGCAACCCCACGGCCCAGCTCCTGTCGACCTTCGGTGCCTTCGCCGCCGCGTTCCTCATCCGTCCGCTGGGCGGCATGGTCTTCGGCCCGCTGGGTGACCGCGTCGGCCGGCAGAAGGTCCTCGCCATCACCATGATCATGATGGCGGCGGGCACGTTCGCCATCGGCCTGATCCCGTCGTACGCGACGATCGGCGTCTGGGCGCCGGTCATGCTGATCGCGGCCCGCCTGGTGCAGGGCTTCTCGACCGGTGGTGAGTACGGCGGCGCGTCGACGTTCATCGCCGAGTACGCGCCCGACAAGAAGCGCGGCTTCTTCGGGAGCTGGCTGGAGTTCGGCACGCTCGCCGGTTACATCGGCGGTGCGGGCCTGGTGACCCTGATGACGGCCCTGCTGTCCTCGCACGACCTGGTGGCCTGGGGCTGGCGCATCCCGTTCCTGATCGCGGGCCCGATGGGCATCATCGGCCTCTACCTGCGGATGCGTCTCGAGGAGACCCCGGCGTTCGCCGCGGCCGCTGCCGCCGCCGAGAAGTCGGAGAAGTCCCGCCCCAAGGTGCGGGTGCGCGAGATGGTGACCGGCCAGTGGAAGGCGATGCTCCTGTGCATCGGCCTGGTCCTCGTCTTCAACGTCACCGACTACATGCTGCTCTCGTACATGCCGAGCTACCTGACCGGCCAGCTGCACTACAACGAGACGCACGGGCTCCTGCTGATCCTCGGCGTGATGGCGCTGATGATGATCGTCCAGCCGTTCGCGGGCAAGCTGTCCGACAGCCTCGGCCGCCGTCCGGTGATCGCTGCGGGCTGTGTCGGCTTCTTCGCCCTGTCGATCCCGGCCATGCTCCTGATCCGCAACGGTGGCCTGTGGGCGGTCGCGCTGGGCCTCGGCGCGCTCGGCCTGCTCCTCGTCTGCTTCACGGCGGCGATGCCGTCCGCGCTCCCGGCGCTGTTCCCGACCCGGGTCCGCGGGCGTCGAGCTGGGCGATCCGGGGCTGTTCTCGCAGTTGCGGGAGGTGACGAAGCCGGTCGTGCGCACCCGGCACCACTTCTGGCCGGGCGACGACGACTGGCCGCTCGCGGGCGGCAGCGGCGACGGCGTCGCGGCCGCTCCCCGGCCCGGCGGCCCGGTCGGCGTCGTCGACCGCGAGCACCTCGGCCCGTTCGACGTCGCCCGCCTCACCGCGACCGACCCGAAGGCCCTCGCCGACTGGCTCCACGAGAACGGCTACCAGCTCCCCGACCGCCTCGACACCGCGCTGCGCCCGTACGTCGACAAGGGCTGGGAGTACGTGGCGATCCGCCTCGCCCCCGCCGACGCGAACGGCGTGCTCGGCGGCACGCTCGACCCGCTCCACCTCAGCTTCGCGAGCGACGGCCTCGTCTACCCGATGCGGCTGTCCCGGCTCGCCGCCAACACCCAGCACCTGCGCCTCTACGTGCTCGCCGGGCACCGCATGGAGCCGCGCTCGTCCATCGGCGGCGACGCCCCCGAGGTGGCATACGCGGGCCGGATCCCCGCCCGGACGAGCGGCGCCCTGGCCGAGTTCGCCGGCGGCGAGCGCTATCTGACCGCGCTCACGCAGGCGTTTCCCCAGCCCTCGCGCATCTACGACGACCACGAGCTGCGGCGCACCGCGAGCGACGCACCGTACCGGACCGTCGTGTGGAACGACGAGCTCCTGACCGTCGGCGGCGTGCCGGTGTGGCTGCTCACCGTGGCCCTGCCGCTGCTCCTGCTGGTGGCCGCGGCCGTCGTCGTCGCGCTGCGCCGCCGGTCGCGCGGGCCCGTGCCCGCCCCGCCGCCGATGGGCTGAATCGGGCGCGGGGCCGGGCGGCTCCCGAATCGGCGCGCGGCCGGCCACCCGGTGCGCTCATCATGGGGCCATGGCTGAGCACGCACCCGAAGACCAGTGGACCGCTGTCGACGACTACCTGACCGGCCTCCTCGCCCCGGCCGACGAGGCCCTCACCGAAGCCCTCGCGGCCAGCGAGGCGGCGGGCCTCCCGCACATCAACGTCGCCCCGAACCAGGGCAAGTTCCTGCACCTGCTCGCCCGGATCCAGGGCGCGCGCCGCGTCCTGGAGATCGGCACGCTCGGTGGGTACAGCACGATCTGGCTGGGCCTCGCCCTGCCCGCGGACGGCGTCCTCGTCTCCCTGGAGTACGACCCCCGGCACGCCGAGGTGGCCCGCGCCAACCTCGCCCGCGCAGGCCTCGGCAAGATCGCCGAGGTCCGCGTCGGCCCCGCCCTCGAATCGCTGCCCGTCGTCGCGGCCGACCACCCCGACCCGTTCGACCTCGTCTTCATCGACGCCGACAAGGTCAACAACGGGAACTACGTCGAGTGGGCGGTGCGGCTGACCCACCCCGGCAGCGTGATCGTCGTCGACAACGTCGTACGCGGCGGCCAGGTCACGGACGACTCCGGCACCGCGCTCGACATCGTCGGCACGCGCGCCGCGCTCCAGCTGATCGCCGACCACCCGAAGCTGGACGGCACGGCGATCCAGACGGTCGGGGCGAAGGGTTACGACGGCTTCGCGCTGGCCCGCGTACTCGCGTGATTCTGACGGTCGATCAAATCTCGTGGTAGAAGCCGACGTTCACGCTGCGGTCCTGGGAGCGGTCCTGGACCACGACCTCGCCGGACGCGCCCGGCGCGAGCGTCGCGGCGCCCCCGTAGACGAGGTACTGCGGCGTTCCGCCGGTGAGCGTGAGGCGTACCTCGGAGGAGGGTTCGTCGTGCGAGCCGCGCAGCCAGAACACGGTCCACGCGCCGTCGGGCCCGCACCGGAACTCCAGGTGGACGCGGGACACGAACAGCCAGTCGTCGGGCGTCGCGAGCCGGCACACGTTCCGGTCGCGCCCGACGCGCAGTACGGCTCCCGGCTCGCTCGGCGCGTCGGCCATCAGCATCCCGGCCGTCGCCGAGTCCGCGCCCGCCCCCGCGACGGAGGCCATGGTCAGCTCCAGCACCGCACAGCTCCTTCGGTCTTCGCGGCCCCCGGAACCGGGTTCCGCCGAGGCCGCATCCTAATTTGTGCCCTGCCTCCGTGGTACGCCCTCTGGGACAATGGCGGCATGACCGAACGCAAGCCTCCGGACGTCAGCTTCGAGTCATGGGTCGACAAGCAGATCCGCGACGCGGAGCGCGCGGGCGACTTCTCCCACCTCCCCGGCGCGGGCAAGCCGCTGCCGGTGACGGACGACACGACGTACGACGAGAACTGGTGGATCAAGCGGAAGATGGCCCGCGAGGGCTTCTCGGTGCTGCCTCCGTCACTCGCCCTGCGCAAGGAGGCCGAGGACGCGCTCGCCGAGGCGGCACGGGCCCCCTCCGAACGGATCGTCCGCAAGATCGTCACCGAGATCAACGTCAAGATCCGCGACATGATGTTCAAGCCCCCACCCGGCCCACCACTCGGCCTCAAGCCGTACGACGTCGAGGAGATCGTCCGCGACTGGCACACCCGACACCCCCAGGGGACCTGACGCCGTCCTCACACGGGGGTGCGCGAGGATGGGCGGCATGAGCATCGTGAAGATCAACGTCCTGACCGTCCCGGCCGAGCAGCGGGAGACCCTGGAGAAGCGGTTCGCGTCGCGCGCCGGCGCCGTGGAGAACTCCGACGGCTTCGAGTGGTTCGAGCTGCTTCGCCCGATCGAGGGCACGGACGACTACCTGGTGTACACCCGCTGGCGTGACGAGGCGTCGTTCCAGGCGTGGATGGAGGGCCCGATGAAGGCGGCCCACCAGGGTGGCCAGGGTGGCGGCGACCGCCCGAAGCCGGCCGCGAGCGGGTCGTCGGTGTGGTCCTTCGAGGTCGTGCAGCAGGCGGCGCCCAAGTCGTAGGCCTGATTCGTGGGCCTGATTCATAGGCCTGATTCGTGGGCCCGTTTCGCGAGAAGCGTGCGGGGTGGGCAAAACCGCTTGCGTGGGGCGGCGGGGGCGCGTCGACAATGCGTCATGGACTCGCCCTGGACCGTCGCCCCCGAGCCGTTCGACTCGCCTGTCGCCGCGCTGCTCTGGCGCACGTACTACACCGAGGTCAGCGACCGCTGGTACCTGCTGCACGAGGGGCGTGCGACCGATCCCGGTGAGCTGGAGCGTGAGGTCGCGGCCGACACCGGGGACTATCTCGCCGCGCCGGGCGGGGTGCTGCTGGTCGCGCGCTACCGAGGCGAGCCGGCCGGGACCGCGGGCGTGCGGCTGCTCGACTCGTCGACCGCCGAGCTGAAGCGGGTCTTCCTGCGGCCCGAGCTGCGCGGGAAGGGCGGCGCCTCCCTGCTGCTCACGCGCGCCGAGAGCGCCGCGCGCGAACTCGGCGCCCAGCGGCTCGTCCTCGACACCCGCAGCGACCTGATCGAGTCCCGGACGCTGTACACGCGGCACGGTTACGAGGAGACGGCCCGGTACAACGACGACCCGTACTCGGAGCACTGGTACGCCAAGCAGCTCGCCTGAGAGTCGTCAGGTGCCGGTCGCCAGACCCGGGCGTGGCGGGCGGGACGGCTGGCCGTCGTGTGGGCGTTCCTCGTCCGAGCCGCACAGCTCCTCGTTGAGCTCGGCGACGAGTTTGACGAGGTCCGTGGGGCGGTCCGGGCCCCACCAGTCGCCGAGGAGTTCGGCGAGCGAGTCCTCGCGCGACTTGGACAAGCGGCCGGCGACCACGCGGCCCTCCTCCGTGAGGATGAGGTCGATGCCCTCGCGCCAGACGAGATGCCGCTCCTCCACCTGCCGCACCGCCGCGATGATCACGTGCAGCGGTACGGTGCTGCGCTCGGCGAGCACGGCCGGCTCCGCCCACCCGTACCGCTTGATGCGCAGGAGCAGCCAACTGGACGCGGGCAGCAGGTCGTAGCCCGCGCGTTCGGTGATCTTCTCGTAGATCTCGCGGCGGCCCTCGCGGGTGCCGAGGGTGGACAGGGCCCGCGCGCACTCGTCGTGCGAGGAGCGCTCCACGGGGTTGCTGGCCAGGGTCTCGGTGACGTCGGGTGCGGTGACGGAGCCGCGCAGCTTGTCCTCGCGCAGGAACCAGGACAGGACGAAGGCGACGACGGCGACCGGGGCGGCGTAGAGGAAGACGTCGGTGATGGACGACGCGTAGGCGTGCAGGACGGGGCCGCGCACGGTGGGCGGGAGGCTGTGGATGCCGCGCGGGTCGGCCTTGAGGGCGTTGGCGCTGACACCCGGTGGGAGAGCCTGGCCGGCGAGCGCGGACGTGAGTTTGGCGCCCAGGCGGCTCGCGAAGACGGTGCCGAAGATCGCGACGCCGAACGACGCGCCGATGGAGCGGAAGAACGTCGCACCGGACGTGGCGACGCCCAGGTCCTCGTACGAGACGGCGTTCTGCACGATCAGGACGAGGACCTGCATGACGAGGCCGAGGCCCAGGCCGAAGACGAAGAAGTAGGTGCTCATCAGGGCGGTGGAGCTGTGCTCGTCGAGCTGGTGCAGGAGGAGCAGGCCGATGGCGGTGATGCCGGTGCCGGCGACAGGGAAGACCTTCCAGCGGCCCGTGCGGCTGACGATCTGGCCGGACGCCGTCGAGGAGAGCAGCAGGCCGAAGACCATGGGCAGCATGTGCACGCCCGACAACGTCGGCGAGACACCCCTCACGACCTGGAGGAACGTCGGCAGGTACGTCATGGCGCCGAACATGGCGAAGCCGACGACGAAGCTGATGACGGCGGACAGCGTGAACGTACGGATGCGGAACAGCTTCAGCGGAAGAACCGGCTCCGCCGCCCGCTTCTCGACCTGGATGAACGCGACGCCGAGCACGACGCCGACGACCAGGAGCCCGATGATCTGCACCGATCCCCACGCCCAGGTCGTCCCGCCTAGCGAGGCGACCAGGATGAGACAGGTCGCGACGGACGCGATCAGGAACGTGCCGAGGTAGTCGATCGTGTGCTTCGTGGACCGTACGGGGATGTGCAGCATCGCGGCGATGACCAGGAGCGCGATGACGCCGATCGGCAGGTTGACGTAGAAGACCCAGCGCCAGCTGAGGTGCTGGGTGAACAGGCCGCCGAGCAGCGGGCCGAGCACGCTGGTCGCGCCGAAGACCGCGCCGAACAGGCCCTGGTACTTGCCGCGTTCGCGGGGCGGGACGATGTCGCCGACGATCGCCATGGACAGCACCATGAGGCCGCCGCCGCCGAGTCCCTGGAGGGCACGGAAGCCGATGAGCTCGGGCATGTTCCGTGCCATGCCGCACAGGGCCGAGCCGATCAGGAAGATGACGATCGCCGTCTGGAAGAGCTTCTTGCGGCCGTACTGGTCGCCGAGCTTGCCCCACAGCGGCGTGGCGGCCGTGGACGCCAGCAGATACGCGGTCACGACCCAGGACAGGTGTTCCAGGCCGCCGAGGTCGCTGACGATGGTCGGCAGCGCCGTCGAGACGATCGTCTGGTCGAGGGCCGCGAGCAACATGCCGAGCAGCAGCGCGCCGATCGAGACCAGCACTCCGCGCCGGCCGTTCCCGGCACCGGTCGCGGGTCCGGTGTGGTCCCCGGCTGGGCCTTGCGTCAGGTCCGTGGGGGGAGGTCCCCCGCCAGCGTCCTGGGTCATGGACACCTCCTGAGAAGCCCCGCCGGACACCGCCGGCGGGGCTATGCCATCTACAGGATGGTGCGTGCGCCCGGATTTGGCCTGTCGGGGAGAGGGCGGGACCGGTGCCCGTACGGGGACTCCCGCGCCCGAACTACCCGATGTGCAGCAGGATCCCGCCGTCCGGGCCCGCCTCGACCCGCACCCGCGTCAGGTCCTCCACCAGTGCCGTCGGAGCGTGCGCGCCCGCGCGCGGCCCTACCCCGACGACGCGCATCCCTGCGGCCCTGCCGGCCGCGATGCCGGCCTCGGAGTCCTCGAAGACGACGCAGTCGGCCGGGTCGACGCCCAGCTCGGCGGCGGCCTTGAGGAACCCCTCGGGGTCGGGCTTGCTGGCGCCCACGCTCTCGGCGGTGATCCGCAGGTCGGGCTGCGGGAGACCGGCGGCGGCCATGCGGCGGCCGGAGAGGGCGACGTCGGCGGAGGTCACGAGGGCGTGCGCGAGGCCGCCGGTGCGCAGGGCGGCCAGGAACTCGGCGGCGCCGGGCACAGGGACGACGCCGTCGACGTCGGCGGTCTCCTCGGCGAGCATCCGGGCGTTGTCGGCGTGGTTCTCGGCCATGGGGCGGCCGGGCAGCAGGAGGGCCATGGTCGCGTAGCCCTGGCGGCCGTGGACGACCTTCACGACCTCGTCGCCGTCGAGGCCCTGGCGGTCGGCCCAGCGCCGCCAGCAGCGCTCGACCACCGCGTCGGAGTTGACCAGCGTGCCGTCCATGTCGAGCAGCAGGGCGCGGGCGGACAGAACAGTGGTGGCCGTCATCGGCGGGTCCTCCAGAAGTGAGACCAAGGTGGCCCCGCCCACCGGTCAGGGTGAGATGGGCGGAACCACTTTGTTCCTCGACCATACAAAGGGGGGCGGGGGGTACGCCAGCTGTGCAGGTCAGCGGGGGGCGGGTACGTGTACGGGGCGCGCGGCTCGGCGTGCAGGGCGGATGCGTGGCCCGGCGCAGGCCTCGGCACATGGCCCACCCCGCACCGGGCGCGCGGCCCGCCCCCGCACCGAACACAGGCCGCCTACGCAGCCACCGCCTCGTAAAGGCTCCACACCCCGAGCGCGATCATCAGGACCGCGGCGATCTTCGTGATCAGCGCGAGCGGCACCCGCTTCATCAGGGCCTTGCCGCCGACGATGCCGAGGGCCGCGACGGCCCACAGGCCGAGGACCGCGCCGAGAGAGACGGAGAGCGGGTCGTTGTACCGGGCGGCGAGGTTCGCGGTCATGATCTGCGTCAGGTCACCGAACTCCGCGACCAGGATGAGCATGAAGCCCGCGCCGGAGACCTTCCAGAAGCTCTGGTCCTTGGGCTTGCGGACCTCTTCCTCCTCCTCGGCCTTCTTCAGCAGCAGGACCGCCGCGCCGCCGAGGAAGAGCACACCGGTCAGGGCGTGCACGAGCTGCTGCGGCAAGAGGGTCAGGACACTGCCGGCCGCGACGGCGAGCGCGACATGGACGGCGAAGGCGGCGGCGACACCGACGAAGACGTACGAGGCGCGGTAGCGCGTGCCCAGGACGAGTCCGGCGAGCGCGGTCTTGTCCGGGAGCTCGGCAAGAAAGATGACGCCGAAGACGACCGCCATCACGCTGAAGCTGATCAAGATTCCTCAATCGGTCGGGCTGCCGGCCGAGAGTGAGGGGAATTCGCGTACGACACCTCGGCACGGCAGCGCACAGGTACGCACACAGTCGTGTCCGCACATGAAGCACTGCTCTGCCGAAGGTCTCGCTGGCCGGCCCCGGTGTACGGGTCCTGCCTCCGGGCGCCGGCTCAGACGAGCTGAGCAGTATGTCGACGGTCCGGCGAAGAGCTACTCCCCTTCTGCACCGCCCAGTCTAGGCGAACGCCCGAGCGATCCGGCATGACCCACGTCACCCCCGGTCGCCCGGCGGTCGATTCCGGTCCGCGCAAGGCCGGATCGGGACCAGATCCCCTCACGTCCCGCACACCCCGCGACAAGTCCCGTACGCCCCCTTGATGTGTACGTGACGTTGACGCGACCCTGTCACTCGGCGCACATCTCCCGGAAACCCCGGAGCGCCAGCATGACCGAACCGTCAGGCCAACTTCCCCCCACGCCAAGGGAGTTCACATGCGCACGCTCTACGCGCGTCGACGCGCCGCCGCACTCGGGGCCACCGCCGTCGTCGTCTCCGCCCTCACCCTGCTGAACGGCCCGGCCGCGCAGGCCTCTCCCCCCACACCGGTCAGCGGGGCCACCGCCCGCACGTACCTCGCCCAGCTCACGGTCAAGGCCGAAGGTTCCTCCGACGGCTACAGCCGCACCCTCTTCCCGCACTGGATCACGCAGTCCGGCACGTGCAACACCCGCGAGGTCGTCCTCAAGCGCGACGGCACGAACGTCGTGACCGACTCCAGTTGCGCGGCCACGTCCGGCTCCTGGTACTCCGAGTACGACGGCGCGACCTGGAAGGCCTCGTCCGACGTCGACATCGACCACGTCGTCCCGCTATCCGAGGCCTGGAAGTCCGGCGCGAACGCCTGGACCACCGCCCAGCGCCAGGCCTTCGCCAACGACCTCACCCGCCCCCAGCTCATCGCCGTCACCGACAACGTCAACCAGTCCAAGGGCGACCAGGACCCGGCCACCTGGATGCCGTCGCGGGCCGCGTACAAGTGCACGTACGTCCGGATGTGGGTGCAGGTGAAGCACTACTACAACCTCAGCGTGGACCCGGCGGAGAAGAGTGCGCTGACGACTTATCTGAGCGGCTGCTAGCTGCCCCTGACGGGTAGATCGCGGAAGCCTGCGTTCCCGGAACCTCGCCATCCGCCTCCCTCGTTCCGTACCGTACGGGGCGATCAAGGAGGCTGAAACACGTGGCAGAGCTGCGACTTGGACCGCTGCTGAGATACGTGGACGAGTCGTCGGCGACCGTCTGGGTCGAGGCGAGCCGTCCGTGCACCGCCGAAGTGCGCTGCACGGACGGCTCGTCGGGGCGCGCCCACACGTTCCAGATCTGCGGCCACCACTACGCGCTCGTCCCGGTGACCGGTCTCGCCCCGGGGAGCGCGACGGCGTACGAGGTGCTGCTCGACGGTGCCCGCGTGTGGCCGCTCGCGGACTCGCCGTTCCCGCCCAGCGTGATCCGCACGCCCGCGTACGACGATCCGGCACGCCCGCTCCGCGTCGCGTTCGGCTCGTGCCGGTGGGCCGCGCCGCCCGCCGGCGGGCACGACCCGGTGGGCCCCGACGCGCTGGGCGCCCTCGCCGGACAGCTCGCCGCCGCTCCCGGCGCCGAGCCGCCCGATGTCCTGCTCCTGCTCGGCGACCAGGTCTACGCGGACGAGACCTCGCCGGCCACCCGCCGCTACCTCGGCGCCCGCCGCGACCTGCGCGACCCACCGGGACCCCAGGTCGCGGACTACGAGGAGTACACCCGGCTCTACTACGAATCGTGGCTCCACCCGGAAGTGCGCTGGCTGCTGTCCACGGTGCCCAGTTGCATGATCTTCGACGACCACGATGTCATCGACGACTGGAACACGAGCGCCGCGTGGCTCGCCGAGATGCGCGCCACCGACTGGTGGAACGAGCGGATCCTGAGCGGCCTCATGTCGTACTGGGTCCATCAGCACCTGGGCAATCTGTCGCCCGCCGAACTCGCCGCCGACCCGGTCTACGCCGAGGTGTGCGCGGACCCCGACGGGACGGACCCGCTCAGGGAGTTCGCCGCCCGCGCCGACGCCGACCCGCCGTCCGTCCGCTGGAGCTACCGCCGCGACTTCGGCCGCGTACGGCTGCTGATGGTGGACACGCGGGCGGCGCGGGTCCTGGCGGACGGGGAGCGGTCGATGCTGGACGAAAGGGAGGCGGGGTGGCTGCGGGAGCAGGTGCTGGATTCCTCCAGCACTCCGGCTGGGGCTCCCTCCGGCACTCCGGCCGGGGCTCCCTCCGGGGCGTACGACCATCTGCTGATCGGGACCTCGTTGCCCTGGCTGCTGCCGCATCTCGTGCATGACGTCGAGGGGTGGAACGCGGCGATGTGCCGGGGCGAGCGCGGGGCGCGCTGGGCCGGGTTCGGTGAACAGGTGCGCAGGCGGGCCGACTTGGAGCACTGGGCGGCGTTCCCCACGTCGTTCGACGCGCTGACGGCGCTGATCGCCGAGGCGGGCGGCGGCGCGGGCGCCCCGGCGACGGTGTGCGTGCTGTCGGGCGACGTCCACCACGCGTACGTCGCCGAACCCACGTGGCCCGCGGGGGCGCGGGGCCCGGCCGCGCGCGTCGTCCAGCTGACGTGCTCGCCGGTGCACAACTCCATCCCCGGGGTGATGAAGGCCGGGTTCCGTCTCGGCTGGAGCCGTTTCGGGCGTGCCCTGGGACGGCGGTTCGCCCGGCACGGCCGGCTCGCCACTCCCCCGGTGTCGTGGCGCAGGACGGGCGGGCCCTGGTTCGGGAACCAGCTGATGACGCTGACCATGCGCGGGCGCGCGGCGCGGCTGCAGCTCCATCAGGCGCGGGCTGCTCGGGAGGGAGCGACGGAGCTGCGGGAGACGGCGGAGTCCGTACTCAGTGAACCCGGGTGACCGGTGGGCTCGGCGCGAGCCCGGTGGACTCGGCGCACGCGTGCTCTGCGAATGCGTACCGGCCGAATGGCGGTGCGGGGCTCCTGAAGACGGGCCAGGTACGGCCGCACACGCTCGACGGGTACGTGGCGGGCGGGCTGGATGTCACCCCTCGCCCGTACTGCCTGATCAACCGTCAAGACAGGCCACATGCAAGGAGGTTCGCGTTCGGGGTGCTCACCGAGGGGGTGCATTGGGGGACGGCGGCGGGGGCTCGCCCGGGGGTGGGTTCGGCGACCTTGTCGGACGCCGACGCGGTCGCGCGGGCCGTCTTGTGTACGGCCGACGCGGACCCCTGCGAGCCCGGCGCCGACCAGCACTCTTGGCCAAATATTGAACTTGCAAGGAGAGGTTAGCCTCACCTAACCTTTGGCCTCCCATCGGTTCGCCCCCCAACGAACTCAAGGAGTCCCCTCATGACTGGACGTCTCGACAACGCCCAGCCCTACGCCCTCGGCCTCTTCCGCATCGTCGTGGGCGGCCTCTTCGCCTGCCACGGCGCCGCCTCGCTCTTCGGCGTCCTCGGCGGAGCGATGGGCGGTGGTTCGGTCCCGGCCGGCGCCTGGCCCGGCTGGTTCGCGGCCGTCATCCAGCTCGCCGGCGGCGGCCTGGTCGCCCTCGGCCTCGGCACCCGCGCCGCGGCCTTCATATCCTCCGGTTCGATGGCCTACGCGTACTTCGTCGTCCACCAGCCGGAGGCCCTGTGGCCCCTCCAGAACGGCGGCGAGTCCTCGGCGATGTTCTGCTGGGCGATGCTGCTTCTGGTCTTCACGGGCTCGGGCGCGCTGGGCGTGGACCGGCTGTTGGGCGGGGGCGCGGAGCGTACGGAGACGTCTGCGACGGCGGAGCGGGAGCCTGCGACGGTGTGATGTGCCGGGTGGGTACGGCGGCGCCGGGCTCACCTACGTAGCGGCGCTCCCCGGCCCAGCGCCACCCCGGCCCGCCGCCTCACTCACTCACTCACTCACTCACTCACTCACTCACTCACTCACTCACTCACTCACTCACGATCGCCCCCGTTTCCGGTCCACCCCAGGGCCTGGAACGGGGGCGTCCGCGTCACCCCTCCCCGTCACCCCTCCCCCGCGCCTCGCCCCGGCGACTCGAACGGCACCGTGAAGCACGCGACCCGTGCGCCGACTCCGCCCGGCGCCGAATCCAAGACCACGGAGCGCGCCTCGCCCGGCCGGAACTCCCACGCGTGCCGGGCAGTTGCCGCCCCCGCGCCACTCGCGTCCGTGGTGAAGTCGAGCCGGACCTCGTTCTCCGGGTTCGCATAGGCCGGGTCGACCGACGGCTGCACCGGGTCCTGACGGTGCTGGTAGTGCCCGGGGTTCGCACCCGGACCCCCACCGCACTCGCCCCGGCTCACCCAGGCCCTGTACGCGCGCCCGTGCGCCAGCCCGTCGACGTGCACGCTCACCTCCATCCGCCCGTACCCGCCGCGCTGCGTGACCTCGATCCGCGCGCCGGCCGGCACGACGCCCATGTCGTACGTGACCGCACTCGACGGCACGAAGGCGTTCGGCGGCGAGAACTGCCCCTCGCTCCGCACCCCGTACACCCCCGCCGTCCCGCCACCCGCCGCGAACACAGCCGCCGCGGCCATCCCCGCCACCATTCCCACTCCAGCCACCATCGCCCGCCACTCCACCTCTCGCGCTCTCTCGCTCCCGGGACCGGGTGCTCCCGCTGCGTCGTTCGTACGGGACTTCCGCCCCGTACGCCGCCTGCCACGCGGCACCCGGGCGAACGTGACCTGGAGAACACATGAGCCCCTTGCGACTCTCCGGTAACCACCGAGGCGTACGCTGTACAGCTGTCATCAGCAGCCCCTGCCGCCCCCCGCGACAACGCGGCGTCAGTCGCTGACCGGGGAAGTCACGAGCACGGAGGACGGGGAGTCGCGGTGCTGGAGAGTGTGGGGTCGTTGAGCGGCGGCCCGTGGATCTACGCGGTGGTGTCCCTCTCGGTACTGCTCGACGTGTTCCTGCCCGTACTGCCGAGCGGCGTCCTGGTCATCACGGCGGCCACCGCGGTGACGGCCGGCACGGGCGCGGCGGCCGGGGAGGTGTCGCACGAGGTCCCGTCGATCCTGGCCCTGACCCTCTCGGCGGCTACGGCTTCGGTCCTCGGCGACCTGGTCGCGTACCGGCTCGCATGGCGGGGCGGCGAACGTCTCGACCGCGCGATCGCCCGCTCCCGCCGCCTGACCAGCGCGCAGGAGCGTCTCGGCGGGGCGCTCGCCCGGGGCGGCGGCGGGGTGCTCGTGGTCATCGCCCGGTTCGCCCCGGCGGGCCGTTCGATCGTCTCGTTCGCGGCGGGTACGGCTCATCGCCGGGTCCGCGAGTTCCTGCCGTGGTCGGCGCTCGCCGGCGTGGCCTGGGCGGCGTACAGCGTGGCCCTCGGCTACTTCGGCGGCCAGTGGCTCGGCGCGAGCTGGCTGGCCACGGGGGTTTCGTTGCTCGCGCTGTTCGCGGCGGGGGCGGGGGCGGCGTACTTGATACGGCGCCCGGCACCGGCACCATCACCGTCACCGGAACGAGCGGCCTGAGCCACCCGGAGCCCCCCAGCGAACTCAGACGGCCGCATCCCGGGCCAACTGACGCCCCTGGGCGCGGACTTCGAGCCCGTCGAGCAGGTCGGCGGTCGCCTGGGCGATGACGTCGACGGCCCGGTCGAAGACCTCCTTGTTGTGCGCGGCGGGCGCCCGGAAGCCGGACACCTTCCGCACGTACTGCAGGGCTGCGGCCCGGATCTCCTCCTCGGTGGCCTCTTCGGGGAGGACGGGCGGGCGAAGGGTCTTGATGCTGCGGCACATACGTCCAGTCTCGCGCGCTCCCTGCCTCTCGCGCACGGCTTCACCAAGAACGCGCGTTCGAAACACACGTACGAATGAACACGCCCGGCAACGCTCGCTTCGAGAAATCGAACAGACGTATCATTGCGGCGTGGCAGCGACCTATGACTTCCCGAGTGACCTCCTGGCGGGCCAGGAGGAGCTGCACCAGGTCAGGGCGGAGCTCCTGGCCCTCCTGAAGCGGCTTCCGTGGTCGGTGGACCCCCTCGACGGCTTCAGCGACGACCACGGCTGGCGCAAGCGCGAACGCCCCGCCTCCCCCGGCTGGACCCCCGACGAACAGGCGGAGGTCGAAAAGCTCCGCCAACGGGAACGCGAATTGGCGGTCTTCGTGACGTGCCACCGCTACTGGAAGGACGTATCGGGCCCGGACAAGGTGGACGCCCGCATGAACCTCAAGCGGGCCCCCGAAGAACCCGCCCCCGACCCGAAGTAGCCCCCGCACCCTTCGGGACCTTCACACCGCCTCACGCATCTTGGCGGCCCACTCGACCACGAGCGCCTCGTACTCCACCCGCTCCTCAGCGCTCAACCGCCCTCCGGCACTCAGCCAGAGGGCACGTATTCGCTCATTCACCTCGGCAGCAGACCGTGCGGTCACGGGTTCGGAAGTAGTGGCCATATGTGAAGCCTACGTCCACGCACGTGAAGGTCGCGTGAAACCCCCACGGAGTGACGGAAGTTACCGCGCGACACCCCCTCCCCCCAACCCCCCGAACACCCCCATAACGGAAGACAGCTTCACGTTCTCTTCACATCTCGCAAACCATTCCTAATGCGCAATTACCGCCCCTGCCCCGCCCCCAAAACGCAAGCAGCCCCCCGACCGATCACGGTCGAGGGGCTGCCAACCCGGTGGGCGCGGACGGTTTCGAACCGCCGACATCTGCCTTGTAAGAGTCGCTGTACGTGGCGCGGGGGCCCGTGGCGCCAGCGATCCGACCTGCCGTGACGGGCACTAAGAGCCAGGTCACAGACGTGATCCGCGTATGCGGCCTCGCCACCGTCCCGTCAGCGCCGCGCCAGTGTCACGGCAGTGCACGACAGCACCACAAGACCCTGGCTCCTAAATTCCCCCTAAATGATCAAGCTGTCTGCGCAGGTCACGGCGCGCGAACGCCCCCGCACTCGCGCGCGGGGGCGCCCCCGTGCCGGACCGCCACAGAGGGGGGCAGCCGCAATGACGGCCGGCACGTTCTCGGGTTCGACCCTCACCCCTGTCTAGTGGACGCACAGGTTCCGCGTCATTCGCCCGTTCGAGTGAACATGCGTTCGAATAGATCAGAGCGTAGCGGCTCTACGGCGTTTGGCATATGCCGCAGAGAGGTGGGCGGGTCGACCCCCACTCCCGCCTGGCTCGATCACGTCCAGTCCATCGCCAGATAGCGACCACTTGGGTACTGACACATGATCGATTCCGTCTTTGTGTTTGTCGAGTGCCAGCCCGCCGAACGCCGCGACCCGATTGGGTCCTCCCCCATCGAGTCGCGCTCGGTCATCGCATCGCCGAGCTCCGCCGGAAGGCCGGGCTCTCACAGGATCAGCTGGCGAAACTCGTGGGCGTGGACCGACGCACCATCCAGCGGTACGAGAACGCCGAGAGGGACCCTCAGTTCTCGGACCTGCTACTCATCGCCCACGCCCTGGGCGTCCTCGTTGCCGACCTCCTCAGGTAGCAGGAGGCCTGGGCGCGCCGACTGCACAGGAGCGCGCAAACGGCCCGGCTGGTCGCTGAGAACCAGCCGGGCCGGAGTTGCTCAGCCCTTGGACGGGACGAGGAAACCTCTCACCGGCTTGGGCTGTGGGTCACGCGACTCCGGCTGCTGCGCGCGCTTCCACGCCGCGACCAGCTCCGCGTACCGCGGGTCGATCCACTCGGACATGCGTCACCTCCGCCCTCAGGTTACGGGCCACTCCGGCTTCGGCATGGGACGGATCGCACACGACGGTGCGTGCTGGCACTTCGCGGCCACCGACACGAGCGTCTCGTCCGACGGCGGCCCCCACAGCTCAGGGTCCGCCTCCCAGTCGAGTCCCGCGATCTTCTCCCGGGTGCGGTCGAGGACCGGCGGGTCGTAGTTCGTCGGGTCGTAGCCCGGGTAGTGGTGCACGAACCCTCCGCCGAGCTGCTCACACAGCTCCGCGTACTTCGCTGTGTGCAGCAGGAGAGCGTGCCAGCCCTCGTCCACGATCCTCGACGGCGCGAGCCCGACGTCAGGGTTCGCGGAGCAGGCCGCGACGAACTTCAGGCCCTCCTCGACGATGCGGCCGGCCATCTCCTCGGACATATCGGGGTTGGCGTCCATGACCGTGTGACGGCAGGACTCGAACGTCGCGTCGTCCAGCAGCATCCTAGCCATGGCCGGTACGGACGGGACGTGGCCGTCGTTCGACGAGCCGGTCACGGGCTGGGGTTCACTCGATGTGCTCACGTAGTCTCCCTCGTGCCTGGTTGCTGTCAGGTGGCCTGCCTGGGCCGGGGTTCCGTGGTCGGGTGTCGGTCCAGGCAGGTGAAACAGGGCGGCCGCCCGACGGGGGACGAGCGACCGCCCAACCCGCTGCCAGGCGCGTACAGGCGGCCCGGCAGCGGGGGTCTCAGGAGGTGTGCTGCTCCGGCGGCAGCCCCGGTCGCGCGACGAACCGGGCAGCCGGCCGCGGGTCGAAGACGTCCGCCAGAGCGCTGGCCGTGCGGCCGAGGTTCTTCACGTGCGAGTACACGCGGTAGTCGCTGTCGAGCGGCGTCGGGTTCGCGGGTGAGTCGAGGACCCGGTACGCGGCCCGGAACACGGCCATCGTCGCGGGGAGCCGGTTGGGGTAGTCCGCGCGGATCATGCGCCGCACCAGCCCCGCAAGCAGAGCGGCGTCCTCGTCGAGGTTGGCGCGGTTCGTCGCGACCAGCACCATGCTTTCAACCCGCTCCGCGGTAGCTCGCACGTGGCCGTAGTTGACTGGCTCCTCGTCAGCCATGCCGTGGTGCACCCCAACACCCCCCTGACCACGGGAAGTTCCATCCGTGGTGGGGATTTCTCTCCGGTTTGATGCGCGTCCGATGCTCACAGTTGGATGATGTCGAGACACGGCAGGACAGAACCAGGCCGTCGCGTGGCCACGCGTGGCCACGTAGCGGCCATGGCCGGGAACGGGCGCGATGACACCTCAGACTGAACGTGTGGGCCGCAACGACGCGCTGCGAGCAGCCAGACTCAGGGTTGGCTGGCGAACCATGGAGCGCGCCGCCGAAGCCCTCGCCGAACATGGCCAACGGCTACTCGACGACCATCAGTTCACCGTGTCCGCGCGGACGTGGCGGCGCTGGGAAGGTGCGCGCCCTGGCTGGCCGTCCGAGGAAACGGCGATCGTGATTCACGATGCGCTCGGCCGGTGGCCGGAGGACCTTGGTTTCACCACCCCACCGGGGTGGGTCAGGCCCGAGCACCATGAAGAGGAGCAGATGAAGCGCCGCGCTCTCATCTCCGTCACGGCTGCGGCCCTGGTCCCCGGCCCCACCGCGTCGCAATACGTCGACCCGGCGCTGATCGACATCTATCAGAGCCAGCTCGAAGGCCACTACCGCGCGGACATGTTCCTCGGTCCCTACGACCTGATCGGCCCCGTGTCGGAGCAGTACCAGGTGATCGACCGGCTCACTCGATCCGCGACAGGCGAGACCCGTCGGGGAATGCTGCGCCTCGGTGCGGCCTACGCGGCGCTCGTCGGCTGGCTCTACCAGGATGCGGGGGACTTGCAGGGCGCGAGCTTTTGGCGGGGCATCACGCAGGAGATCGCGATGCGGTCGAGGGACCCGCACCTGATCGGGTACAGCCTCGTCAACCAGGCGCAGGTGCGCACTGACTTGGGCGACGGGTTCGCGGTCATCGACCTGTGCGAGGCCGCGCTGGAGGACGAGCGGAGCCTGCTGCCGAAGGTGCGGATCATGGCGATGCAGCAGCAGGCGCACGGGGCGAGCCTCACCCGCGACCGGAGCATGGTGGACCGGCTCATCGACCAGGCCGGAACGTTGCTGCCACGGGTGGATGACGACCTGCCCTGGGGTAACGCGTGCAAGCGCACCCCCGGGTACCTCGAGGTGCAGCGGGCCACCTGCTACGGACGGCTTGGACTCGGCCGTGAGGCGGGCGACCTGTGGTCCCAAGTCCTCAGCGTCGTGCCCGAGACCGCGCGCCGGGACCGCGGCGTGTACATGGCGCGGCAAGCGACCGCAGTGGCCGGTGCCGGCGACCCGGACCAGGCGGTCGACATCGCGCGGAACGTGGCGGAGATCGCGGTGGAGACGCGGTCAGCGCGGATGCGCAGGGAGTTGGGCACTCTTCAGCAGGCCATGCGGCCATGGCAGGATGCACCGATCGGCCGCGAGCTGGTCGAGATCCTGGAGCCTGTGAACGAGGAGTAGAGCGTGGCGGACAACCCGATCCCGCTGACCGATGACGAGATCGCGACGGCCCTCGAGGGGCTGCCCGGGTGGCGGCGCGTGGGGGATGAGATCACGCGGTCGTTCGGGATCCGCTACCACGGCGGCGTGGCGATGATCGTGCACGTGGCGGACGTCGAGCGGCTAATCGGCCACCACGCGGACATCGATCTGCGGTGGGGAAAGGTGCGGTTCGGGATCACGACGCACGATGCCGGCCACAAGCTGACCGTCGCCGACTTCGCTCTCGCTCGCCGCATCGACGAGGTCGCACGAGCGCACGGAGCCGAGCCGCTCAACGAATAGCCGGCCGCGCACGATGCCTAGCTCGCCGTCGCGCCTGGCAACTACGCTCTCCGTATGCCTCCCGCTTCCCGTCCTGACGGCGCTCTGCGGTCTGTCCCGGAGCTGAATGCGGCGATCCGTGCGCTCTGGTCTCACCGGGATGCACGGCTGTCGGATGCGGAGCGGGCCGAGTACGAGCAGCTGCTCACCGAGTGGTCGGCGGCGACGCGCCGGGAGGTCGTTGAGGCGGCGTGACCGTAGGTGGAGGCGATGTGGAGGCAGCGTAATATCCGCTCGTGAGCGACATTGAGTTCCCCGACGATCTGATTGAGCTGGAACGTTCCGCCTGGACTGAGATCCAGGCCGGCGCCCTGACCGTGGAGACGGCGAGCGCCGTGCAGGCAGCCGTGACCGCCTTCGCCGCCGAGACCGGGCAGTCGCGGATCGATGTCGAGATGGCACTGAAGAAGCGCATCCGCCACCCCGAGCCGGAAGCGGCCTAGCGCGGGCGGCGGAGCTGCGCAACGGCATCACCAATGGCGTGTAGCAGAGGACGGAACCCGTCAGCGATCACCTCCAGGAACGAATCGATCCGCTGCTCCAGTGGGGAGCGGACGTTCATGCGCGGGGGTCGGGTCGGTTGATCTGTCACGCCCGCCACTCCTCGCGGTAGCCGGGCCGGTCTGCGTAGGGCAGGGCGAGCAGGCGCAGCACGCTGTGCCCATGCTTCGTGCGGTAGCCGCACCCGGGCCCGGCGTCGCACAAGTACAGATCTGCCTGCCGGATGCTCTCCCGCTTGGCGCCGATCTCGCGCAGCACCCGCGCAGGGCCTCCGCAGTCGCATACCGCGCCGGGCACCTCGTCCAGCATCCGTGCTGCGGCCACGGACGCGAGCAGCCCAGCGTCGAGGTGGGCGTGGATCTCGCACTCCAAGTCGTGCCACTGCGTTGCGCGGGCTGCGTCCTCATCGAGCTGGGCGCCGAGCCACTGCACGAGATCGTCCACGGGTCCTCCAAGTCGAGCGCCCCGCTCCCGGCGCTGTTCGGGGGCGGGGCGTTCCGAGTAGCCATCCGAGCCAGCAACGCGGATAGTTCCGATCAGCGTATTGGCGGGCCGCCGCAGCGGCCGGGGGTCAGGAGTGCGTGTCGTCGGCGAGCGGACCACAGGGCGGCAGGCAGAGGAGAGCCCCCGCCCCTTGGGGGAAGGGTGCGAGGGCTCTAACGCTCAGGAGACCTACCGGAGGGGCACGCCGACCTGAATGGTCTGGCCGTCCAGGTCGTACAGCGCTGCCACCGGCGGGGCCACAGGGGCCGCGGTTGGGGCCGCTCCCCCGAGCGAGACTTCTGCGCCGTTCTGTCGCGTACCCCAACCAGTACGGGCGCATGTCGCGATGCCGTACCACCGTAGCCACCGCAGCACAGTCCAAGCCATCACGATGGCGAGCGGCATGAGAAGCCAGGTGAGGGCGCGCGAGCGGATCCGCTCGTCGCTGCGGATCACGCCGAGGTAGCGCAGCCCCTGCGCCCAGCCGATGAGGAATGGCACCCACACCATCGACGCCGGCGGCAGGTTGTCGAACGCGATCGGCTCGACGAACAGCAGCCACACGGTGACCATTTGGACCAGGAACATCTGGAACCAGCGCAGCAAGTGCAGCCAGAATGCGGGCCGCGCCATCGACAGGTAGCGCATCCGCCAGACGCTGCGGATCGTCGAGCCGCGCATCCACCGCAGGTACATACGGCTGAAATGCGACCACTTCTCCGGCATCGCGGTGAAGACGACCGCGGACGGCTGCTGCACAGTAAGGCCGCGCTCCTGCGCGTAGAGAGTGAGCAAGGAGTCGTCGGAGAACATGACCGGCCGGCCCATGAACGTCTCGTTCAGGTAGCTGCCGAGGTTGTCCCGAATGATCTCCGCCCGATACGCCGCGAGGGGACCTGAGTTGACCATCACAGCCCCGACCGCGGACTGCCCTGAGCGGTCCACGAGTTGCGTGGTGGTGAACCACAAGTCCGTGACCCGAGCGAGCAAGTTGGCGCGGTTGTTCGTAGCGATGACGATGCCAGCGACGGCCTGCACCCGCGGCCGGGTAAACGGGGCAAGCGCCTCGGCGACGGCGTTCGGGGCGAAACACGAGTCGGAATCGCAGGTGATGTAGATGTCCGCGTCCGGGCTGACACGAACCGCGACCGCCTGGGCGTGCCTCTTCCCGCCGTTCGGGACGCGCTGCCACGTGCTCGACACCCCGGCCTCGACAGCGGCCCGATGCCACCAGGCGCGCACATCCGCGTAGTCGGAGCTCGTCGACCCGTCGTCGACGATGTGAACGCTGTCGGGTAACCGAGTCTGCCGCAGGAACGACTCGAGGCCGAGGCGCAGATAGCCGGGGTCTTCGTTGTAGACGGGCACGAGGATCGCGACGTGCAGCTCGTCGAGCTGGCGCTGCAGCCGGGGCGTGACCCGGCGCGGCCGCTCGAGGTGGTACATCAGCGTCTGCGCCATGAAGACGAAGAACAGGGCGAGCCACACCATGGCCAGGCGGCTGGTGGTGTGGTCTTCGTAGCGGGAGGCGGCCATCGCGTGCTGCACGGTCCACGCGGCGGCGAGGGCGAGTACGACGATGCCGATGAGGATGGTGCCGGAACGGTGCTGGCGCGCGGCCAGCACCGGGGTCCGACGGCGACTGCCGCTCACTCCTCGCCTACGCTGCGCCCGCGACGGAAGCGAAGGCGGATGAGGAGCGTGCCGGCGAGGACGAGGCCGAGCGCGGCGGCGATCATCCAGCCGCCGACGTAGTACGCGGTGCCGCCGATGACGACGGTGCCGATGCCGGTCTGGGCTAACTGCCCGTGGTCTGACATGAGTTCCCCCCAGGGTCTTGCACAAAGTGATGAGAGAGGAGTGCATCAGGTCAGAGCGCCCAATGAGGTGGATGACCGCCGATCTCGCCGCATGTTGCGCCCGGCATGTGACAAGTCGCGAGCTGCCCGACGTAGAACATCTACGCGCGGAGCACGTACAACCATTACGGGCTCGGTGACGCAGCCCACCACTGCGAATTGCCCCTGCCACGCGCCGAGGTGGCGCGTGGCAGGGGCAAGTCTGCTGGGTCAGGCCGCAGGGGACTTCCACGGCCAGGCCGCGTCCCTGCCCGACTCGAGCAGCGGGATCATGCGGAACGCCTGGTCGGTGAGTCCGCCGAACGTGTGGCGGTTCTCCCCGCCGGACGGGGCGTGCCCGGCCTGGTAGCCGGCAAGGTTCCACGTGTACAGCGGCACGGAGTCCGGGATGGACCGCGTCACCTCAGTGGTGTCGTGGCCGGCCTGCTCGTCGGTGACGATGACGACGCGGTCGTGCGCGGCGAACTCCTCGCGCAGGGCGAGCGCGGTGTCGGTGCCGCCGCCCAGGAACCAGCCGCCGTCCTTCCACTTGCCGACCAGGCGCAGCAGCGACGCGGCGGGCTTGAGGGGGAACGCCTTCGTGTTCGCGCCAGCGGCGTCGCCCCAGTAGCGGCGCGCCGAGGAGAACGACACGACGTCCGCGCGGGCGCAGCGCTGGCCGAGGGCGATCCCGAAAAGGGCCGCGGCGTCCCAGCGCATGAGGGAGCCGTCCCTCGAGAACGCCTCCTGCATGGAGCTGGACGTGTCGACCAGCACCAGAGTGCGGCCGGGCAGCTTGGGGATGTTCGCGAGCGACGCAGTGAGGGCCTTCTCCAGGGCGTGTCCCCAGCGCAGCGACGGCGCGGCGTTGTACGCGGCGTAGAACCTCAGGGGCAGCTGGCGGGAGTTGGCCACCTGCTCGGGGTCGGCGAGTCGCTTCGCGACCTCATCGGCGACGTCGTCGGAGACTCCGGCCTCGTCGAAGTTGCGCAGGTTGCGGAGCAGCGCCATGTATCCCATGGACGGGATGACGGCCTCCCACGCGGCCTTGTCCATGGGTCCCTGGAGCCAGCCCGCCAGGGCCTCCCACGTCATGCCTGCGCGCTGGAGGAGCTCCTGGTGGTCGGCGAGGACCTGGCGGCGCTGACCGACGGGAGTGGCGAGGAGCTGCTCGCGGGCGAGGATCGTGGACAGGCGGGCCGGGATCTCCTCGGCGCTGCCGTGTCGCCGGTCGAGGGCGTGCTGGAACAGGTCGCCCTGCCAGGGCCGGTCGGTGGCCGGTGCGGCGTGGACGAGGTTGAGGACGTCTCCGAAGCGGTAGCCCTTCGAGTCGGTGTCGTACTTGAGGAGCGAGCGCTCCGTGTACAGCCGCTGGACGGCGTCGGCGATGCCTCGCTTCACCGGCTTGGGGATGCGGCGGCCGTACTTGCTGGTCCAGTAGCCGAGCATCTCGCCCGGCTCGTCGGCGCGCTGGAGGACGGCGTCGATGACGCGGCGGTTCCAGCCGGCGTCCTGCTGCTCGATCGCCACCTGGTCGCCGAGGCCTCGGTCGCCTGCGCCCGCGTCGAGGCGGGCGCGCACGAACTCGGCGGCGCCGCCGAGGGACGCGGTGCGCATGTTCGCGTCCGACCGCAGCCAGCGGAGGAAGTCGACGCACCAGGCGGGGTCGGTGACCGCGAGGGTTCGCACGAGCTGCGTGTAGCGGTCGTCGCGTGCGCCGCCGGACTCGTAGAACGTGTCCGTGCCGACGAAGTTGCTGACGGCCAGGAGGAAGAGCTCCGACTTGGTGTCGCGCAGGTAGCCGGCGCCGCGCTCGTGGGTCGAGGTGCGTATCCCGGTCGACTTCACCGGGGAAGCTGCGGCCGGGCGGGCGGTGCGGATGTTGAAGCGTGCCATGAAAAGCCCCCTCACATGGAGGGGAGGCGAAGCGTGGGGCGCCCGAGATCAAGACGGCGATCGAGTCAGTGTCCTAGGCCGCTGGACGACACCAACCCTGGGGCTGGCGACGGGATTCGAACCCGCGTTCCTCTCTGAAAAGGAGAAGTATCGATCACCTGCGCACCGGCCGCCCCGATGCTTGTGCCTCCCGAGATCAAAGTGGCGGCGGTCCTGCGGGTATCGAGCCCGCGCGCCCGAGGGCGCTTCAACCAAAGAAGTAACCGCAGCCTGCGCACCGGGAGGTGCATGAAGTTGTGTGCCCAGAGATCAAGTTCGGTGCAGGTGACAAGGTGCTCTACCAACTGAGCTACCGGCCGAAACCGGGCGGGACTCGAACCCGCGACCACCCCATTAGCAGTGGAAGTAACCCGCTCCTTCGCACCTGGGCAGTGCCCAATGTAGGCAGAGGGTGGCGGGTTCGCACGTGAATAACCCCCGCCGCGCGCCGTGTTGGCGCGAGGCGGGGGAGATCAGTACAGGCGGCGCTGCGGGTCGAGCGCGGCGGCGAGCGGCGCCGGGCTGTCTGACGGGGACGGATCCGGCTCGGCGGGCGGCTGGGCGTCGGCGCGCCGGCACACGAGCGCGTCCGGGTCGTCGGCCGGGGCCTGCCACGAGTAGCCCTCGGGGCAATCGGTGGTCCCCGGAGCGCCGTCCTTGCCGTCGGCGCCGGCGGGGCCAGGCGGCCCGGACGGACCGGGTACGGTCGAGTCGGCGCCAGGCGGGCCTGGAACCGTGGAATCTGCGCCGGGCCGACCGGGAGCGGGAGTGATGGTGGGCGCGGGTTTCCCTGACGGGCCGCGCAGACCTCGGGGGCCAGGCACGAGCACGGGTACGCGGACACGACCCGGCAGGTCGTCGACCGCCTTGGACGGATCCGGGGCCGCCGGGGTACCGCCCTCGGCCTTGACCTGCCGTCGCAGTATGCGGACGTCCTCGGCGAGGGTGGTGACATCGTCGCCGCGCCGTTCGGCCTCGGCGCTGAACTGGTCGGCGCGCTGCGCCTCGGCGTCGATGCGCAACCACACGAGCAACACCGCGCCCGACAGCACGAGCAGCACCGCGGCGAGCATGAGCGAACGCCACCGTCGGGCAAGCATCGGCTGAGCGTGTTTCGTCACGTCGGGGGTCCTCCCAGCTGCGCTAGCAGGCGGTCGCGCTCGCCCGTGAGGTCATGGATCTGTGAGAGCAACTGAGCTTTCTCGGCGCGTGCGTCTGCGAGTTCGCGGAATGCCTCGATGAGCTGCCGCTCAACGTCGGCCAGCCGTTCCCGGAGTTTGTCTCGCTCCTCCTGGAGGTCGCCGACGAGTGCCCCGTATCCGCCGAACACGCCGGCTGCCTGCGCGGTACGGTTCTCTCCACGCTTCCCTATGGCCGCGCCGGCGGCCGTTGCGAGCCCGACCAGGATGGTGCCGATAGCGCCGAGCGTCGCAACGTCCACGCGGTGCCTCCCGGTCAGTCGACAGGCAAGCGGGGTGTGTGCTTTGCCTGCCAGCCGCCCGCGAACGTGAGCAGGCCGGGACCTGTGGCCAGGACGAGGGACTGCAGCCACGCGGGCAGCGGTCCGAGCAACGACTCGTCCGCCACAACGTCGTTAAGTACGGCGATCAGGATGCCGACCACGAACGAGACGCTGGTGGCGGCCTGTACCTTCTTCTCCACCGGGGCGGCCATCAGGCGCCCTTCTTCAGTTCGGTGACGGCCTTGGTGAGGGCGTCGACCTTGTCGGTGAGGCGGGAGATGCGGTCGACGAGCTCGGGCAGGTAGCTCGACGCCTTCCAGGTCGGGTTCGTCTTGTGCGTGGAGACCGTGGTGGGGGACGGGATGGCGTCCCGGCCCCACACCGCGGCGTGCACCTGCTCAGGGGTCATGTCGAGTTCTCCGCTCGTCGAGGGCGTGGCCTTGGTCGTGGTCGTCGGGGTGCCGCCCTTGGTGACGGCGAGGATCGCGGCCATCGGGAACGCCCCCGGGTCGCCGTGGTCGTTCTCGGGCACGTGCTGGTGACCGCAGTGACCCTTGAAGCCGTTCCACTCGGCGAACGACATGCGTGCTGGGCTCGCCCCGTAGGAGGCCGGGGAAACCCCGGGCCGGCGGGAGTCCTTGCCGTAGGCGAGCCAGACCGGGCGAGCGGTGAGCGGCACGCCGTGCTGGTCGTGCGCCCACTTCGCGAAGGCTGCCAGGTCGCGGACGACCCAGTCCGGCAGCTCGGCGGAGTACAGGTGCGGGGTGCTGCCCCACCGCTTGTGGGTGTTCGGGTCGCACGTGCCGACGAGCTCGACCTGCACGGCGTTAAGCGTGTTCGTCTCGACGCCGCCGCTCTTGTTGACGAGCGCGCGGGACGAGGTGTCGAAGTCGAAGTGCTGGTACCAGCGGAGCTTCTTCGCCTTGAAGTCCGGGGCGGCGGTGAAGTTCGGGGCCTCGCGGCCGCCGTTGTACGACGGCACGGAGGTGCCCTCGGTGGTGTGCCAGACGACGACGTTCGACTCCATAGCGGAGCCGCCCCACGTCTTCTGATGCCAGTACGCGGTGCTGGCGCCGGGGTACTTCTGTGGGCCCGTCTTGGCCATGTCAGGCCCCTTCTGCGTGGTGGATGGCGAGCTTGAGCTCGGCAAGGGTGATGCGTCGCGGCCTGCTGTCGTTGTGGGCAACGAGCAGGGCGATCGGCGTGCCGGGGTGCACGAACATCTCGTGGCCCTTGTGGAAGAACTGCTGCCCGGGGGATGGCGGGCGGTGTTCCGTCGCGGTCGAATCGGCGCCGGTGGACAGGCCCAGCGGGTCGCGGACGAAGCGGTCGCGGAGCTCCGTGTAGCCGCCGTCCTCCCAATAGATCATCGCGGTGAGGGAGCCCCAGCCGTCGGCGGCCGGCCAGATGAGGCCGGACCGGTCGTCGCGCTTCCAGTCCCGCACCTCGTGTCCCTTGGGGTCGAGCTGCTCGTGCATGGCGTGCGCGTCGTAGGACTCGGCGCCGAAGGGGAAGCGGACGATGTGGTAGCGGCCGTCGGCCGGGATGGCCTGCGGGACGTCGGTCTTCAGTGAGCAGACGAGGACCGTCATGGTGCCTCCTAGGTGAGGGCGGCCCAGCGGACTGCAGCGTTCGCGCTCTGGCTTCCCAGGGCGATCGTCGCGGGAAGTGAGGTGTTGCCGGCGGTGGTGTTCAGGGCCCGTGCGGTGCTGGCTGTGAGACCGGCGATGTTGATCCCGCTGTTACCGCCTGCGCTGCCGACCTGGGGCACGGTCGTGCCGTTCGCGAGGAACGCCACGTAGTAGTTGCCGACAGCCAGCGTCTGCGGCGTGATCGCTGCGGTCTTGGTGCCGGTGGTCCCCATCGCGGTCGTCTGGTCTGCGCTGACGGCCAGCCTGTTGCCGCTGGAGTCGTACAGGCCGACCAGGTTTTGGCCCGCCGTGAGGCCGGTCCCTACGGTGGACACGTAGTAGACGATGTTGGACACCACTGTGGCCCTGTTGACGATCTTCAGCTTCGACAGGTAGACCGTGCCGGCTGTGAGGGGCACGGCGGAGCCGGAGATGACCGCTGGGTCTGCGGTCCACGAGAGGAACCCGTGGTCGGTCTGGTTGAACTCTGAGTCGTTCACCGTCGATAGCGGGTACTGGAGCAGGCCGGCAGGCAGCGCGTTGCCCGTGTTGAACGTCGTGATGTCCCGGAAGACCGTGCTCGACGACTTCGTGTAGGTGACGGTGCCGGTCGGGTTGTTCTCGATGCGGATGCGCTCGAAGATGTTCGGGCAGTTCGAGGTGGTGTTGTTGTCCTCAATGATCTTGAGGGTGCCTGCGGATCGGATGTTGATCCACTTGGCGGAGAAGGTGTTGTTGTAGCTGTTGCTGCCGCAGACGAACGCCTTGTCCGTGACAACGCCGTCGTCGCAGGTGATGTAGTTGCAGAAGAACTCGTTGCTCTCACCGTTCGCGACGTTGATCAGCGTCTCGAACTGTTCCAGGTTCAGGCCGATGAACTTCTGGGACGCGGTACCGACGGCGCCGCCGAGCCAGATACCCGTGCAGCCGGTCGAGTTGGCCCCGGCCTCGAACATCGTCCAGACGTTCTGGTTCATGTTGCCGTCGATGGACTCGATGTACAGGGCGTAGCCGCCGGTGCCAACAATCTCGACGAAGAACCTGTTGAACGTGCAGTCGCCCGCGTTCTGGTTGGCCGAATCGTTCGTGATCCGGATGCCGTTCCGGGTCCCCTGGACCTCGATGTTGTCAAACGTCGACCGCCAGGGCATGGCCATGTCCATGGCCCAGCCGCTGTTCGTCGGCGTGTAGCTACCGGAGATGCGGATGTTCCGCATCGACGAGTCCCAGAACGACAGCGTGGTCGTCGTGGTGACCGACGTGGCCACGATGCCCGAGCTGGCGCCCTGGATGACGACGCCGAGGTCCTCGAGGTGGAACTGCGCCCAGTTGGAGATCAGGATGCCGTTCTGCCCGGAGGCCGGCCGTAGCGTCGTGGCGTTCTTGCCGACGCCTCGAAGGGTCACTGTCAGCGGGTCGTCGACGTTCGCGGTGCCCTGAATTTCGACCGGCGTCGCCAGGTTGTAGTCGCCGACAGTGAGCTGCACGATGCCGCCGCCCTCAGACTGCGCGTCGGTAATGGCCTGCTGGATCTGAACCTGGTCCGCGGTGCCATCACACAGGTACGACGCCGCGGCCCGCACGTCCGCCGGGGCCGTCGCCGAGGCAACGACGCGGATCAGCTTGGTGAAAGCCGCTCCCCCTCCCCCGCCTCCTGTGGCGCCGCCGTGGGCATCCATCCAGGCGCGCGAAGTCCCGCCCCCGTCGGCCCACATGCCCGTCACGCCGTCCGGTCCTGAGAAGCGGGGCAGCGCGCCGAACTCGTCCGCGATCACCTTCGTGATCGGGGTGCCGCTGGCGTCGAGGAGGTCGGCGTACTGGGTGCCAGCGTCAGCGGAGTCCCAGAAGGTGATGGTCGCGCCGGCGGCGACAGACCAGAGGCCGTCGCTGGGGCGGACGACGAAGTCGGCCACGCCGGCGCCGAAGGTTGACCTGGCCATCAGTCCACCACCCAACTGACGGTGCCGGGCAGGATGTCGTCACCCGTCTTGATATCTGGCTTCTGGGTGAGCCAGACCTGCCCGGCCAACGTGTGGTTCGCGGGGTAGATAGTGAGGCGTCCGATGTCGGCGCCGGTGATGTACGCCATCGTGTACATGTTCCGGGTGGGGTGTCGGTAGGCGGACGGGATGAGCACCGGCAGGCGGGCATCCGTGGGCCCGGCGAGGGCACCGCCCTTGCGCTTGAACGTGCCAAGGCGCACGTGCACGTTGCCGCTGCGCTTCTCGAGTACGGATTCGACGGTGATCTCCCATGCGGCCAGGGGCGAGTCGACTGACACGCTGCCCGAGCTGTCGTAAGCGGTGCTCCAGGCGGAGCCGTTCCAGAGGATGAGGCGCCCGGTGTCTGTCTCGAACGCGACCTCACCGAGGACGGGGCTCGGGTTGCGTGCCGAGGAGAGGCAGGGCCTCAGGCGGGTGCCGATGTACAGCTCTTCGCGGGCGACGCTCACCGCAGAAGCCCCGTTGAGGACGGTGACCCGGGCGAGCGGGATCTCGTAGACGCCGGTGTCGCCGGTCTGCTGTGTCAGCGCAGGGGCGCCGCTGCCAGGGGTGCCTGCCTTGACGACGGCGCGCACCGTCCACGCGGAGCGGTCCAGGCGCAGCACAACGCGGTCCACGCGGGTCGAGCCGCTGGTGTTCGTGCCGATCGTCAGGTTCACGGCTGAGGTGCCGGAGTACCAGGCGTGGCCGCGCAGGTTGCCGTACACACCGAGGCGGACGTTGACGGACAGGCCGGAGCCCGCCGAGACGACGGCTGTGTCGGTCGGATTGCCCCAGACGCCGTCGTCGGAGAAGCGCGCGGCGATCTTCTCGTACTCCGTGTCGGTCACGGCGCGGGCGTTGTGGGCCGGGGACGGCCACGAGTCCTGTGCCACCAGCTCACCTCGTTTCGAGTCGGCCGAGCCTGCGGCTCAGCGTGCGGATGAACCGCACCATCTGCGGATCGTTCGTTGCGTCCGGCGAGCCGACCAGCGTGGTGACGCTCTCGCCCGATTCGGGTTCGGCCTGCAGATGGATGGAGCGGACGATGTCGGTGACCTGCAGGCCGTGCGGGAGGGCAATCGCGACACGGTCGCCGAGGTTGAAGTCGCGGCCGGCCTTGAGGTCGTCGGTGTCGACGGTGACCGTGGACAGCTCGATTGGTGCGGAGCCGTCCGCGATCTCGGCTGTGCCAGCGGCGGTCAGCTCGCCGTTCGTGTCGTTGTCGGCGCCGCCGTCGAGGTACCGCTCGACGCGCCACCACGTCGCGGCCGCGGTCGCGTTGGGGACCTCGACGTAGGTGCGGATCGTGTTGCCCTCGGTCTCGTTGCCGGCCACCAGGGCGTGCGTCAGGCCGGGTGCGGACTGCTTGAAGGCGACCGAGCGCAGGTTGCCCAGTCCCTCGGAGAAGCGGGCGGTGGCCGACTTGTCGGCTGGCGCGTAGCAGCCGAAGCGCAGTTGCGTGCCGACCTGTTGGATGCGGAACCCGATCGCTCCGCCGCTGAGTGCCGCGCTGCGGCAGACGTCGAGGATGGGTTCGAAGCGTGTCTTGGCCGAGGTGTTGGTGCCGACTCCGGCGACCGAGTCGAGGACGAGGTTCGGGATTCGGCGGGCTGCGATCGCGCCGGGTCCGCAGTTCTCGTTGACGAGCGTGCGGATGAGCGTCTCGCTGTTCGTTGCATCGAACTGCCGCCACGTCGCGCCGTGTTGACCGGCCCATGTGAGGGCCGGCTCGGGCCAGGTGAGGTACCCGGCGATCGTGGCGAGGTCGTCTGAGAAGTCGACCCGCACGCGGCCGGGCCCGGGGTCCCCGTCCACGGACCACGAGTAGTCGGTCGGGACTTCCATCGGGCCGGCCAGCCAGATCGCTCCGTCCCGGATGACCACGACCCTGTTGCCGGGCTGGAGCTGCGCCATCACGTCGGGCAGGGCGGGCAGGGTCACCGACCCGGAGCCGGGCTCGTTGAAGTTCTTCGTGACGTCGAGGCCGGTCCAGTCGACTAGGGGGTCGCCCTGGACGGTCATGGCCTGGTTGGTGATGAGGAGCTGGATCGCCATGGTCAGGCCGTCTCGTAGCGGGGGTTGTACGACAGGTCGACAGCGGATCCGGCGCTCGACCCGGACAGGGTGAACGTGACGTCGTTGTCGCCGGGGGCCAGTCCCCACAGGCTGGCTGTGGGCCAGTTGAGGCCGCCGATCCAGTTGTCGCCGTTCTGGTAGCGCACTCGGGGCGGGTCGGTGGAGATGGTGACCTGCTGCCCGGCGAGGAGGTTGCCGTGGCCGACCGCGTTGGGGTCGAGGGTGAAGGACTCGCCGGTTCCGGTGTGCGTGAACGTGATCGCCGACGCCGGGCCCGTGATCGTCCACGTCGGCCACACGGTGACGTCGCCCGGGTTGGTGACCCTGGTTGCGCCGAGGACCTGCGAGGAGGACACCGTCGGGTACGGGGTGAAGAAGCTGGACGCGGATCCGGACTCGCGGTGCACGGTCAGCGGAACGGGGTCGACCCAGTACGGGTCCTCGCACCACAGGCTGATCACCGCCGCATCCGAGTAGCGGTAGTAGCCCTGCTTGGACTCGCCCTCGAACCCGTCCTGGTAGTGGACGGCGATACGACGCCTGCCGCCGTCCGGCCGGGCGATCTCCAGCCACCCAGGGCCCTCGCGCAGGGTGCGCGTGAACGCGGTCGCGAGCGCCCGCCAGCGCGCGAGGAACGCCGTGTGGTCGGCGCCCTGCACGTACAGCGGCCACACGATCGTGCGGGCCTGCGCCTGCGCGTGCCGCAACTTCGCCCCGCCGCGCGGGTGGGGGTCCTGCGTCAGTTCATATGCGGTCGCTCCCAGCCCTGACACGCCCTCGGCGAGGGTGAAGATGTCGGAGTCGGAGTCGATGTCGGTGAGCGGCCACACGGTGCCAGTCGGGTCGGTGTAGGTGGCGGTGGCCCGCCCGATCTCCGGGAGCGGGACCGGGGTCCCTCCACCGCCGGGCGGTTCGCCCGTGTCCGGCGGTGCAGGGGCGGTGATGATGGGCATCTAGCGTGGCCTCCCCACCCTGGCCCGGGCCTCCTGCACCCGCTGGACCCGTTGCAGGTCAGCGAGGGTGAAGTCAGCGGTGCGGGCGTTGATCGTGTACGCGTAGGAGGGGCCGCCGTCGGAGGTGACGCGGCTCGATACCGCGTCCCACTGGTGGGCGGTGAGGATGGCTTCGGGCCGGCCGGTGTTGTTGACGGCCGCGGTGAGTCCGGGCTGGAGCCAGCCGCCGGAGTCGTACTTGCCGGGCTGGAACCCGTACCAGGACGTGAACAGGTGGTCCTTGTAGCTCCGGGCCCGCTTGCCGACGATGACCCCGTCGCCTCCGCGGGACTCGACGTTGGTCTTGCCGAGCGTGCCGGCGGTGTGGCCGACGCCCTTGTTCGTGATGCCGATCTTGAACGGGCTGTTGCCGTGCAGGACCCAGCCGGGCGGGGCGGTCTTCCCGGAGAACGCGCCGGTCGCCCAGCGCCTGTGCGGCTTCTGGCCTCGGATGACGGACTCGATCGCCGACATGAATCCGCTGCAGTCCCAGCTGGGGTTTCCGTTTCCGGCCCACTGGTAGGGCTTGCCGTTCTGGGTCTTGGCCCAGCTCAACGCCTTCTGGATCTTCGGGCCGCCGACTCCGCCGCCGCCCTTCCTGTCGGCGTCCTTGCTGTAGCCGAACAGCGCGTCGATGATCTTCGTGGGGATGCGGCGCAGCATCTGGCCGATGCCGGTGTCCATTCCGGGGAAGGACTTGAGCAGCGGGTCGACGACGTTCTTCACGCCCGCGCGCGCGGACGCTTCGAGCGTGTCGGCCAGCCAGGCGGCTCCCTTCTTGATGCCGTTCCAGGCGGCCGATCCGGCGCCGGCCACTGACGAGGCGGCGCTGCCGATCCAGCCGAAGATCCCGCCGTCCTTGTACCGCAGGCTCCGGTCGGTGCGCTCGCGGCGCCGGTTCCCGCCGAGCACTGGCGCGAGCGCCTCTCGAACCCGGTTCGCGCCTCCGGACTTGGCGAGGTGGTTGAAGTAGGAGACGAAGCCACTGCCCACGCCGCGAGTGAACTCCGGCCGCATGATGGCCTCGCCGCCGCTCATCTCGAGCGCGCCGCCGGTGGGGCTGTAGAACTTGTGGGGGTCGCGGCCCGGGGTGTAGCCGGGCAGGACACCACCCTGCGCGAACTGGAACGTCTTCAACTTCGGGGCACCGAACGCCCCGGCGATCTTGTTCCAGACGCCGACGATGCCCTTGTTGTAGACGATGTCGATGATGAAGTTGACGGGCCCCTTGGCGATGCCCTTCAGCTTGTCCCAGGCCGTCTTGATCGCCTTGCGTGCCGTGTCGAAGGAGTCGGAGACCGCCTTCACCGCGCCCTTCAGCGCGCTGAAGATGGGCTTGATGCCCTTCTCGTACACGGCGCTGATCGCGGACTTGATCCCGGACCAGACGGGCTTGATGACCTTGTCGCGGAGCCATCGGAAGACGTCGCCGACGGCGCTGACGCCGGTCTTGATCCATCCGAAGATGGTCTTGATCCCGGTCCAGGCACCGTTGATCGCGGTCTTGATCGCCGACCAGACGGGCTTGATGACCTTGTCCCTCAGCCACGTCATGACTGGGCCGAGCTTGTCGGCGACCCAACTCACCAGCGACGAGATCGCCTTGACGATGCCGGTGATCCAGCCGATCGCGACCTTCAGCGCGCCGGCGAACACGCCGATGAGGAACCCTGCCAGCTGGGTCAGCGGGGGCAGCAGCCAGGACAGCACCTTGACGGCCAGTTCCAGGACGATCGCCGCGATCTTCGCCAGCGACGGGATCAGCGGCACGATCGCGAGCGCCAGCTGAAGGAAGGTCGGCAGCAGCTGCACGAGGAGGCCGGCGGCGAGCTTGACGACCTGCCCGATCAGTTGGCCGAGCAGCGGCCACAGCGGGGTAAGGGCGCCGACCAGCGTCACCACGGCGGTCGCCAGCGGCGGGATCGCCTGGGCGAGCGCGCCCGCGAACAGCTTCGCGACCTGGGCCAGCACGGGCGCGAGGTTGGCGATGATGGGCGCGAGCTGCTTGCCGAGCTGGGCGACGATGCCGCCGATCGGACCGATCAGCCCGAGCATTGCCTTCGAGATCTCGCCGAACGCGTCGACGAGCACCGGAAGCACCGGCATCAGCGCGGCGAAGACATCCTGCATCAGCTGAATCCCGATCGGGATCAGCGGACCCAGTGCGCCCATGAGCTGCTTGAAGGCCTGCGCCAGGACCCCGGCGACGAGACCGGCGACCTGGCCGATCATGTCGACGAGCGGCGCAATGAACGGCTGCACCGCCTGGAAGATCTGGGCGATGACCGAGCCGAGCTGGATGAAGATCGGGGTCAGCGCCTTGACGACCTGCGTCAGCGGTCCGACCAGCGCGTCCACGACCTGCGTGACGAGCGCGATGATCGGATACAGGGCAGGGGCCAGCGCGGTGATAACACCGGTGATCAGGTCGGCGATCGGCTTGAGCAGCGGCGTCACCGACTGGACGATCTGAATGAGCGCGATACCGACCTGCTCGACGACCGGCGTCAGCGCCTGGATGATCGGCAGGAGGGCGGCGCCGAGCGTCGATGCGAGCTGCTGCAGCACCGGGCCCAGCACCTGCGCAAGGTTGGCGATCGGCCCGGCGATCGCGGCCATCAGCGGCACGACGGCCTGCACGATCGACCCGATCACGGGGACGATCGCCGAGACGATCTGCGCCACCGACGTGAACAGGCTGCGGAGCTGAGCCTGCATCTCCGGCCCGGCCAGGATCTTCTTGAGCTCACCGAAGACGCTTCCGAGCACGCCAACGATCTGGCCGCCCGCATCGGAGGCGGCCTTGAAGATCTGAGAGACGGTGCCGAGAACGTTGCCGAGCAGCGTCCCGAACTGGGAGAGGATCCCGAACGCCGTGGTGATGGCCTGCTCGAGACCACCGGAGGCGAAACTCTTGGAGAGCCCGTTGGTGAAGCTGGTAATGGCTCCGGCGAACTGAGTGAGCAGGCTGTTGAATGCCGGCTGAGCCGCAACGGACAGCTGGCCGAACGCAGTGATGATCTGGCCGGGAGTCTTCTCGAAGACAGCCAGGTTCTTCGTCGCCCCAGCGAGGATCTTGTCGAGCATCCCCGACTTGGCCATCTCGGTGATGGCGCCGGCCGCGTTCTTGGCGATCGCGTTCCACACGCCCGCGGTCTCCGTCAGGCGCCGCTGGAGCACCGGGATGGTGGCGCGGCCCAGCGTGGTGACCGTGTCGTCGAGGCCCTTGAACAGCTCGTTCTGCACCGACAGGCGCATCGCGTCCCAGGCCGGGGCCAGCCCTTTGACCGCCCGCACGAACGCCTGGGCGTTCGGTGCGAGCTTGGCCATAGCGGCGTCGGCAGCCGACGTCTGCGCGGCGGCCGCGGCCTGCGCGTCCGCGACCGCGGCGGCTGCGTCGGCGACGGCGCGCTGGGCGTCCTCGATCTGGCGCTGCCCGTCCGCGTGCGCCTTCGCGACGCCGGCCTGAGCGTCAGCGAGGCCGCGCTGGGCGTCAGCGACCGCGCGGGCGCCGTCCACGCCCGCGCGCCGCGCGTCCTCCTGCGCGCGGGCGAGCGCGCGGGACTTGTCCGCGACGTTGCGCTGCGAGTCGGCGATCCGGTCCTGGGCGTCCTTGACCTTCTTGGAGCCGTCGATTCCCGCCTTGTCTGCGGCGGCGGAGTCCTGGGCCAGGCGCTTGGTCTCGGTCTGCTGTTCCTTGAGGTCGAGGGCGGCCTGGTCGCGGGCCAGCCGCAGCTCCTCGATGTCCTTGAGCGCGTTGCCGGGCTTCTCCTCGGCGGCCTTGAGAGCGGCCTCGGCGTCCGCGAGCTTGCGGGTCGCCTCGCGCTCGTCCAGACGCGACTGCGACAGCTTGTTGTTCAGGTCCTCCAGGTCGCGTGCGGCCTGCTGCCGCGCCTCGTTGAGGGTGCCCTGGACCTTGGCCGCCTCGCGCTGGGCGTCGGCCAGGTCCCGCTCGGCTTCCTTGACCTGCCGCTGTGCGTCCTGCTGGCGCTGCGCGGACTCCTCGACCGTGCGGGCGAGGGAGCGCTCCGCGTCCTCGACGGCCCGGTTCGCCTCGCGCACCCGCTCGGCTGCCTGCACGCGCGCGTCCGCGAGGGCGCGCTGCGCGTTCGCGAGCCCGCGCTGTGCGGACTCCACGGCGCGCGTCGCCGAGGCGGCCGACGATGCCTGGCTGGTCGAGTCGGCGAACGCCGCCTTGAACGCGGCGCCCACACCGGACATGCCGAGCTTCAGGGCGCCCGCTGCCGCGCCGGCCGTGGCGAGCGCCGGCGCGAGCATCGCCGCCCCGGCCGCAGCCGACGACAGGTTCGCGCCGATCGCGACACCGGCCAGAGCGCCGACGCCCTTGAGGCCCGCGCCAAACGCCTTGGAGAAGGCGCCTGCACCGCTCCTGCCCGCGCTGGAGGCACGGGAGTTGACGGAGCGGGACCAGTCGCCCTCGAACTCCGGCCTGATGCTGACGTATCCGCGTCCGACGAGCACACCGCCAGCAGCCACCGCACACCCCCGTCACTGGGTTGCGGCGCGGCCTCCGAAGACCCCCGCCAACTGGGCTGCGCCGGAGCCGTGGCGGCCTCCGAAGCGGATGACATTGCTCTTCTGCTTGCGCGCCTCGACGCCGGGCCGTTCGATCGGGTCCGGCGGCTTGAGCTGGCGCGTCTTCTTCGGGTCGCCGTGCAGCTTGACCATGGCGAACGTGTTCTCGCGCGTCGCCTCGACGACCTGCGCCAACAGGTGCCGGTCGAGGGTCCATTGGTCCTCGACCGCAGTGGAGCCGCGTACCGAGCGCGCGGTCGCGCTATCCGTGGGCAGGTACCGCAGGAAGACGCGCAGCTCACGCCACGACATCTCCCCGCGGTACAGCTCCAGCAGGGACCGGCCCGGCCAGTAGCGGGCCATGTCCCACTCGACGGCCTCCCCGTGCTCCGTCAGGAAACGGTGGAGGCCTCGGATTCCCCCGGCTCCAGGCCGCTGCGCTTCTGCCACTCCTCGGCGATCAGCTCGATGTCGCCGAACTGGTAGCCGGCCGCGTACATCTCCTTGATCTTCGCCTCGCCGAGGATCTCCTTCAGGACACCCGCGGAGTCGTTCAAGTCGCCGACCCGTTCCTGGAGTTCGAAGCTGAGGGCCTTGATCGGCGGCAGCGTGAACTCGACGCCCCACATCTCATACGTCGTGGGGTCCGGCAGGGCGTCGCGGCGCTGCTTGGCGAGCGCGTCAAGGGAGACGACTTCGCGTCCCGCGGTGGCCTTCTTGCTGGTGCTCATGTGGTTCTCCTCGCAGGTGGGGCGGGTTGAACCCGGTAGGCGCGACCCGCGTGGCACGCCTACCGGGAGTCAGAGGGTCAGGCCGCGGCCCAGGCCGGGTCGTTGGACAGCCACGTCGCGATCTCGGGCGCGGACGAGGCGTAGGCGGACACGGTCATCTCCAGGGCGACCGCCTCGGAGCGGGCCAGGGTGATGCCGCCGCGCTCGGTGACCTCGCCGCGCGGGATGACAAGCCGGTTCTTGATCGTGCCGTCGATCCACTCGAGGCCGAACGCGAACTCCTGCGGGCCGGGCGCGGACGGGATGTCCAGACGCTGAACGGCGCCGGACACCGTGGTGATGGTCGAGCCCGGGAAATACGCGGTGATCGTCCTGCTCTTGAGCTCGATCGCGGTGAAGCCGAGCGTCATGTCGACCGAGGTGAGGATGCGGCGCACGGGCGACAGGGACTGCCAGGCGCTGATGTCCTCGGTGTCCGTCGAGTATTCGAGGGACACGCCGTCGTCGGACATGTAGCCCAGGTCGAGCCAGGCCGCGTCCCACGGGGTGTCGAGATCCACCGGGGCGGTGGTGCCCTTGGGGGCCATGAAGATGGAGCCGGTCAGTGCGACCCGCACATTGTTGGCGTCGTTCGCCACGGGATGCCTCCAGGCAGAGCGAGGACCCGTGCGGCCAGGACGCCGACGGGTGAATGGGTATGAGGGGCGCGGGTTGGGCGAGCTATGCGGGGCGGACGACCATGCTCATCACGAGGACGTACCGCGGAATCGGGTCCGTCTCAGCGGACGGCTCGTAGGGCAGCCACACCACGCTGGTCTCCTCGACGCCGTAGATCCGGGCGCCGGGCTGCGCGGTGCCGGCAGCGGCAATCAGGTGTGCGGAGACGTCCGCGGCCAGCTGCCGCGCCTGGGCCTTGGTCGCGGCCAGGACGTCGATGTCGACGGTCCGGTCGACTGTCACGGCGCGCTGGCGCGACCCTCCGCCGCCGAGCGAGACCGCGACGACCGGCAGGTGTTGCGCCACACTGGCCGGCCACTCCGTGGCGACCACGGTTCCTGTGGGCAGGACGGACCGGAGGTAGGTGACGGTGACGAGCTCGACGTCCGGCATCGGCACCGCCTGGAAAGTCATCGCCGCTTGCGGGCCGTCTCGGTCGCCTCCACGGGCTCCGCGGCGGCGACCTGCGGCTCGTCGACGACGCGCGCGACCCGTCCGTCGCGACGCAGCTCGCGCAGTTCGACGTCGGTGACGTCGAGCTCCGAGCCGGGCTTGTGGCCGCGGTACCAGTGGGCCAGTTCGATGCGGGACATCAGGCGCTCCTCAGTGCGTCCAGGGCACGCCCGAGCGTGCGCGTCTTCGGGGACCAGCCCGCCTGCGGGCGGTCCCGGGTGGTGGCCGGGCGGCCCGAACCGAACTCGACCTGCGCCCACCAGGCCGCCGTCGCCCCGAACTCGGCACGCCAGCCGTTAGGCCGCATACTCGCGGCGGAGTAGATGCTGGCCGCGTACTCGCCGTGGCGCTGGACCCCGGGGTCGTAGGTGGGGCCGCTGTATTTCGGGGCGATAGCCCGGCCCACGTCGGCGCCCCGGTCGGCCCGTTCCTTCAAGATGTCGCGCATCCCGGGTGAGCGCGCGAGCTCCCTGAACATGTTCGGGTTGGGGACGAATCGGAAGGTGCTGGAGGGCATCAGTCGACCTCCTGCAGGTCCGCCTCGATGTGGTGGACTCCGCCGCCCGGTGCGGGCCAGCGGGCGACCTTGCCGGTCACCTGCAGCGTCATGCCGTCGAACTCGACCCGGTCGGTCTCCCGCAGGTCGAGGTCCATCCGGCGGGGCGTGTACAGGCGCCAGCCGGTGACCGTGAGCTGCTTGTCGTCGGTGTCCTCGGACGAGCCACCGGCGGGTTGGACGTTGACGCCACCCACCGGTGTGCGGGTCGCCCCGCTGCCCCAGTCGGCCTTCGTGTTGCCGTACTCGTCCTCGATGACGCCTGGCCGGACGATGACGATCGCCTGCAGGTACAGCATCACAGGCTCCGTACCCGGACCGAGCCGGCCGTGCGCCGGTACCGGTTCAGGACCCGCTGTTCTGTCTTGGACAGGAGCACGCCGAGCGCCTCACCAGTCGTCGGGATCAGGTAAGTGACGGACTCGCCGCCCACCGTCTCCGACCGCACCTGCGACGGGTTGACCAGGACCCGGTTGACGGCCTGCATCACGATCGCCGCGATGTCGCCCGGGACCGGGTCCCAGCCATGCGTGTACGTCACCGTGACCTGCGGAGGCTGGTGCGCGGCCGGTGGGCGCGCCCACGCCCAGGCCCGCAGCAGCAGCTCGGTGCCGTCCAGCCACCAGTCCGCCGTGGCAAGGCCGTTCACCTCGACCGCGGTGACCGACTCGATGGGGCGCTGCGGGAGCGTCACCGCGCCCGCACACCCGTACCGCAGCGTGTCGACGCGCCGCATCGTGAACGTGTCCGTCGTCGTCGCCTTCGTGATGTCGAGTCCGACGTAGGCGCGCACGATGCTCGACGCCTGATCCAGGAGGGCCTGGGCTTGCAGCTCCTGCTGCGGGGTGAAAACCCTGCCCAGGAGGGTGGCGAGGTCGGCCACCGAAGCCAGCGAAGGCAGTGGCATGGTGGCCTCCCCGTCTACTCGTCGCCGCTCTCGGCGGCCTTCAGGACTCCGGACACCGTGTAGGCGTCGTCGTCCACGGGGTCGACGCGGTCGCCGCGGTAGCCGGCATCCCAGCCGCCGCGCTCGTGGACCTCGTCCGCGATGGCCACCACGGTCTCGTCCTGCGGCGCCTCCTCGGCGTCCGCCGGCTTGTCCTCGACGGCGGGCGTTGCGGCCTTGCGTGCAGCCATGTCAGCCCCTCGCCCTCTGCGTGACCGCCGTGTAGTTGTTCGTCAGCCGGTCCGGAGCCGAGGCCCCAGCTCCTGCGCCGATGCTGTACGTCTCCGACTCGCTGTCGGTCTCCGGTGACCAGCCGCCGAAGCCGTAGGCCTGCGGCTGTGCGCGGCCCAGCGTCACCGACGGGGTGCCGGCGGCGGTGGCGGCCGCGGAGAGAACGGCTGCAGTCTCGGAGGTGACCGACGCGATCGTGGCCGCGGCGGGGATGCCGGTGCCGGTGATCGTGCGTCCGGCGTCCTCCTCGTGGAAGGTGCCGGCGGCCGCGGTGATGGCCGTGCTCGCGTTGGTTGTGGTGACCGTGACCGTGCGCGCTTCGTTGCTGCGCCCTGCGACCATGACTCAGCCCCCTTACGGCAGGTCGAGGCGGGCCACCGGGTAGCGGCTGGCCTCGGTCGGCTGGTCGTTGGTGATGGTGTTCGCAACCTGCCAGCCCACGCGGAACGTGAGGCGGATCGCCGTCATGTCCTGCTGGGCGAGGTTGTAGATGATCGCGCCGGTGTTGTCCTGGATGACGGCCTGGTCGAGGATCTTCATCGAGATGTCCGAGCGGACACCGACGACGAACTGCGACCAGTCCCCCATGAACAGCTGAGGCGAGCCCGCGGCAGTCGGGAACAGGCCGCGCATCGGGTACACGACCGGCATACCGTCGATCATGGTGAGCGCGCCGTTGACGCGGGTCTCGTCGAGCTTCTTGCCCTGCGAGTCACGGGACTTGCGGAGCTTGGACTTGACCGAGGTGGCGCCAACGAAACCGTCGACCTCGAAGCCGTCGGCCTCGACCTTCTCGTAGCCGTTGTCGATGTCACCGAAGAACCCGCCGGCCGTGGCCGCCGAGTTCGCGGTCACCGCGTTGCCGGCCGCAGTCGCAGCGGCGCCGACGTTCGTCGGCCACGACGCCGGGGCGTTCGTACCGAAGAACACCGCGGCGTCGAGCGCGCGCCCGAACGCCTCGGTGATCAGAGGCATGGCCTCGTCCCACACGTTGGCGTCCACGTCGGCCAGGACGTTGTCCGGGACCGGCATGATCGCCGCGATCTCCTCGATGTTGAGGAACTTGTTCGTCCAGTTGACCTCGGTGGTCTGCTTCAGACCCGTGTCACCCGTGACGAAGTACGCCGTGGGCAGCGCGCTGAGGACCGGGAAGCGGACCTGCGCCCGGCCGACCGGCACGCGACGGAACAGGCTGAGGGTCGCCGACTGCTCCGTCGCCTTCCCGAGCATCTCGTTCGAGACTTCCTCGGGGATGAGGGCCGACGCGTCGGTGCGCGAAGTGATGTTGTTGTACGGCACGGCTCAGTGCCTCCAATGCATGGTGAGACCCGGCCGGAACGAGCCGCGCCGGAGAGGGGTCAGCCCAGGCCCGCCTTCTGGCGGATAAGGGCGTTCATGTCGGTCGGGGCGGACGCGGACTGCCGCACGCCGCCGTCGTAGCTGGGGGTGTTCCGCTGCTGCTGCGCGCCCAGGGCCTCAAGGAGGCTGTCGGCGTCGGCCTCGAGGTCTTCCTTGCTGGAGCCCTGAAGGCGGGCCGCCCATTCGGCGGGCAGCTTCTTCGCTGCGGCGACCTCGTAGCGCAGGAGCTTCGCCGTCGCGTCTGCGGCCGACGTCTCGGCGGACGTCGCGCGCTCGGTGAGCTTGTCGAGGTCGCTCTTCTGCGCGTCCTCGTACTCCTTGAGCTTCTTGGCCATGTCCTCGGCCTGCTTCTGCGAAGCCCTGGCGGTCTTCTCAGCGGCAGTACGGGCCTTGCGCTCGGCGGCCAGGGCCTTCTGTCCCCCGTCTCCGAGCCCGGTGACGTCGTCGAGCTGGCCGGAGTCCGTCGCGGAATCCGTCGTGTCGGTGGCGTCGGTGGTGGTGCCGTTGTCGTCAGCCATCGCGGCCGACTCCTTCCATGCGCCCCGCCCTCGCGGCAGGGAAACTCAAGATCGGCTAGACGATGTAGCCGTAGCGGCGCAGCAGCCGCAGCTGCTCAGCCCGGTCATCAGCGATGCGGAAGATCTCCTCCGGCATCAGGCGCGGAGTCGTAGCCCGGCCGTACCTCTGGCCCGGGTGCTTCGCGAACTCGCCACCGGCACGCCGCAGTCGCTGCCCATACAGGCCCCGCTTCGTCGTGCCCTCGGACGTCACCTGCAGGTCCCGGCCGAAGGCGTGCGCCGCCGACATGCCGCGCCTCGCGTTCACGACCTGCCCCACGTCAGCGCCGTCCTGGATCGCCCGCGCGCCCGCCACCGTGAAAGTGCGGCGCTGCTCGCGTTCCGACATGCCGTCGAACAGCTGCTGCGGCGTCGCGACACCGGGCCACTCGTGCTCGCGGAGCGGGAGGGTCTGGCAGTCGCAGTTCGGATGCCGCAGGAAGCCTTCGGAGTACGGGTAGATCTGGCCGGACAGGACGATGCAGCGCGAGCAGGCCGGCAGCTGCACAACCCGCACGTAGGCCACGCAGTTGCGGTTCGCGGCCATGCCGACCTGGTCGGCCGAGCGCGCCGTGTCCGCAAGCGCGGTGGACGCGTAGCGGGCCATGTCCGCCAGCCCGCCCAGCATCGCCTCATCGGGCGTCAGGCCGGCCGCCAGGCGCTGCCGTACACCGATCGCAGGGAGGAACAGCAGCGTCTCCAGGGGCCCGCCGTCCGGGGCGATCCCGGCGAACGCGCCCGCGACGAGCGTCGCCTCAGCGAGTGCGCTGCCGCCCTGGGCGGCCATCTGCGCGGCGATGTACGCCTGTGCCGCGTCGGCGACCGTGAACTGTCCCTCGGCGACCGCAGCGAGCATCGCCGCACCGGCCGGGCCTGCCAGGTCGTCCTCGATCGACGCGGCGGACAGGCCCTGCCAGAGCTGCTGAATCCGGTCAACGATCACGCGGATCGTGGCCGACACCTGCCGGTACCGGGTCTGACCGAGCTCAGCCGGAGTTGCCATCCGCCGCTCCCGCCGTCACTGCCGGGTCCGGCTTCGGACCGAACAAGGCGGCCACGTCGCCGCCGAGCACGCGCGCGGCCTGCTGGTCGGCCTGCTCACGCCACTGCACGATCTCGGTCTGCGAGGCGCCCCAGCGCTCCCACAGGGCCTCGCGCGGGACGCCGAGCGTGCTCATCTTCATGAGCGCGTCCACGAGCTCGCCCTCGGTGCGGAACTCCGGGTTGTGCCACATGACTTCGAGGGCCGACAGGTCACGGGTGTCGCCCGCGGCCCGCAGGTACAGGCGCACGAACTCCTCGATGGCCTCGCCGAACGGGCGCCGCCTCTGCAGCACCTTCGACACGAGGCCCGACTCGGCGGCCTTCAGCGCGTCACCGGAAATGTTGACCATGACGCCGAGCAGGTACTGGCTCGGGGTGCGGGTACGCGCGGCGAGGTCGCGCACGTCGGCCTCGATCGCCTTCAGGTACGGGCCGAGGTCCGTCGCCGAGAACTCGCCGATCTGGACGCCTTCGTCCTCGATCACCCACAGGCGGTCGACCGCGGCCTTGAACGGCTCGATCGGCTGGCCGTGCTCGTCCGTCGGCACCTCGTAGCCGGTCATCCACCGCTGCCGGAACGCCGAGAATTCCTGCGCCATCAGCCGGTCGATCAGCGTCTTGTTGATGCGGTCCTGGATGTCGAGGACGTCCTCGACCTCAGACATGCAGCCGCCCAGCAGGTCCGGCCGGTTCTGTATCTCGACCAGCGGGACCACGCCCAGCGGGTTCGGGGCCGGCCACGCCTCCCCCGGCACCTCACGCGGCGCCCACTGCGGCTCCTTGCGCATCCCCTGCTGAGGCTTCGGCGCCGTGTACTTGAACAGCCCGCCCGGCAGGTACACCGTCGCCATCAGGTCGCCGGTCCAGTCGTCCGTCCACACCTTCAGGCCCGCGGCTCGTTCCCGGCGGCTGCCCGGCACGTAGGCGACGATCGCCTGGGTGCAGTCCTCGGCCGTGACGATCGGCGTCGACGCATCGTTCGGGTTCGGAGCGACGAGCACGAAGCTACGGCCGACCTTGACCGCCTCCGTGATGAGCAAGTCAGCGTCGGCGTCGAGGTTGTTGGCCTGCCAGATCCGCCAGGCCTCCTCGTCACCGACCGGGCTGTCGCCGATGCGCATCCCGTCGACCTGAATGCGCTCCGCCGTCGCGTCGACCACCAGGCCGACATAGTTCGAGCGGGCCTGCTTGAGCAGCCGCCGGAACGCGTCCCGGGCCTTGTCCGCAACGAGAGCCAGCGGGTGATCGCCGCTGTAGTAACAGCGCATCCGCTCGGCGTACTTACAGCGCTCCTCGAGCTCCGTCCACAGCCGCTCAAGCCACCACAACGGCTCACCCACAGCAGGCTTCTTGGCGAGGGCCACGAGCACCCCCTCGCATCAGAATCCGACCGCCACGCGGCTCTTCGCCTTCGGGCGCCGCAGGTATCCGTCCAGGCCCATCACCGTCGCCGCGACCCCGTCGATCCGGGCCTGCGACTTCTTCCGGTCCGGCTTCGTGGGCCGGTAGTTGTCGTTGCCGTCCGCGATCGTCTCCACGCAGCCGGCCATCCACCGCAGCACCGGATTCCCGCCGTGCAGGAACGCCTTCTCCAGCAGGAGTCGGTCCATCTCCTTGCAGGCCGGCGACAGGCCAAGGAACGTCTGACTGATCGGCGTCACCTTCACGCCGCGCTTCGTCTCGCGGTCCACGTTCTGCACCAGCTGCCCGGCGAACATCCGGTCGTAGCCCAGCCACTGAACGTCGAAGAACTTGCAGTCCTTCATGACCTGCTTCTCGATCGTGTCGTAGTCGATCGCGTCGCCCTCGGTGAGGCTGAGGAAGCCCTCCCGGGCCCACTGCGCGAGCGGGACCTGAAGGTGCCGTTGCAGGTCCTCCAGGCGCTCAGACGGGAGCCAGAACCGGGAGACAAGCTCCAGCTCCACGCCCGGCTGCTTCGATTCCACCGCCAACACGAACGCGGACAGGTCGCTGACCGCGGAGAGGTCCAGGCCGCCCCACGCCCGCCGGCCCTTCAGCGCCGACTCGTCGACCATCCCGGCGACCTGGTCCCACGCCCGGACGTCGATCCAGCGCGTCGAGGCCTTCTCACGGATGTTCAGCGACAGCCGCAGGAACGTGGGGTAGTAACTCGGCGTGGCCTGCGCCTTGTTCGCCTCGCGCCGCAGATAGGCCAGCGTCGGCGACGTGCCCAAGCCAGGGTTCGCCCGGCGCCAAGTCTTCTCGTCGAACGGGTCATCGGTCTCGTCCGCCGCCCAGATCACGCCGTAGTGGGCAGGGTCCTGGACGATGTTCTCGGCGACCTTGCGCGTGTAGGTGTGCTTCTCGTCGTAGATCGATCCCTCTTGCGCGTCATCCGCCGTCGTGATGAAGACGATCAGCGGCTGATCACGCGCGCCGGTACCCGTCTCGATCGCGTCGATCAGGTCGCGCGACTTGTGGACATGGACCTCGTCGACGACCGCCCCGGACACGTTCAGGCCGTGCGCCGTCTCCGCGATCCTCGACAGCGCCCGGAAGACGCCGCCCGTGCGCGGTACGCGGATCACCGAGGTGAGGACCTCGGCGCGGCCCTTCACCGCCTTGGACGTCTGCGCCATGCGCTTGGCGTCATCGAACACGCGCTTCGCCTGCTCCAGGGAGCCGGCCGCCGCGTACACCTCGGCGCCCGTCTCGCGGTCCGCGAGGAGCAGCGCCAGGCCGATGCCGGACGACAAGGTGGACTTGCCGTTCTTGCGGGGCACCTCGATCCACACCGCGCGCACCACGCGCACGTCCCGCTCGAGCTCCGGGTCATGCCACAGCCAGCCGAACACCGGGGCGATCACCCACACGAACTGCCAGGGCGCCAGCTTCAGCGGCGTGCCACCCCAGCGGCCCTTCGTGTGCTTGAACGACTCGATCGCTGCCTTCGCCCGCCGGGCCGCCGCCACGTCGAACCAGGCGCCGTCCTGCTCCGGCATCTGGAACGCCGACACCAGCGGCCGCGACAGCAGCGCATCGGCGATCTCCTCGTCGGAGAAGCCGAGTTCGTGAAGCGCCGCCCTCGGAACCGGGAGTCCGTCCTCGCGGTCGGCCGCCGACAGCTGCTCAGTCGAAAGGGTCGTCTTCGTCGCCATCGTCGCCGCCCTCCGGCGGCGTCAACCGGCCCCGCGCGCTGGGCGACAGCCCAAGCTCTCCGATGTACGCCTTCAACTGCGTCCGGTACTGCGACGCGATCGTGGTCAACGGGTTCCGGCACGGGCCCCGCTGCCCCATCGTCACCAGGCCCTCGATGGACAGCTGCCGCTCGCACCACTCCAGCCGGGCCACGCACACGCAGTAGTCCACCGCCGTCGAGCGGTCGACCGCCGACAGGCCCGCCATCTGCTGGAGCACCGGCACGACGCGCTGCCATTCGCGGCCGGCCACGTCGTTCCCGAACACGGCGGCCTCACCGGCGAGCTTGAGCCGCTGCCAGTGCGCGACCTCGGCCCGGTACTCCTTGAGCTCCTCGTCGTCCGCGCCGCGCGGGGCGCGCGGCTTGGCCGGGAGGCGGATCTTGGGGAAGAAGGCCGACCAGTCTGGCTCGACGAGCTCGGCCGGCGGGAGCTTCACGCCCTCGCGCACCGGCCGCTTGCCGGGGTTGCCCTCGCGGACGACCTGGAGCGGGGGCTTCGGCTTGCGCCCGGGGACCGCCACGCAAGATCACCCCCCCATGATCAAAAGGCTGTGATCCGCGGCGCCACGAATTTCCCTCCCCGGCGGTCCCCCGCGGGCGCGCGCGGGGGTGCGCCCCCACCCCCGCGCCGGCGAGGCTCCCAAATCGGAGATCGAATTCGAGGATTTGGGCCCAAGTGATCGTTTGGATTTTTCCTTTTCGATCTTCAATTTGTGATCGTTTTGAGTGATCAATTAGCTTGATCAATGATCTTTACGCTCGTGATCGCGTTCACCGATCGCCCTTGATCACCTTGCGGGCTCGCGATAGATGATCTTCGAGCCTCGGGCGTATTGGATCTTGCCATGGCGGGGCTTGATCACCTCTGCTGCTCGGCGTTCCATCCACCTGGCTGGTGTCGAGCTGTCTCGCCGCTGTGGCATGGCTTGCACAGGCCTCGTCCGTACTGTGGATCGTTGGCGTCCAGGCCTTGAGCCTCTAGCTGTTGGCGTGAGCGTGGCCAGTGGTCTGCCTCTGTGCTTGGCGCCTGCCTGCACATGACGCATACGGGATATGCGTCGAGTACGCCTTGCCTGAACCTGTGCTCGTGCCTTGTGCCATAGCCCCGTTGGCGTGCTGTGCCTCGTGCTCTGTTGTCTCTGCCGTGTTCCGGGCATGGCTTGGATTGGTCACAACCTGGCTTACTGCAAGGCGGCTTGAGCCTGTTGGGCACATTGATCACCTTGCCTGCATTAGCCTGCCTGGTCCGATATCAGGGGGGTATGACGTGGCCAGTGGATGCCGTGACTGTAGGACGTGCACGAAAAGCCTGTTGGGCCGATGGGGCTTGAAGTCCCTCTACTTGATCACCTGTGCCTGGCTTATCAAGCCCGTCTTCATGCGCAACTGCCCTCAGTGCAAGCACATGATGGGCAGGCATCAGCGCCGGCGGGACGGCTCGTTCCAGGACTGACTCGCTCGGGCCTCGTGTACGCGCGCATGTCCGTGCGCACGTGCGTGATGCGCGCGTTCAGACCCCGAGGGCGAGGAGCTTGAGTTCGGCGTTGTCGACGTCGACCTGGAGCAGCGCGCCGTAGGCGTCGGTGGGGAACGGGCCGATGTAGCGGCTCGTGGACTGGGGGATGCTGACGGTCTTCGGGGTGACGCTCTGTCCGTCGGTCATTCCGGGGAGCCGGAGGGTGACGGTGCGCGCGACGGTCGTTCCGGCGTTCCGGACGAGGAGGACGACGCGGCCGTTGTTGTTGACCTGGTGGTTGTTCGTGGCGTCGCCGTTGACCTCGGTGGGGGCCGCTACGCCCGCGCGCGTGATCTGAGTGACGGGGATGGCTACGCGAGGCATGGGCGAAGCTCCTTAGGCTGCGCGGCGTGTGGCGGCGGCGTTGCGTCGGGCGGTGCGTTCGGCTTCGGCGATCTGCGCTTGGCTGTAGATGCGCCGGCCGTGTTCGTCCTGGCGGGGGTCGCGGAGGTGTCCGCGTCGTTCCCAGCTGTAGATGGTCTGCCGGTCGCGGCCGGTGAAGGCGGCGGCTTGGCGGACGGTGAACCAGATGGTTCCGTCGGCGGCTTCGCGGCCGAGGGCGTCTTCGCGGTCTCCGTTGCGGGGCACGCGCGTTCACCCCCTGACATGCAGAAACCCCCGCGCTGTGGCGGGGGTTGGTGTGGCGTGTGGGCGCACTGGTGGCGCTGATCCCAGAGTATGCATCGGTGATCGCTCGCGTGTCCAGCGCCCGGCGGCCCGGCGCCGCGTCGACCAGCAGCCCTGCCATCTGCGGGTCAGCCGAAGAGGGCTTCGGACTCTGCTTCAACTGCGGCTTCGGCGAGCCGCGAGCGGGCGACCTCGGCGTACTGGGCGGACTGCTCGACGCCCACGAAGTTGCGCCCCTCGCGCACTGCCGCGACTCCGGTTGTTCCGGATCCGGTGAAGGGGTCGAGGATGGTCCCGCCGTGCGGGACGATGCGGGCGAGCTGGCACATGACGTCGAGGGGCTTCTGTGTGATGTGCTTCCGGTCGGTCCCTCGTGGTTGGCTGCCGCTGAAGTGCCCGGGGAGGTAGACGGGGGCGTTGCCTGGGGTCATGGCGCCGCGACTGCCCCAGACGATGAATTCGCAGTCCTGCTTCAAGCGGCCTGGTTGAGGGCGTGCCGCAGGCTTGTGCCAGACGGCGATGCCGCGCCATGTGAAGCCGGCGGCTTGCAGAGCGTCCGTGGTCGTGGGGAGTTGGCGCCAGTCGGTGAAGACGAGGGCAGCGCCGCCAGGTCTGGTCAGGCGGTGGCACTGGGCGAGGATCTGGGAGAGCCATGCCAGATAGGAGCGCTGGTCGCGATTCTCACCGGTGAAGTCGCCGAGGTCGAAGCCGTGTTCTCGGCCTCCGCTCGTCATGTACTTCTGCCGTGCGGTGCGGGTGGTCCGTTCGGTCATCGTGCGGCCGCCGCTGTTGTACGGGGGATCGCAGATGACTGCGTCGATGGGGTTGCTCAGGGTTGGGAGCGTGGTTAGGGCGTCGCCAGTGTGCAGTGTCCAGGCGGGCATCGTGAGCCTTTCGCTGGGTCGCCTGCGCCGTGTTCGCGAGCGAGTCGTTAGCGGTACCTGGTGAGGAGCGATCAATACTCTCTCGAACAAATGTGCGTTGCGAGTCACGACACGCGGCGGCCCCGCCGCGACGGGGGATGCGCGGCGGGGCCTTGTGTTGAGCGTAGGTCAGTTGCGGCCCTTCGGCTTCGGCGTGCCCGGGACGGGCTTGTCCTTCACCGGGTAGTAACCGCCGCGGCTGGCGCTGTACTCGGTGGCGTGTTCGTCACCCTCGACGCGCTTCGGGTCGCGGGTGGGCATGTCTCGGCGCAGTGCCATGATGGCGCTCCTGTCTCGTGATCGGGATGGGTGAACCGGGGCGGCCGGGATGCCTGGCAGCGATCGGCCGCCCCGGGGCTTAGTGGCCGACGGTTCCGCGTCGGCGGTGGGTGTCGGCGAGGTCGTAGACGGTCAGCCCGCTTTCGGTGCGCACCACACGCAACCCCTTCTCGGGCTCCGCTCCGTCGCTGTCGTCGTCGTTGTCGTCGGCGCGCTGGCCTGCACCGACGACACCCGGATAGGGGTCGGTCTCGGGAGGGGGCGGGACCTCGTCCCAGCGGAGCCCGGCGGTCGATGAGCGGCCTTGCATCCGGACGTCCTTCACGGGCCACCCCATCGCGGCCGCCGTCGCACGCACCTCGTCGGTGGTCGTGTGCAGGTACTCGGCGATGGGCTTGAGGTGTGCGTGCGGGGTGCCGATGTCGCGCACTGTGGCGACGAGCGCGGTCGGGGAGACAGCCGGAGTTCCGGCCGAAGCGGTGGGCTCCTGTTCGGCTGGCGGTTCCGGCTCGGCGGGCGGCGTCTTGGGCTCCCAGTCGGGGCGCCCGTAGCGGTACGCGCCGATGATCCAGGCGACGGCCGCGCCCCACATCAGCCAGGGCAGCCGGCGGTCAGCGATCGTGTGGGCAAGGCCGGTCGCGACCGTCGTGGCGATCTTCCGGAGGATCCAGGCGGCGGCGAGGAGGACGGCGAGGCGCAGGAGCCAGGCGACACCGGACGCCTCTGCGAGCCACGACCAACAGCGGTGCCAGATGCGGCGACCCTGGCCGAGAGCGCGGCCTGAGAGGTGGGTTGCGAGGCGCGCGGACCCGGTGGACAGGCGCTGGGCCGCGCGCCGGATCCACTGCGTCGTCGTGGGCGCCTTCATACGAGCGTCCCGTTGGCGACTGCGTCCAGGATCATCCGGGACAGCCCGTTCGTGCCGTTGACGACCGACTCGGCGACCCAGGCCGCGGTGCCGGTGGTGATGCACAGCAGGCTCGAAGTGAACGCGCCCTTCCACCATTTGCCGCGCACGGCCTTGGGAATCACCTTGCGCAGCAGGAACAGCGCGATGAACAGGGCGGTGACGAGGACCGCGCCGAAGCCGTCGAGCTGCGGGGCGCCGCCCTGTCCGAGGGCGGCGCCCTTCTGCCCGGTGAGCCAGTCCATGGCGAGTCCGCCGAGGCCGTTTCCGGCCCAGCGGAACGCTTCGGAGATCGTGCCGAGCAGGCCGGCGGGGCAGGCGACCATGAGGATGCCGCAGGTCAGTCCGAACCAGAACGGGACCATGGCTTTCGGGTCGAGGCTCTTGCCGGCCGGGGCGGGCATCCCTTTGCCCTTGCCTGCGGCTGGGGCGGCGCCTGCGCTGCCTCGGTACCAGCGCCAGTGCTCGGCGCCGAACAGGGCGAGCCCGAGGGCGAATCCGGCGGTGGTGACACCGACGGCGGTGAACTGGTCGACTCCTGCGGCCAGGATGACGGTGCTCATGCGCGGACTCCGGTGGCGATGTAGACGAGTGTGGTGATGGGCAGGGCGAGCGCGGTACCGAGGACGGCGGCCCACAGGGCGAGGCGCGCGGCGGCGGCGCGCAACTTGGGCAGCCAGAGGTCGGGGTGGGCGCCGGCGGCTTCGGCTCGCTTGGCGTTGTCGACGAACGCGATGACGGTGAGCGGGACGAGCGCGACGACCCACGCGCCGGCGAGGGATTCCTCCTCGCGGATGGCGGTCAGGAGCGCGGCCCAAGGGCCGGCGAGGGCGAGCGACAGTCCGGCGAGCGCGAGGTTGTAGCCGATGCGGATCCGCTGCCACCAGCGCGGGCCGGGCTCCGGCTCAGGTACGGCGAGCGCTCCGCCGTGGTCGATGGTGACGGTGACGTGCACGTCCACGGGGACGGGCGGCGGTGGTCCGGAGGGTCCGGGTCCGCTGCGCCACCAGTCCGGGGGGCCGACCGGTGGCGCCGGCGGAGCCGGGGGCGCGGGCGGCGGGGAGACGGGGGCGGGCATCGGCTGTCCGGCCGGGATGACGCGGGTCGGGGTGATCGGGCGGCGTGGCGGCGTGGTCATCGGGCCACCCCCGCGCAGGTGAGGGCGAGGCAGGCGGTTGCGGCCCACGCGGTGGCGATCCAGACGCGGCCCTCGTCGAAGGCGTGCAGTCCGGCGACGGCCGCGACGGCGGCGACCGCCAGGCCGAGCGGCGGGAACAGGACCATCGTGGCGGCCAAGGTGGCGGGCAGCCACAGGGCGATGCCGAGCCCGGCGAGGGAGGCGAGGAGCCAGCCGCGTTCGCGTAGCAGCCACGCGGTGGCGATACCGGGCAGGAGCCCGGCGAGGCAGATGGCGAGCAGCATGAGGGCGGCTTTCCGATCAGGGAGTGAGGGCTTGGGCGAGCTGGTGCGCGGAGGCGAGCAGGAAGCTGCCTCCGGCGATCACGACGGCGAGCGCGCGGGCGACAGGCAGCAGCCAGTGCGAGTTGCGGTCGCCGAGCGTGGCAAGGGCGGCGCCGGCGGCGAGGCCGACGATCGCCATGCAGACGAGGGCGAGGACGAATCCGGCGGCGGACGTCACGGCTGCATCTGGCCCTTCGAGTCGAGGAGTGCGCGCATCCGTTGCGCGCGGGGCTGGCCGATACGGAGGCCGGTCTGAAGGGTGCGCAGTCCGGCGGGGCGGCCGTAGCGGGCGCGGTGGTCGTCGTCGATTCGGCGGGCGTCGGGCAGCAGCGCAAGGTCTGCAACCGTGTCGGGCTCGTCTGCATCCGCATCTGGGTTGGGCGCATCCGAAGCGTCTTCGCAGGGCTCGTCAGGGTCGGGGTCGTCCCACGGGACGTCGACCTTGAACAGCTTCTGACCTGCGGCGGATACGCGTCCGAGTGCGGGCGGTTGCGCGGATGCGGCGAGGCGGAGCGCCATACCAACCTGTGTGTCGGAGACGACGACGCCGTGCTCGCCGAGGATGGCGCGCAATTCGTCGTTGTCGGCGTGCGGGTGCGCACTCGCGACGGTGACGACGGCGTCGACGGGCTTCATGTTGCGGAGCTCGCGGTAGGCGACGACGGGTGCGGGCTGGGGCGGGCCGGCGGGCTCGCGCATCTCCCACGGGGAGGGCAGGTCGAGCGTGGGGAGCGCACCCGAGTGCAGTCGGGTTGCGAGGGAGGCGAGGAGCGCACGGCGCTGCTCGGGGTTCGCACCGACCTGGGCGCGGCCGACGGCGCGGTCGAGGCGCCGCTGGAGTCGGCGCGTGTACCAGTCCCATCCGTCTTGGCGGTGGGCGAGTGCGGCGGCGAGGTCGACGGCGCGGGCGGTCCACCGGTCGCGGGTGATCTGTTCCGCGGTACGGTTCCGGGCCGCGATGCCGATGCGGGACAGGAGGCGTTCGCGGAGTTCGCGGCCGATGAGGGCGGCGAGGCCGGTGGAGAGGGCGTCGGGCTTGATGACGCGGATCTCCAGGCCCATGGCGAGGTGCCAGAGGAGGCCGGCGAGGACGGGGCCGATCGCGGCGCGGACGGTGCCGCCGACGAGTCCGGACTGGGCGTAGCAGGGGATGACTTGGACGCCGGTGATGATCCACATGAGGATTCCGGCGACGCCTGGCGTTCCTGCTTCGGTCTCTGTGGCGGTGGCGGCCTTGTTGGCTCGGGCCATGAGGCCGCACGCGAGGAGTGCGATCTCTGCGGCGGCGAACATGGAGCCGCGCTCGGCTGTGCCGTGCATGTCGAGCCAGTCGCGGGCGAAGCCCCAGCTGGTGTCTGCGGAGTAGGCGGTGCAGACGGCGGCGGCGAGCGCGGCGACGAGGACGGCCGGGGGCGGGAGTTGGATTCGGCTCAGGGCGCGCGCGGCACCCCAGGTGGTGACTGCGGTGAGGCCGAGGGCGGCCGCGGTGAAGAGTGCGGCCGGCCAGGGGTTGGCGACCGCCCACTGGGTGAGCTGGTCAGGGGTCACGTCGTGCTCCTCCGGAGCATGGGGCCGGGCTCTGGGGCTCGGCTGGGTGTGGTCAGGAGCTGGTGGTGGGCTGGCCGTCTTGTGCGGCGGCGTAGACGGCGCCGCGCTGGGTGTCGGCTTCGCCGGCCTGGTCGCGCTGCGCGTAGTCGGCTGCGCAGGCGGCGGGGGTGGCGGGCTCGTCGAGGATCCGGTTGCCGGTGGGCTCGCTCATCACAGGCTCTTCGCGGCGTCGCGGAGGCGGAGGGCGTACTCGCCGCGGGTGATGGTGTCGAGGTCGGGCATCGCGACCAGTGCGCGGTCGATGCTGTCGCGGCGGACGACGTCGGGGAGCTTGGCGAGGATCGCGTCGGAGGCGATCGTGAGGGCGTGCTTCCGCGCGAGGGGCGTGAGGGGCTCGGCGGCGTCCATCTCGAGGAGTCGGGCCGTGACGATGAGCGTCTGGGCGGCGTAGCTCGGCTCGGTGAGGAGGCGCTCCAGGGCTTCGTCGATCGGGGTGGGCCGGGGCTGCTTGGGCCTGGCCTCGCTCATGCGATCGACTCGCGGCACGCAAGGGCTCGCATGACGGGCAGGTCGCGGCCGCCGCACTCCTCGTCCCAGTCCGTGACGACCTGGACGTCGCCGATGGAGGGCACGTGGACGGTGAGCGTGATCTCGGTGGCGGACCACGTGCTCTCGCCGTCGTGGGTGGAACGCTGCACGGGGCGGGTGGTCAGGGTGCCGCCGGCGCGGATGTAGATGGCGTTCAGCTCGTGCTGCGTCCATACGGTGAGGCGGGTGAGGCTGTCGCCGAGGGACTCGTTGGGCTTCAATCCGTTGCGGAAGCCGAGGGCGCGGGCCACGAGCGCGGCGCGGTCGAACGTTTCGCTGGCGGGCGGGGCTTCGGCGCGGGGCTTCTGGTCGGTACCGTTGGTCACGGACCTGCTCCTTCGTCGTGGTTGTGGGTGGGTCTGCCCCCGGCCCATATGGCGTTCCAGCGCCGGGTCGGGGGCTTTGTCGTGCAGTGCCAGACTGGCAGGACCTCTTTACAACGTCAAGAGGTTCGGGAAGGATGTTGCCGTGCCCAAGAGCCCTGACGCAGAGGGGAGCCCGCGCTTGATGACCACCAGCGAGATCGCGGCGGAGCACGGGGTCAGCCGACAGACGGTGCACTCGTACCGAAGGCGCGGCGGCTTCCCGAAACCTGTCGAGGGAGAAGGCAGCACGCGGCCCCGGTTCCGGGCTGACGAGGTAGCCGCGTTCTTCGCGGCGAACCCTCCGAGCCCGGGCAAGCGCACAGACTTGCCCCCACGAACCGGAGGAGTACCTGAGAACGTCATCGAGCTGCGCCCCTCCGGCGACTCCGAAGCGGACCTCACCAAGGGCGAGCGATTGGCGAACGCGCTGTCCTACCAAACCGGCGTCGCAGCCCAGAAGATCGGCCTGTCGAAGGACGAGGCTGAGCAGGCCGCAGAAGCGGTTGTGCAGGCCGTGCACGAGGTGTCTGCCGACTGGGAGGAGTAGCGCTGGATGAGCTCGAGGCGTGGCGGCCGTAGCACCACCGCCCAAGGCCCCAATCGCCCATGGCGGTTGGGGCCTTCGTCATGCCGAGCTACGCGACGTTGAGCTGTTCGGCAGTGACGCGGGCGGCCGTGGCGGCCGCGCCGAGGGCGAGGTCGCTCCGGGTGAACAGGCTGTCGCAGGTGCCGCAGTCGACGTACAGCTGGTGGTCGGTCTCGGTGAGGGTGAGGCTGTCGCAGCGGGGGCAGGGCTGCGGGATCGGCCGGCGCTGGGGGCGGAGGCGGGTGATGCCTCGGATGGTGCGCATGAGGCTGTACAGCTCGTCGCGCATCTCTCCGGCCCACGGCTGCCGGCACGCCCAGTCGAGGCGGCGGGGCTCGGCGAGCCACGCGGCGAGCGTCTCGGCCGTGACGGTGTCGGGCCCGTTCCAGCGGCGCTCCTCGCAGATGATCCGGACCCACTGGCCGAGGGTGCCGACGATGGGGATGGGCCCGTGCTGGTCGCCGTAGGGGTCGTGGACGGTGGTCCAGGCTGCGGGGCCGACGAGGTTGAGGACGTCGTCGCGGCCGGGGAGTGGCGGGGTGCGGGTGCCGGTGGGGCCCGGGGTGCCGGTGGTTTCGCGTTGGCGGCTGCCGCCGAGGACGATCATCTGCAGGGGGATTTCGTGGAGCCAGGTGTGGATGGCGGTCGTACAGGGGCTGCAGATGTGTTGGGCGCCGGCGAGTTCATAGTCGCGGAGTTCGCGGTGGCAGGTGCTGGCGGCGCAGGGAGAGATCTGCGAGGCGACGTCGTTCACGGCGGTGCTCCTTGGCGGTGCGGTGGGTCAGTGGTCGTAGCGGGTGGTCCAGTAGGCGCGGTCTTGGGCGGCGACCTCGGCGGTGGACTGCTCGTCGTGCAGCGGAATGCCGCTCGGCGCGGGGTAGTTCTGGAGCGCGGTCTCGACGTCGTGGCAGAGGTTGCTGATGGCGTCGCACTGCCCTGCGAGCGGGTGCCCCATCGGCAGCGGGCTTCCGCCGTGATCCGCTTCCAGTTCGGCGACACGCGCCCGGCTCTCGGCGATGACGGCCCGTGCTCGGGTGACGGCAGCCTCGGCCTGCTCGGCACGGAGGTACAGGTCGTCGAGCTGGTCGCTGGTGAGCTCGTTGACGCTGCGGCGGCCGGTCACTTCCGGGGTGCGGCCCATCAGCCGGTGGCCTCGTCGGCCGGTGCCTCGGTGGTCCTGTGCTGCATCAGGCGGTGCTCCCAGTTCGGCTGTTGGCGGCGCCGCTCGGCGAGCCGCTCCAGCGCCGTGGCCTTCACGGCCCATGCGGCGCGGACCCCGGACGGGTGCTGCCAGGGCTGGCTCGGGGCGGGCCGGGACTGGATGAAGTAGCTGACGCCGATGACGCGGGATTCGGGCACGGCGGTCTCCTAGGTGGCGTAGGGCCGGCGGGGGCTGTTCGGCGCGGTCACTGCTCGCTCCGGTCGGTGATGGCGTCGGCGACGGCGAGGATGGCTTGTGCGACGGCGGCGGTCGCGATGGCCTGAGCGCGGGACGCATTGGCGATGGTGATGTCGGTGCTAGTGCGCTGGTTCTGGATCTCGGCGAGGGTGTCGCGGGCGGCGAGGATGCTCGCCTCGGCGTCGGTGCGATGCGTCATGTGCTGCTCCTGGGTTGGGGTGGGGCGGCGGCCGGAACCGCCGCCCCGGGGCGGCTACTTGGGGTCGCGGGTGAGGAGGTGGATGCCGCCGATCGTGGCGGCTGCAAGGACTAGGGCGATCGCGATGCCGACGAGGGCCTCGGCGAGCTGGCCGGCGAGGACGGCGAACGTTAGGAACGTGGCGGGAACCAGCGACAGCAGCGCCCATCCGGCGATACGGCGCGCGCTCATCGGCCCTCCCCCGCCTGCTGCGCCTCGCCCCACTTGACGCACTCACACAGGCCGTCCGCGTTCACCTGGACGCATGTACAGGTCGGGTCCGAGCAGCACGGCGGCTCCTGCTGCTGCGCCTCATCGGCCATGCGGCGGAGGTCGTCCTCGGCGATCTGGTCGGCCATGCGGCGGAGCGTCTCGATGGCCTCGGTCCAGGCGGCGGGTGCGGAGACGAGGGAGTCGACCGGTCCGAGCACGGCGAGCCCATTGGCGGCCTCGCGCAGCACGGCCGCCCGGTCGGCGGGCGCGGGGAGGACGGCCAGGGCGGCGGCGGCACGCCGGTGGTAGTCATCGATCACGCCGCTGGGCTGGCTGTCCTGACCAGGCCCCCACGTGAGGCCGTCTGCGGTGGCGAGCGCTTCGGCAATGCGATCGCGGAGGGGGCAGCCGTCGGCGTGGCGGTCGAATCGGCGCGGGCAACCGCAGGAATGGCACGGGTCGGCGGATGCCAACGGCGCGGTGGTCTCGGCGCGGGCGCGGCGGAGCAGCTCGTCGAGCGCGCCCTTCGTGCCCGGATAGCCCTTTGCGACCACGAAGTTCCGCAGGTGCTCCGTCGGCAGCTCGGTCTCGCAGGTAAGGCCGCAGAACGCGTGCTCGCCCTCAGCGTGGGCCCGTTCGGTCTCCTCGCGGTCGGCGCGCTCCTCGTCAGTCTCGACAGGCTGGGCCGGGGCTGGGTCGTGGGACTCGCCGGTCATGCAGGCGATGCACGGGTCCGTGCACCCAGCGGCGGTCGGGTCGGTGGTCATCAGAGGCTCCAGAGGGTGGGTTGGTGCTCCCGGAGCGGGAGTTCGGCCTGTCCGTCGATGACGGGGATGGCTGTGGTGGGTGGTGCGACCGGGGTTCGTCGGGCGGGTGTGTCGCCGCGTAGTCGCCTCCAGCACGTCGGGCCGAGGCCGCGCGCCCGAGAGACCGGATCGGTCAGCAGACGGCCACACACGCACGTTCGTGGACCCGTTCCGACCGGCGGCGGGGAGTCGCCCGGCAGCAGCACGTCCACGACCAGGCGGCCCCGATGTGTGCGGACTGTGGGCGGGTTGTTGTTCCACTCGGCCATCAGGCGGCGGTCTGGTGGACGGGCTGCAGGGGATAGGTCGGCTCGAGGTGGTCGATCGCGGTCTCGAGGTCGGCTGCGATGGCGTGCCACTCGTTGGCCTGACTGCTGCCGGGCCGTTGGCCGGCGGCGACGTAGAGGGCTTCGACGACGCGGTCGGCGGTGGCGAGGTCGGGGAGGTCGATGCGGATCACGCGAGGGTTCCTTTCGCGTCTTCGATGCGGCGGTCGTGGACGTCGGTCCGGGGCGTTCCGTCGTCGTGGCAGGGGACGCCTGGGGTGGTCTGGCATTCGGGGCAGCAGGCGACGAGGACGGCCCAGGCGGATATGCGGGACGGGTGGGGCTTGTCGAGGGTTCGGCCGTTGACGCGGACGATGCACGACTGGTGAGGGCGGGCGCGGCAATGCTCGTTGGGGCAGGGCACGGACCGGGCGGGGTGCGCTTTGGCCCGCAGGATGTGCCGGATGCTGGCCGGCATCGGGGCGCCTTGGTGACGGCTCACGAGTCCTCCAGGGCGAGTTGGCCGGCGGCCTCGGTGGCGTGTAGGGCGCCTGCAACGGCGGCCCACATGGTGGCGGCGGCCGCGGCGCGTTGCTGCCGGGCGTCGGCGGCGTCGGCGTCCGCGCGGTGTTCGGCTGCGTGGTGCTGGTTGTTCCGCAGCGTGGCGAAGTGGGCGGCCTTCTTCCGGCAGTCGGCGGCGGCGTCCGCTGCTGCGTCGGCCTTGGCGGCCCACTCGGCTGCCTTCAACGCGGCATCTCGGGCGGTGGTCATGCCGTCTCCTCGGGCTCGGCGCGCTCCTCGGCGCGGTCGGGTCCGGCGAGCGCGGCACGGAGGGCGGCGGCGCGCTCGGGGGCGAGCTCCAGCCAGTACGGCTCACGCGCCGGGCCGGAGAGCATGACGGCGGTGGTGTCGTCGTCGCCGTACATGACGTCGTCGAGTCCCCACCGAAGCTGGACCGGCTCCTGCTCTGCGGGCTCGGCGCGCGGGCTGTTCGGCTGCTGCGGGTGGCAGATGGTGTAACCGCCGGGCAGGTGAACCCAGTTGTCGCGAGCGGGGCCGCCCATGTTCGGCTCGCTGCGGTTCTCGATCTCGCGCCGACAGTTCGCGCACTCGGCGACGCGCGGCGCCTCGAGCTCGGCCTGCTGCGCCTCGTCGGCCATGCGGCGGAGCGCTTCGGCGGCTTCCCGCATGCCGTCGGCCGCGTCCGGATTCGGAGGCTTCGGGAGGGCGGCGATCGCGTGGTACGCCTCGCGGAGCACGGCGGCCCGGTCGACGGGCGCGGTGCCCTTGCCGCGCTCCAGGACGGTGGTCGCGGCGTCCGGCTCCGGGCAGCCGATGAGCGAGCACGTCACGTACCCGCCGTCGCCGAGGAACAGGCCGGCCGTGCCGCAGGCGGGGCAGCGACCCTTGACGAGCGGCAGGCCGGCCGCGAGCGGCGCGGTGGACGCGGGCGTCGCGGTCTGGTCCGCGGGCGTGGGCGTGCCGGTCTGGTCCACCGTGCGGCGGACGGCGGCCCGGTAGCGGCGGACCTTCGCCACCGTCGCGGCATCCCATCCGTGGTCGGCGGCGATCTCCTCCATGGCGCCGTGCACGCACGTCTCGTCGTGCTCGGTCTTCTCGCAGTCCCAGCCGAGGAAGATGGCGTACAGCCAGGCGTCGGCGTAGTGCTGCCCCATGTCGCGGCGGCTCGTGGCGAGCAGGCGGGCGATGCCCTCGAACATCGGCGCCAGCTCGGCGGGAGCGTCGGCGGGCGCGAGGATGGCCTTCATGGTGTGCAGGGCGATCTGGTTGCGCTGCCGGACCATTTCGTCCCGCTCAGCGCGGATCCTCTGGATCTCGGCAGTCTGGTCGACGGGCTTCGGGAGGACGGCCAGCACCGCGTCGGCGAGGTCGCCGCGGCGCATGTCCATCCGGTAGTCGGCCTCTTCGAGCGCCTGGGCGATGCGGGCGCGGAGGTCCCCGCCAGCAGACGCCGGGACAGCGCGCTGGGCGAGCGTCTCCGTCTGGTAGGCGTCGAGCAGCTGCTCCGCCTCGTCGACAGGACGCGGCGCCGGACACGCGGCGCGCCCGGTCAGCAGGTTGAGGATCCGCTGGCGGGCGGTGAGTCGAGGCTCCGAGTACGACCGGTAGTCGAACGGCTGGTCGGCGGTCATGTCGTCTCCGGGGTGTCGTGTGGTGGACTGGTCGGGCCGGCCGCCCCTGTTACGAGCAGGGGCGGCCGTGCGCGTGGTCACGGGGTGGGCCGGCTGTCGAGGTCAGCGATCCATGCGGCGCACACTGCGGAGACCTGCACCAGCTCGGCGCGCAGCTTGGCGCGGTACTTCTCCGCGAGGGCTTCCCGGACCTCCTCGAACAGGACGTGGCACCAAGTCCCGTAGCCCGCACCGAATGCGTCCTCGCACTCCGCGCGTGCCAGGTCGGCGGCCTGCCGCTGGTGCACGCTGCCGGTGCCGTCGGGGTGGCGCTGGTCGCCGAACTTGGCGATCTGCCGCTGCCGTTCGGCGTCGAGATCGACCATGTGCCGGGCCAGGCCCGGGGTGTCGGGGAGCTCACTGCCCATGTACGCGGCGGTGTTGAGGATCAGCTGCTGGATGAGGTCGACGGCGCCTTCAGGGGTGCCGAGTCGGACGGGCGTCTGCTGAACGGTGTCGGCGATGACGCGGGCGAGCGGCGCCAAGGTGGAGAGATCCGGCGTGATGGTCATGTGCTGCTCCTTCGTGGAATGTTGGCGAGTCACGGGGTGGGCTTGCAGGCGGGACACAGGTCGACCAGCCGGCCACCGCGGCGACGGCGAGCCCAGCCGTCGAACCGGCCGTCCGCTCGGACCTGCGCGGCCGTCAGCGACGCGAAGCGCGCGCGGACAGCGGCGGACTCGGGGCAGTCCCGGGACCCGTCTGGCCCGTCGCAGGCGATCTCGACGCCGAGGGTGTGCGCGGTCACTGCGGGCCCTCGCAGCGCTGCATCTCCGCGTAGCAGCCGTTACACATGTCGACGACGCCGCCGTCCTGGTAGCCCATGTCGACGGACACGAGGGTGTTCTCGTCGTCGCAGGTGCACGGGTCAGGGGTGTCGGCCTGGCGCGGGTAGCCGTCGGCCTCGTCGAGCTCGATCGCGTTCATGTCGGGGCGGTAAGTCATGGGGTTCTCCTTGGTGATCACGGGATGGTGGCGAAGAGGTCGAGTTGCTCGGGCTGCGCCTGGAGCCGCTCGTACTCGGCGCGGCGGAGCGTCAGCCGCTCCTCGCGGCAGCAGGTGCAGCAGCCCCACGGGTCGACCTGCTGGCCGGCGGGCTGGAGGCGGCCCCACTCCTCAGCCCACGGGCGGCCGTCCTCAGTGATGCCGGTGAGGATCGTGGCGCCGAGGGTGGCGATGGCCCAGCCGCGGAACCCGGTGCGGCGGAACCCGGGTACCTCGCCCTGGTAGCCGTGCATCTGGACGGGGTCGCCGAGCTGGTAGGGGCAGTGCGGGCGGATCGGGCTGCCCTTGGCGGTGGCGAACGCCTCGGCCAGGTGCGGCGGGATGTGGTCCGGGACGGGGTGCCGGGGCGGTGGGGGCGCAGGCATGGTGTGCTCCTTCATGGTGGTCAGGCGGCGTCGTTGTCGGCGGCGCAGAGTTGTTTGCGGGCGCGGCGGGCTTCGGCTCGGGCTTCGCAGCAGGGCGGGCAGACCGGCACTCCGATGCGGTAGTGCACTGCGGCGCCAGCGGGGGTCCCGCAGACGCCGGTCCACTCGGGGACGGCGGCGGGGTCGTCGATGGTGTCCTCGTCCCACGCGCCGACGGGCGCCCAGCCGCGGTCGGCGGCGTAGCGGCGGGCCCGGTTGATGCCGCCCTCGGTGGCGCCGTAGGCCGCCGGGTCGGCGTTCCAGCGGGCGGCGTACAGGTCGCGCATCTCGCGGGCCCGGCGGGCGAGGACGTTCGGGCGGAGGAGCATGGCGCCGAAGTTGCGGGGCAACATGCCGATCGCGACGGCGAGATGGTGCTGGGGCCAGCCGACGGCGACCAGGGCGTGAGCGCGCCGCTGGGTGCCCAGCGGGTTGATGAGCGTGGACGGGGCGAGGTTGTCCAAGGTGGGCTCGACGGCCAGGACTGCGGCGGCGAGCTCGGGGCGGACCTTCTCCTGCGGCCCGGTGCCGCGCTCGGGCCGCCCGTTGAGTACGGCGTTGAGTCGCTGGCGGTCGACGCCGGCAGCAGCGGCGATGGCACGCAGGCCCATGTCGCAGGACTGAAGGTTGCGGAGATGGGCGCGGACGGGTTCGGCGTCGGTCCAGGGCTGCCAGGTACCGAGGCGCATGGCCTGCTCGCGGGCGTCGTTGTACTGGGCGACGGCCCAACCGCAGGTGTAGCAGCGGCAGCCGTCGAGCCGGTACCTGGAGTATCCGTGCGGACGGTCAGTCATGCGGTGGGCTCCGTCATCTGCTCGAGCTGGTGGAGGTAGCCGGCACGGCGCGCTTCGACGTCGTCGGCCTGGACGGTGGTCTCGCCCTTCGCCGCGGTTCGGCGGGCGGAGTGCGGGCCACGCTCGCGGGGCGAACGCCCGTCACGAGCGGGGGCCTTGCAAGGGCGGCCGATGGCGGCCTTGCAGGTGGGGCACTCGACTCCGAGCGGGCCCGGCCGGCGGACCTGGGTGACGGTGTCGGCGTAGTCCGCGAGGAGCTGGTCGCCGAGGGACTCGACGAGTTCAGCGACCGGCCTGCGGTGGAGTGACTGCCCGTCGCCCGCACGGGTGCGCTGGCCGCGGATCGCGGCGAGGTAGGCCTTCACGTCGTCGGGGTCCGCATCCGGGACCTCGGCGCACAGGCCAGGCCCCTGGAAGTCAGTGGCGGCCGTGGCGCGTTGGGCGCGGATCTCGTCGATGATCTCGGCGGGGCTGACGAAGGGCTGCCGGCGGGCGACGGCTGCGGCGGCGGCGCGACAGTCGTCGAGGCGGTAGTCGCCGATGAGGTCGTGCCAGGCGTCGGGCGTGTACTCGTCGAACTTCTGCTGCGGGCAGAGGGCGCGCACGTAGCGGCAGAGCATGGTGGATTCCTGGTTGTTCACGCGGTGCCTCCTTGGGCGTCGCGGGCTTTCGCTCGGGCCAGGGCGCGGTCGGCCCAGTCGTCGGTGTCCTGCTGCTGGCGGGATTTGCCGAGGGCGAGGACTTCGCCGCCTTGGTGGGCGGGGAGGCGATCAATCGGGCCGTCAGGCGTTCCGGCGGGGACGTCGGGGAGGGAGCGCCAGCCGGGGAGGAAGTAGCGGCCGGCGCGGGGCCGGGTGCGGGAGCCGTGCCAGCTGGCGGCGGCGGAGGCGACGAGGGCGGGGATGCCGCAGCGGGCGATGAGCGCCTCGATGAGGAACCACTCGCCAGGCTTGAGGTCCCAGCCGACGACCATCCCGTTGGCGGTGAGGGCCTCGACGAGGGGCTGGCTGGCGGCCGGGATGCGGGGCCGATCGCCGATGCGGGCGAGCTCTCCGCCGTAGCTAGCTTGTTCCCCCGTCTCCGTAGGAGACGGGGGGTCGGGTCGGGTCGGGTTAACGCGCGCGCGCGAGGTCCCGAGGGAGTCCGCAGGGGACACATCTTCCTGACCTGCGAACTCGTCTGAGAATCGCGTTTCTTTCGTCCGCGAATCGTCTTCGATTCCGTCTCGATTCGGGCCCGAATCGCGCTCGTTTCCACCGCGATTCGGCCGCGATTCACTTCCGGACCGCTGCTTCCGCTTCTTCTCGGCGGCCCGCTCCCGCTCCGTCGTGACCTTCTCGCGGCTCGGGTTGTACACGAGGTAGTCGTGGATGACGTAGTCGCCGGAGTCGGGCTGCGGGCAGCGCGCGCAGCCGTGGCCGGCCGGGTGCCACAGCCCCGCCTTCACGAGCCTCGCGAGTTGCGGAGCGGTGGCTGTGGTCTTCACGAAGTGGGCGTGCACCATGCCGTCGGTGAGGTACTGCGCGGCGTAGGAGCCGCCGAGTGTCCAGAGACCGATCGCGGCCGTGCCCGCCCCGCGCAGCTTGGGGTGGGTGTGGGCCGTGTCGTCGACCTTGAACCAGGACATCGGGCTTCTTTCGGCTGGTGCTGGCGTGGGAAGTGCGGATTCGTGCGCGGGTCACTGCTGGGGGCTGGCCCGAGCGGGTGCGGGCTCAGACGCCGGTGCGGCGCTGGCGGCTGATCGCTTCTGTCGTGCGGCACGTCGGCGGAGCGCCTCGCGTTCCTTCGGGGTGTGACCGCCCCAGATGCCGTCGGCGATGTACGCCTCCTGGGCCCACTGGAGGCAGTGCTCCCGGACGGGGCAGCGGCGGCAGACGGCCTTGGCCTCGTTGGCCTTGGCCAGCTCGAGGGACGTGGTGCCGACAGGGAAGAAGGTCTCCGGGTCGTAGCCGGTGCAGCTGGCGAGGTGCCGCCAGTCGTCGCGCCGGACGATGGCAGCGACGAGCTCGGTGAGAGTGGGCCCGGTCATGCCGCGCGCCCCTCAGCGGCCTTGGCCCGGGACACGCCGGCCTGGCCACCCCACAGGCCGTGGCGGAGGCTGTGGGACACCGTCCCCTCGAAGCGCTGGGCGTGCTCACCGCACTCCTCCTGGACCGGGCACGCGGCGCAGACCCGCTTCGGCCGGCTGTAGCTGCCCTTCTCCGGGAAGAAGATCTCGGGGTCGGTCTGGGCGCACAGCGCTGCGTCCATCCATTCGAAGCTGGCGGTCACGAGTCCCCCTTGTTGATCGGGTCGTTGGTGGCGGCGAGGATGAGTTCGCATTCGTCCTGGAGGGCGAGGTCGCATCCGGGTTCGGTCTCGCGTCGGAGGGCGGCGATGCGGAGGTTGGCCTCGGCGAGGATCGCGTCGCGCGGGTCCGGCTCGCGGAGCGCGGCGAGCAGCTGGCGGGTGCAGTAGGCGGCGCCGCAGGCCCCGGCGAGGATCACGGAGATCGCGATGAGGTCGCCGATCACGCCGCCGCCTCCGTCTGGGGCGAGGCGCTGCCGGTCCACTGCTTGCAGATGGACTTGTGGACGGTGGCCCTCTTGGACTTCACGAACCCGGCCTCCTCGATGAGGCCGGCGCGGGCCGCGGCGTTGAACGCTGCGCCCCAGCGGGCGGTGTGGTCCGGCTCGTCGACGAGGCCCTCGGCGATCAGGTCGGCGGCCTGGAACGGGACGCCTCGGCGGGCCATGACCTCGATCGCGGCCCGGCAGGCGGTCGCCCAGTCGACGTCCGTGTTCTCGGTGGCGCGCGCGATGCCGACCTGCTTCGCCGCCTCGCCAGCCGCCTGGTCGACGACGCCCTGCACCGGCTCCGGGAACTGGAGTTGCTGGGTCATGACGCACCCCCGTCCTGGGGCGCAAGGTCGGCGTCATCTGCAAGGTCGTCCGGCAGGTCGCCGGTGCAGAGCACGTGCCGGATCGCTCGGGCTGCGTTGCGGTAGGCGACGGCGCGGTCGTGCTCGGTTCGCCCGGACAGGGACAGCGGGTCCTCAGACATCCACTGCGGGTGGCGAGGAGCTTGCGCAACGATCTCTTCGAGCTTCTCGGCGAGGGTGTTGAGGGAACTAATGGTCGCGCTGGGGTCGTCCCCGCCGCCGTCCCACTGGTTGGCGACATGGCGCAGGACGTAAGCGGCGCCAGGCTGGCTCATGCCGTTGGCAACGGCCTCGATCTCGACGCCGCCTTCGGTCTTGCCGGGGCGGATGACGACGAAGGCGAGCGCGTCCGTGCCGTCGACGGCGGTCATGGTGACGTTGTTGTTCATGGCTGAGGTCTCCTAGATCAGTCGTCGACGAACTCGGCGTCGATGGGGCTGTCGTCGTAGTCGTCGTCGACCGTCCCGGCGGCCGGCGCGGGGATGGTGACGGGCAGGGGCTCGGGGCGCTGTTCGCTGTCGACGACGGCTTGGGCGCGGATCTGCTCGCGCATGTACTCGGCGCTGGTCGGCACCCACTTGGCGAGGCGATGTGCTGCGGTCTTCAGCCACATCGCTTCCTCGTCGGTGTTCCACGGCGACCAGTCCTTGTCGGCGCTGTCGGACTTGGCGCGGGCCTTGGCGATGTGGCCCTTGTTGAGGACGACGACCTTGCTTGTGGCGCCGTCCTTCATGACGGCGTAGGCGTAGGCGAGGCGGAGCTGGCCGCGGTCTTCGGCGTCCCAGTCGATGTCGTGGATGGGCCGCTCGTCGCGGCCGGGCCGGAACTGGAACTGGTCGTTGCTATAGACGACTTCGACAATCACGGAGGAGACGGCGCCGGCCCGGTACATGAGCTCGATCTCGCCCTGGTAGCCGCGGACTCCCGTGACCTCGGTGCAGCGCTTCTTCTTGCTCCAGCGCGGGACGAGGTAGTACTGCTCGGTTCCCGGCTCCAGGCCGAGGCGTCCGGCGTCCATGAGGACGGCGATGAACTGGCCGACGTCGTTCTGCGCGGCTTCCATCAGCTTCGGGTCGCGGCGGAGCAGGCCCTGGGTGTTGCGGATCCACGCGCCGACGCGCTGCTGGAGGTGGCTGGGCATGACGAGGGCGAGAGACTCGCGGTACTTCTCCACGACCGCAGCGGGCCCGTTGTCGCGCTTCTCGATGGCCTTGCTGATCTCGCTCATGGGGCGTGGCTCCTGGCGGGCTGGAGGGCGAGCGTGGCGCCCTCTGCGGTGACGGTGCGGTAGGCGATGCGGCGGCCGCTGTGGACGGCCCATCGGCCGGTGCCGAGGGCGTCGAGGATCTGGCCTCGGGCTCGGGTGAGTTCGCGGTCGGCGGCCTTGTTGTTCTGCTGGGCGATCTCGTAGTCAGCGGCCTGCTCGGCGGAGATCTCGACGTCGACGTCGTCGCGGCCTTCGTGCTGCAGTCGGATCGTCTGGTACGTGGCGTCGGATCCGTCGATGGGCGGGCGCTCGTCACGACGGACGGTGTCGAGGAACGTCTCGGCGGCGTCGCGCAGCGTCTTCGCGTCGGTCTCGTCGTACTCGACGACGTACTCGCGGTAGTCGCAGCCGCCGACGAGAAGCGCGACGTGGCAGAGGTCGAGACCGAGCGTGTCGAGCTGCCACTGGATCTGACACCGGTAGTAGACGGGCAACTCGTCGCTTCCGGAGGGGCCCCAGTTCTCCCCGAGCGGAGACGTCTTCACCTCGAGGAGCGCGACGGTGCGGCCGTGCTGGGTGAGGCGCCGGTCGGGGGTAGCGCGCTGCCACTCGCGGTCGACATGTCGCCACGTGCCGGTCGTCTCGACGCCGAAGTCGGAGTGTTCGTCCGCCCACTTGAGGGCGACGGCGGGCTCCAGGCGGACGCCCCATTCCATCGCCGGGTCGGCGGTGAACGGCGGGTGCGGCAGGCCGGCCTTCTTGTGCCAGAGGCTGAACGCGGACTGCCACGGAGATAGGCCGACTACGGCGGCGACCTCCGTGCCGGTGATGCACAGGCCGGCGCGGGCTTCCTCCCACTCCGGGGTGCCCGGCTCGAACGTGCCGAGCAGCACGCCAGTCGGTGCGCTCACGCCTCGCCCCCGACGGCGATGGCCTGGAGCGTGGTGATTCCCGCTTCGTCGTACTTGGCGAGGCGGACCGCAGCAGCCTCGACGGGGTACGCGCTGGCGATCTTCGAGGTGTTCTGCTCGTCGGCGTAGGCGAGGAGCTCGAGCAGCTTCTGGGTGAACGTGCCGGGCCGGAAGCCACCGTCACGGCCGAAGACCCACAGGACGTGGCGAGCTGTATCCGTTGTGATGGTGGGTTCGGTGGTGCTCATGCTGTTCTCCGAACGGTTGGGGCGCCAGGCGGGCGAGAGGGGTCACCGCCCGCCTGGCGAGCGGGTTACGCGACGGCCGGGTTGAAGGCGGCGCGAAGGGTGCGGACGTTGACGCCGGCGGGCACAGTGGCCTTGTCGTCGGAGTCGATGTCGCGGGGTACGGGCGGCACCGTGATCCGGTTACGGTTCGCGTCGGCCGCTTTGAGAGCGCGGAGCTGTTCCTCGAGCTGGCTCGCCTTGTCCTCGGCGGCCTGCCGCAGCTGGCGTTCCACGGACACGTCGACCGCGTCCGCGCGCAGCTGCTCGTTCTCGTTGCCGAGCGCAATGACCTTCTGGTCGAGGCCGCGGATCACTCCGTCGAGACGAAGCACCTCAGCGCGGGCCGCGTCACGGTCGTGGGCCAGCTGCTGGCGCGTGTAGCGGTGAAGGCCGGTAGCGGCGAGCGGGTTCCTCATGACGCACCGCCCGTCGCTGCGGCGTCGAGCGTCTGCTGCGTGGTATCGCCCTTGCCGTGCGGGCAGCGGGCGGCGAGGTCGACATCGGCGCGGTAGCGGTCCCAGCTCATGAGCTCCATGCGGTAGCCCTGTCGCCGGTACTTGTCGCGCTCGCGCTTCGTCGGGTAGTGCTCTCGCCACGCCTGCTCCTCGGTGGCGAATGCTTCGTCACCGAACGCTGCGGTCATCGCCCCGCAAGGGCAACCACAGGGCGCCCACGTGATCCACGTGCAGTTCGTCAACGGGTGCGTCTGGCCGTCGATCTGGACCAGCAGCTGCGGTCCCGTGATGGCGCTCATGCGGCCACCGCCTCGGCGTGCACGGGGGTCTCGCGAAACTCGCGCCTCGGTCGACCGAGACCGGAGATCCGCCACTCGATCGGGCCGTGGCACTTCCGGTACGGGTCGTGGATCCAGGACCGCCGGAACGCCTCCTTGCCGCAGTCCGGGCACGCGATGAGCGGGCCGACCTTGGCGACGGCGCGGTTCGGCTTGAACGCCGCCTGGCGCTGCCACTGGTCCGGCCGCTCGAACTCCAGGCCGCCATCGATTACGTCGGCGTCCCGGAGGGGGATGTCGCAGTAGTCGTTGGCCCAGTAGGTCAGCGCCTTGTCCTCGCTCTCGGCATCCACCCAGAGGACACGGGTGATGGTCTCGGTGACGATGACCGGGTAGCTGCGCTCCTCGATCCCCCACGCGTTCGCGGGGATTGCGTCCTCAAGCAACTCGTGCACGTCCCAGTCCGGCTCGGCCGGCTCGGGACGGGGCCAGCGGTCGCCCAGGTATGTGTGGTCGCCGCTGTGCTCGATGTCGCGGTCACAGGCCCGCCAGGTGTCGCCGGGCTTCACCTCTCCGCACTTCATGCGGCACCCCCGACGGCGGGGATCTTGCTGAGGGTGGTGCGCTGCTCGTCGCTGAGGTCGACCAGGTCGCCGCGCTGCGGGTCGTAGCCGAACAGGATGACCGAGCCGTGGAGCCAGTAGCTGAGCTGCTCCCCGCGGAGCGCCGAGACGAACGCGGTGGCCGGCCCGTTCACCGGGGACCCGTTGAGCGCACTGAACTCGTGGACGGCCAGGCTGACCGCGGACTCGACGGTGCCGTAGTGCCCGAACTCGACCGGGCCGTCGAGCTCGCGGCGCAGGGTGTCGTGAAGGTTGTGGGCTGCGACGATGATGTCGCGCTGTGTGCCGTCCGGTTCGAGCCGTACTCCGTGCAGGTCGTTCGTCATGACGGGTCCCCCTGGGCGGTGTTGGTCTGCTGCTCGGTGGCGGCCATGCGGCGGTCGAAGTCGTCGAGCGACTCGGTGAACCCGTCACGCAGCGAGGCGGCGTAGTCCGGGTCGAGCGCCGGCAGTTCCGGCGTGGGCGTGCTCACGCGTGAACCTCCTGCCGGATCGCGTCGAGGAACTCGTCATTGCGGCGGACACGGCAGGGCAGGCACACGCAGCGGGCACTGTGGCCCTGGCTGGCGTGGATGCGGGCTGCAGCGAGTGCCTCGATCTGCGCGGCGACGACGATGGGGTCGGACAGGTCGCGACGCCAGTGCTCGACGTCGTCGCCGTGCGCGATGCTCGCGAGGGTGCCCATGAACTGGCCCATGAAGCGCGGAGGGTTGTCCGACTGCTTCGCGCGGATCTCGGCCTTGTCGTAGATGCTCAGCATCCGGGCACCCCCTGCGCGGCGTACCGGGCGTAGACCTCGCCGTTCGCGTCGTAGAACAACGCCCTCGTCTCGGGGCCCCAGGTGGCGAGGTCCTGGCCGAACGCGCGCCGGAACGCGGAGTCCACGAGCAGCAGCTCGTCCTCGACGATGTCCGCGAGCGGCCGCTCGTCAGTGGGAGTCGCCATGCGGCTCACCGTCCTCGCGGAGCTTGGCGACCTTCTCCTCGTTGAGCGTCCACTCCTGGCGGACGACGTCCCACGAGGCGAAACGGGACAGGTTCGACCAGTAGTGGTGCCGGTCCTGGTGGTGGTACATCTCGGCCGGCGCGGCCTTGAGCCAGCGGCGGATGATCTCTGACCCGACGTGGCGGACGATCTCGCCAGCGGCGACGTCGCCGTGCAGTGCCGGGTTGGCCTGCGCGACGTGCCACAGCATGGCGAGGTGCGAGTCCGGGTGAGACGCCAGTCGGTCGGTGTCGATCTCGATGCTGATCGTCTGCTGCGTCTTCACTCGTCGGCCTCCTCGTCGTGCTCGGAGGCGACCTCAAGCGGCGTCACGACGTAGCCAGTGCCACGGATCAAGCTGCCAGTCTCGGCAGGGGTGAAGTGCAGCTCGTACACGGCGTCTTCACCGATGTCGTCTGCCCACCAGCTCATGTTCCGGATGGAGCCAGCGGGCTCCTCCTGCCGGACCATGGCCTCGCAGTGCGCGCGGGCGGCGGCCTGGGTGGCGTAGTGGCCGAGGGTGATGCCGGCGTCCTGGTGCTCGGCTCGGTAGACCGTGGTGGGCGCGGCCTCCAGCTCGGCGACCCGGGCTTCGGTGTCGAGCAGGCGGCGCAACACCGGGGCCATGCGCTCGCCCATGTACGCCACGAGGTTGAAGCAGTAGAGGTCTTCCCACTCCGGGTGCTCGTGCTCGCGGACGTTGGCCGTGGCCTGGGCCAGGGTGGCGAGGACCTCCGGGCCGACGGGCTTAGCGTCCCCCAGGGCCGCGGCGACGGCTTCGCGCTGCACGGGCGACAGAGGGGAAAGGCTTTCCGGCTGTTTCAGCCGGGGGGTCTGGGATGATGTGGACACGGTCCACGCTCCTGTTCTGCAGGTTCGACTCGTGTGGATCGCGAGGTCGTCCCGGACTTGGCGGTTACGGGGCGGCCTCATTGCCGTTCGGCTCGACTACGCGGCGGTCGCGGTCTTGGCGCGTGCCGGCTTCGAGAACGGCGCGACCGTGTAGCGCCGCGAGAGCGCGACGATCTGCAGGCCGGTCAGGTAGTTGTCGCGGCCGTTGAAGACGTACTCGATCTCTCGGCGGGCGATCAGGTCAGCCAGCGTCCGGCCCGAGAAGGGCGACCACTGGGCGGCCTCGTAAGGCGTGTAGTGGAAGAGCTCGCCCTCGGGAGTGGTGGGGGCGGGCAGGTTCTCTCTGATCTCGGGAGTGCGCTTGTGCGCGGCCCTTGGGGCTGTCACGGCTTCTCCTCGTGGGTGATGTCAGCAGGGGTGACACCCAGCGCGTCCGCGAGGCGACGAATGTTCTCGTCGCCCAGTCCCGCCTTGCCGTTCTGCACCAAGGAGAGATGTCCCTTGGAGATCCCGGTCAGGGAAGAGAGCTGAACAAGGCTCATTTTCAGAGCCTCCCGTCTGAAGCGGATAGCGCCGGAGTGCGGTCTCACGCATCACAAGCTAGCCGCCTGAGGCACGCCAGGCAAGCGCTAGCGCTACATCAATGCTCGTTTTCCGAGCTTCCTGCGCCCCAGGGGGCGCGCATTCACCCCTGGGACGAGTGCGCCCCATGAAACCCAAACGCTCCGTTTGTGAGCCAAAGCGCAGGTCAAAAGGCCGGAACCCGGCTAGGTGGTTGCATGGAATTAGTGCATGATGAGGAGCCATGGAACGAGACTGGGAACGGCTCGGCCGAGCGTTCGCCGACGCGCGAGAAGCGCTCGGCCTCACGCAGGTCCAGGTGGCGGAGCGACTGCATGTCAGCCGCACTCCGATCCAGGCCATCGAGCGCGGCAGCCAGGGCAAGGGCAAGGCGTTCACCAAGGTGTCCAACACGATGCGCTCTTACGCGCGCCTCCTGGACTGGACCGACGACTCCCCCGACAACGTCCTCGCCGGGGGCGAGCCCACCCGCATTCCCGCAGCCGCCGCAGCGCCGGCGCCCGAGCGGCCGAAGTCCGACCTCCCGCCGGCGGTCGAGCTCGAACTCCGCTCAGGGCAGACGCTGGACAGCATGGTCATCCCGCTCGGGCCGGCCGACGAGGACACCCGAATCGTCGTGATCCTCAAGGGCGCTCAGGACATGACCGAGGAGGAACTCGACCGGCGGTGGCAGCAATACCGCAAGGCGCGCCGCCATCTGCAGGATGTCGCGAACGAGTCAGAAACCACACCAGACTCGTAAGAAAACTTTCATCCCAGTCGGCGCGTCCAGCCTCATTGTGTGCTTACATGCACAGACCGTCACCGAGGGGGGCACTGCTCGGATCGGGGAAATGAGCATGTGGGTCATGCAAGTTGAGCGTTCTGGTGGGGACCACTTCGCGCCGTTCATCGTCGACCACGCGACCGGCTGCACCTTCCACTTCCACGAGGAAGACATCACGGAAGAGGGCGCCGATTGGTTCTCGGCCGCGATGACCGAGCAGGCACGGCGCTGGGTACCACGAGCTCGAACCATGGCGCGGGGGAAGACAGTTCCCGTACAGATCGAGCGCGAGGACGACCTGCCGGAGCCTTTTGCGCTCCACCTCGAGGACAGCGCTGACGCCATCACCTACACCGTGGACGCAAGCGCCATCGAAGAGGATGCGGCTTCGGCAATCTCCCGCCAACTCACTGCGCGGTCGCCACACTGGCAGAGGGTCCCTGACGCCGAACGGGCCCTGAACCAGGCCGTGTAGCTGAGATCCAAGGGGGCGAGCGGTGGCATACGCGGAGAAGGTCTTCAAGGTCCGCAACGGGAAGCCGACCAAGCAGTTCACGTGGCGGGCCTGCTACAAGAAGCCCGACGGCAGTAAGGGCACCGAGCCCGGGTTCCCGACGAAGAAGCTGGCCGAGGATTGGGGCGACCAGCAGGAGGCGGCGATCCGCGCCGGCGGCTGGATCGATCCGGCCAAGGCGCAGACGAAGTTCGGCGACTGGGTGGAGCTCTGGAAGAAGGCGAACAAGCCGCGGCCTGGGACCGTGACGCGGCGGCGGCATCTGCTCGACCAGATCCTCCTGCCGGCGTTCGAGCACTCTCCGCTGGTCGAAGTGAACAACGTCTTCACGGTGAAGGGCTGGGCGACGCGCGCCGCGAAGCCTGTGGGGCAGCACCATCCGTCAACGGTGAGCCAGGCCCGGAGTCTGCTGAGCACCATCCTCAGCGGCGCGGAGGACGCGGGGTATATCCCGGCGAACAAGCTGTACGGGCGGCGGATCATCGTCGGCGCGGACCATCACACCGAGGACGAGGAAGAGGTGTGGGCGCAGCCCGATGAGGCGTTCCGCCTGTACGACCGGCTCGGTGGTGTGCACGGCCTCATGGTCCTGGCGGACTGTTATCTCGGTCTGCGCTGGGGCGAGTTGACGGGTCTGCACCGGGACAACTGCCTGCTGAAGCGCGAGGACAGGATCGACGGGAAGCCGTTTGTCCGGCACGTGCTCCGGATCGATCCGAGGGTCGGCTCGCTGCACGAGGACGAGTTCGAGCTGGACGAGGAGCGCCTCGCTCTCTGGCACGCCGCCGAAGACAAGAGGCTCGCAGAGTGTCAGGAGAAGGGCTGGAAGGCTCGGCGCCGCAAAGTGCCGAAGGCGGTGGTCGAGCTGTACCTCGGGCCGCCGAAGAACAAGTACAGCGCGCGCGAGGTGGACGTGCCGGAGTTCTTGGTGCGGCTCCTCGAGGAGCACATCGAGGCGTGGCCGCACGAGCATCCGTTCTCTACTCCGGGCGGGCAGTTCTGGCGGCGCGGGAACTTCGGGCGTGTCCTGCGTCCGGCGGCGAGCGGCCGTGATGCGTATGCCGGCGCCAAGGGACATGCGCCGCGGGCTGCGTGGGATCCGATCCTGCCGGACTTCACGATGCGTGGGGCGCGTCACACGCACGACACGTGGATGAAGGACGACGGTGTCGACCGGGCTCTGCGGTTCTTGACGATGGGCTGGGTGCCGAAGGATATTGAGGGGACATACGAGCACGTCACGCCGGAGATGCGGAAGCACCGACTGGACCGGCTCGAAGCCCGCTGGCAGCGCGGGCAGCGCGTGGCGCTGGAGGCCGCGAGTTGAGATCTTTCCGGAGTTGATCTCCTAAAATTCTCCTAAACGATCACAGCGGAGCCCCTTACCGATCATGGTAAGGGGCTCCGCTGCTGGTCAAACCAGGTGGGCGCGGACGGTTTCGAACCGCCGACATCTGCCTTGTAAGGGCAGCGCTCTACCGCTGAGCTACGCGCCCGGGATGATTCGACAGCCTACCTTGCCGGTGGCGGTGCCCCGCAAACCCGTTTGGGCTGGGGCGACGGGCGGCGGGATGTGGGCCGCGCGCGAACTATCCGGCCCGTGTGTTCGTCAGTAACGGGTGGGAGAATGACACCGGGCAGGGCGGATGCAGTGCACGGCCGAGGGCAGCACGGGAGAGGGTAGTGACGGCGACACCACCGATGCGGCCGAAGGCGTCGTCCGAGCGGCCTCGCGCCGCCGCGCTGCGGGAGCCGTGGGCTCGCGTCTCTCTGCGTTCACCACGACCGCGTGCCCCGCTGAGCGGCCTGCGTGATCTCGTCGGGCTCGTCCTGCTTCCCGTACCCCTCGTCGCCGTTGCTCTCGCGACTACGCCCGCCGCCTTCGCCGGAGGCGGTACGCGGCGGTGGTTCGGGCGGGGGGAGGGGCAGCGGGCCGAGGCTCAGGCTGCCAAGGACGCCGCGGCTGCCGCGTTCTACGAACTCGACACCGCGCAGCGGGATCTGCGGATCTCCATCGAGACCATCACCGCTGTCGACGACTCCCCCGCGGCGCGCCGCACCGTGTCCCAGTTCGAGGAGCTCGGCCGACGGATCGACGAGGTCAGCCTGCAGTACATCACCGCCGTGGACGCCCAGGATCTCGACCGGGACGACCTGGAGGCGTCGGTCGTCTCGCGGGCCCGCACCGAGCTGACCCGTGCCAAGGACGAGCTGACCCGGGTGAAGCTGGACCTCGACCGGTTCGCGCAGGGGCTCGGGCCGCTGCTCGGCAAGGCGGAGACGCAGCTCGCGCGCGTCGCCCCCGCGATCGAGCGTGCCCGGCAGGCGCTCCTCGCCGCCAGCAACTCCCTGGACGCGGTGCGCAGCGCCGGTCTCAAGGCCGACGATCTGGCCGCCCGGCTCGCCGCCCTCGGGCCCGAGCTCACCCGGCTCAATCAGGGCGCCGGGCAGCACGGCGTCCCGGAGACCCTGGAGCGTGCCGAGCGGGTCGCGCGGGATGCCGAGGCCGTACGGGCCGAGGCGCAGCGGCTGCCGGAGCGGGCCGCCGAGATCGACCACCGGCTCGTGTCGCTGCGCACGCGCGCGCAGGCTCTGACGACGCGCGCCGGGCAGGTCGAGCCCGTACTGAGTGAGCTGCGGAGACGGTTCACGGCGCCGTGCTGGCAGGACCTTCAGCACGTACCGGAGAAGGCCGCGGAAAACGTACGGCAGGCGGAGCGGAAGCTGGGCGAGGCGCGGGCCGCGCGGGACGAGCAGCGGTGGCCGGACGCGACGTCGCTGCTTTCGACGGTCCGGGCCCTGCTGAACACGACGGACGAGGACGTGTCGGCCGCCTCGGACCGCCTGCACCGGCTGAACGCCGTGGCGAAGGACCCGCAGCAGGAGATCGAACGGACGCGGTTCGCGATCCGGGACGCGCAGCGGCTCGCGATGTCCGGCCGCAGCACCCCGGACCCGCGGCACGCCCGCCCGCTCGACGACTCCGTGACGCGTCTCGACCGCGCCGTCGCCGGTCTCGAGGGGCATCACCCCGACTACTGGCACTTCCTCACGGAGACGGAGGCCGTCCGGCAGACGGTGGCCCGTGTCGTCGCTCAGATCCGGGAGGAGCGGGGCACGCCCGCCTGAACGGGATCGGGAGCCTTGGCGCGAGCTGTTGCCGGTGTCGGGGGCGCGGGCGGATCCTTGAGGCACGTACGTGCAAGGGAGGCGCACATGGCCACGCATGTACCCGGGATCCACCCGTCCCGGTTCCGGCATCCGCGCGTCGTTCTCGACGATCATCTGCCGGTCGATCACGGGCTCTGCAAGGTGTACCGGATCGGCGCGGGCCTCATGGGGCTCGTACTCGTCGTGTTCGGCATCCTGGGGCTCATCGACGAGATCGGCTTCTTCGACACCGGTGGTGACCGGGTCGCCGGGCTCAACACGAACGGTGCCCTCAGCGTCCTGTCGATCTGCGTGGGGCTGCTGCTGTTCGCCGGGACGGTCATCGGCAGGAACGTCGCCTCGACGATCAACATGGTCTTCGGGGTCCTGTTCATCCTGAGCGGTTTCGTGAACCTGGCGCTTCTCCAGACCCGCTTCAACTTCCTCGCCTTCCACATCCAGAACGTGCTGTTCAGCTTCGTGGTAGGCGTGATGCTGATGGCGTTCGGGATGTACGGGCGCGTCAGCGGGACGTTGCCGCACGACAACCCTTACTGGCGGGCGCGCCACCCGGAGGTCGCCGCCCTCGAGGACCGCGCCCGGGCCGGCCTCCAGACTCACCCCACGCCTCCGTCTGTCACCCAAGGGTCCACGTCGTCGATCACCCAAGGGTCCACGCCTCAGGGGGTCATCGACAAATAATTGGGAGCACCATGGATTTCACCACCGCACTGCGTGCCGAGCGCCTCGTAGCCATCGTCCGGGGGAGCGACGCGGACGCGTCCTTCCGTACGGTGATGGCTCTCGCCGAAGCCGGAATCCTGCTGGTGGAGGTGTCCCTGAGCGGACGTGACGCCCTCACCGTGATCCGCCGGGCGCGGGCCGAACTCGGCGACGACGCCTGGCTCGGCGCGGGCACGGTGCTCACGGGGGAGGACGCCCGTGGGGCCGCCGAGGCGGGGGCGAATCTCATCGTGACGCCGGGACTCGGCGCCGGCGTCGACGAATCGCTGCGGCAGGGGCTGCCGGTGCTCGCGGGCGTGCTCACTCCGACCGATGTCATCGCGGCCGAGGCGGCCGGAGTGACGGCGTTGAAGCTCTTCCCTGCGTCCGCGATGGGCGGTCCGTCGTATCTGAAGGCGCTGCGGGGGCCGTTCCCGGAGACGCCGTTCGTGCCGGTGGGCGGGGTCGACGCGGCGGCGGCGACCGTGTATCTGGAGGGCGGCGCGATCGCGGTGGGGGTCGGCTCGCCGCTCGTCGGTGACGCGGCGGACGGCGGGGACCTGGAACAACTGACCAAGCGCGCGGTTGAGTTCAGGGCGGTGTGCGGGTGAGTCGGGGTGGTGGGCGGGGGGCTCAGGAGAGCTTGGGGGGACTCAGGGTGGTGTGCTGGTGAGTCAGGGTGATGGGCGGGAGGCTCGGGGAGGCGTGCGGGCGACTCAGGGCGGTGTGCGGGTGAGTGAGGGTGGTGAGCGGGGGGCTCAGGGTGGAGACGTCCCGGTGAGTGCGGCCGCCGACGTACTGACCTTCGGCGAGACGATGGTCTCGCTGCGCGGACACGGTCCTTTCAAGCTCGGCGGTTCGATGGACCTGTCGGTCGCGGGCGCCGAGTCGAACGTCGCCATCGGGCTCGCGCGGCTCGGCCACCGGGTCCGCTGGGCGGGTTCGGTCGGGGCCGACGAGGCCGGTGAGCTGGTGCTGCGCACGTTGCGGGCCGAGTCGGTCGACACGTCGGACGTCACCCGGGACGCCGGCGCCCCGACGGGCCTGATCCTCTTCGAACCGCGGCTGCCCGAGGTGACCCGCGTGCAGTACTACCGTGCGGGCTCGGCGGGCTCGCGCCTCACGGTCGAGGCGGTGGAACGGGCTTTCGCGGCCGGTCCGCCGCCGCGCGTTCTGCATCTCACGGGGATCACGCCGGCGCTGAGCGCGTCCGCACGGGACGCCTGCCGACGGGCGCTTCGCCTCGCTCATGCCCGGGGCGTCCTGGTCAGCGTGGACGCCAATTACCGCTCCCAGTTGTGGAGTTCACCGGCGGCGGCGGAGGAACTGCGGGGCTGGATGCCGTACGTCGACCTGCTGATCGCCTCCGATGACGAGCTGCCGCTGTGCGCGCCGCCGCCCGGCGAGGCCGACCCGGTCAAGGCGCTTCTCGAACTCGGGGTGCGCGAGGTCGTGGTCAAGCTCGGCGCGGAGGGGGCGGTGGGTCACACCGATGAGGGTGAGCTACGGGTTCCGGCGCGGCCGGTGCGGGCGGTGGACGCGGTGGGGGCGGGGGACGCGTTCGTGGCCGGGTATCTGTCGGCGTGGCTCGACGGTGAGGGCTTGGAGGGGCGGCTGGACCGGGCGGTGACCACGGGGGCGTTCGCGGTGGCGCAGGTGGGTGACTGGGAGGGGGCGCCTACTCGGGGGGAGTTGGGGTTGCTGGGGGTGGGGGCGGGGGTTGTTGTTCGGTGAGGGGTGCTGTGGTGGGTTTGGGGGTTGTTGTTCGGTGATGGGTGCTGTAGCGGGTTTGGGGGTTGTTGCTTGGCCGGGGCGGCTGGTCGGCGGTGGCGCCGCTGACGCGGCGGGGCAGGAACTCGTCGGAGTGCAGTCACCACCGGTTCGCCGGGGGGCGGCGCCGGCTCGCCAGGAGTGGATCGCCGGCGCGCCCGGGGCATGGACGACTCGTCAGGGTGCAGAGGCCACTGGTTCGCCGGCGTGAGGCCACTGGTTCGCCGGTGTGAGGTCACCGGCCCGGCCCTGTTGCGGCGCCGCCGGCTCGCCAGAGGCCAGGGCCGCCGGCGCGTCCGGGCGAGGTCACCGGTTCGCGGAGCGGGCTCGGGGCATACCCGGACCAGGCCCGCGCCAGTAATCTGTGCCCATGCCACGCTACGAGTACCGCTGCCGGACCTGCGGCGACACCTTTGAACTGAGCCGCCCCATGGCCGAGTCCTCGGCCCCGGCGGACTGCCCCGCCGGTCACGCCGACACGGTGAAGCTCCTGAGCACGGTCGCCGTCGGCGGCACGGCCACGTCGTCCGCGCCGACGCCGTCCGCCGGTGGCGGAGGCGGCGGTGGGTGCTGCGGCGGAGGCTGCTGCGGCTGACCGCCGATCCTGCGGCTGACCGCCGGTCGGTCCCTCGGAGGGCCGAACCCTCGGCCCCGGGTGCCCGGTTACGGGTACCCGGGCCTGACATCTGGCCCCCGGGCCCGATAACGCGCCGGCGATTCCGGCCGCCCGGTCCCTCGCAAATGCGACCCAAGACGCAACGCCGATTACGTGGCTCCTGGTAGCCCTCGGAACCCGATGCCCCACTTCTCGTGCTCGGCCCCAGGCCCGAAGGCCACGCGGTGATTTGCGGCCCCACCCCCCAGGCAGCGCCCCCTCTAAGACACAGCCCCGGGCCCTCGCCCTCGGCCTCAGAAACCCATCGGCTCAAGCGCCACACGCGCTACCCCAGGCTCAACATCCCGGCGGGGCCACTCCGATCCCCCGCCCCAGCGGCCCGGCGACGACTCCCCCAAGCCCTACGCCCCGCCGGCACACCCTCGAGCCCCCGAACCCTCAGCCCGTCCTCCCCCGCACCACCCCCACCAGCTCCCGCACGATCATCTCCCCCGCCGCAACTCCCCTGGCCTCCAGCGCCGTGACATGCGGCGCCGCCCACCCCACGTCCGCCAATTCCCCATGCCCGGGCCGCCAGGCCCGATCCGCCGCCGTGAGCAGGTCCGCGTCGAGCAGGGAGTCGCCCGCCGCGAGGCACAGGTCCGCGCCCGTGCGGCGGGCCACCTCGCGCATGGCCGCGCTCTTCGTGAGCGGCTTCGGTACGGCGTAGATCTTGCGGCCCTGGAGCGAGACCGTCCAGCCGCGGCTCTCCGCCCAGACGGCGAGTTCCTTGACCCAGCCCTCGGGCAGCAAGGCCCGTTCGACCACGAGGTACGCGAACAGGTCCTCGGCCACGCGTTCCTTGAGGAGCCACGCCGGGTCCGCCGTCCGCGCCAGATGCGCCCGCACCTCGTCCAGCGGCGCACACTTCGCGGCGATCCGCTCACCGACCGCCGCGCGCCACTCCGGGTCGGACACCCCGTCCACCAGCAGATGCCCACCGTTGGCGCAGATCGCGAACCGCGGCGCCGGACCAGGGAGTTGAATGCGGCCGTACTGCTCGCGCGTACGCGTGGTCGTCGGGACGAAGACGGCGTCGCGGCCGAGGTCGTCCAGGAGTTCGGCCGCGGTCTCGGTGACGTAGGACAGGGGCTTGCCCTCGTAGACCTCGACGCACAGGAGGCGTGGGGCCTCGGGGTCGGGCATGGTCAGGCCGAGGGCGGCGGCCGAGTAGATCAGGGTGCGGTCCAGGTCGCTGGCGACGAGGGTGACGGGTGTCGCGCTCACTTCGCGGCCACCGCCTTGCCGTCCGCGCCGGTGGCGCCCCGCGTGTACTTGGGATGGATCAACCCCACACACGTGTACGGGAGTTCGGCGACCTCCTCGACCGGGACCCCGCGCTGCTCGGCGAGCAGCCGTACGTGGTCGAGGTCCGCGCCGGCGCCCGCGCGGGCGAGGATCTTCCACGGGACGCGGCGCAGGAGCACCCGGGTCGTCTCGCCGACACCAGGCTTCACGAGGTTCACGTCGTGGATCTCGTACTCTTCACTGATCCGTTCGACGGCCGCCCAGCCCTCCCAGGTCGGCGTGCGGTCGGCGGACAGAACCTCCTTGACCTGCAGGTCCACCGCGTCGGCGACCTCGTCGAAACGGGCCTCGACGGTGTCGAGGAAGTGGGTCGAGACGTCCGCGCCCGCGAGCTCGCGGTAGAACTTGCCGCCGTGGAAGTCGTTCGGCCCGACGAGGTCCGCGCGCAGGACCGTCCGCGATATCAGCCCGGACACCGTGGAGTTGAGGCAGGCGGAGGGGATGAGGAAGTCCTCGCGCGTGCCGTACGTGCGCACGCAGGAACCCGGGTCGGCGAGCACCGCGATCTCCGGGTTGAATCCGGGTCCTCCCTCTTCCCGCTGGAAGGCCTTGAGTGCTTCCGCCAGTTCGCGGGTGATCGCGCCCTTGCCGGTCCAGCCGTCGACGAAGACGACGTCGGCCGGGTCGTGATGGGCGGCGAGCCAGCGCAGTGCGTTCGCGTCGATGCCCCGGCCGCGCACGATCGAGACGGCGTAGTGCGGCAGGTCGAGGCCGCGTCGCGCCTTGGCCCAGCGGCGCATCAGCACGCCGACGGGCGTCCCCGCGCGGGCGAGCGAGACGAGTACGGGCCGCGGGGACCGCTCGGCGAGCACGGTGTCCGTCACGACGCCCACGGCCTGCGCGATGCGCGCGGCCGAGACGTCGAGGGCGGACTGGAACAGCGCCTGGTACTCGGCGCTCGGCTGGTACTCGACGGGCAGCGACTCGGCGTAGTGCGCGCCGCCGGCCTGTATCGCCTCCTCGCGCTCCTCGGTGGGCGCCTCGAGCGCGACGTCCGACAGGTCCTGGAGCAGCCAGCCGACCTCGTCGGGCGCGTAGGAGGAGAAGGCGGGCCCGCGAAGGGGCTCGGGGAGCGAGTCGCGCATGAGGAGCCTTTCGGGGACAGCCACGTAGGGGTCGGCCTCGTCCTGGGCGTACGACCCCTCGGGGGCACCCGCGTGCGGGCCGGCCCCTACCGGGACGTACGACGGCACGACGGCGAGCAGTACGTGCCCGGTGTGCTCGGCGAGGCGGGCGAGGAGGCCGTCGGGGGCGTGCAGTTGAGGTGTGTCGGCCGTGGAGTCGACGACGGCGACGATCGCGTCGAAGTCGCCACCCGCGACGTTGTACGCGTAGCGCTCGCCGGGGCCGTCGGCCGGGTCGTCGTGGGCGGGGAAGACGAGGCGGGTACGGATCGCGTAACCGGGGTCGTCGACGGCGAGCACCGGGGACCGGGTCGTCGTCGAGTACCGCACCTCCGCCTCCGTGACCTTCTCGACCTCGCGGGCCAGGGCGAGCGGCGCGTACATCAGCTCTTCGAAGCCGAGGACGAGCACGCGGCGGGGGCTGGTGAGGGACTGAGTGAGGGTCGGGGTAGGGGCCGGGCTGAGGGCCCGGGTGAGGCGCGCGGCCATGCCGGGCAGCGCCGCGTCGAGCGCCGCGCGGTGCTCCGGCGTGAAACCGTGCCGCCCACCGTCGGGGACGTTCGCGGGCCATTCGAGGTCCACGCGGGTCACCAGGCCCGGTTCGGCGCGCGGCGCGGGTGTCGTGGTCAGGGATTCGTGGTGGGCCACGAGCGCCTGCCCCTTGGCGAGAACGTCGTCGGGGAGCGCGACCGTGCCGGACGCCGCCGCGACGAGGTCGACGCGGGCGCCGATCTCACGGGCGAAGTCGGCCAGGCGGCCGCGGTCGTCGGGCGTGCGCATGTCGACGAGGGCGACGATGACGTAGCGCTCGCGGGGGTAGCGCTCGTGCAGGGCGCGGATCGTGTTGAGGACCGTGTTGCCCGTGGAGAACTCGTCGTCGACGAGGACGAGCGCTCCGTCGCCGGCGAGGAGGCGGGGGTCCTCGGGCAGCAGGAGGTGCGAGGTGGCGTGCGAGTGGGACTCCTCGAAGCCGCCGGCGCGCGCCACTCCGGCGACCGGGCGCCGCGTCGAGTGTAGGTAGGGCGCGAGGCCCACTCCGTCGGCTACGGAGTGCCCGAGTCCGGTCGCCGTCTCGGCGTACCCGAGGACGACGGCCCGCCGCGTCTCCGCCTCGCCCAGCAGTTCGCGCACGCGCAGTCCGAGGTCGTATCCGGCGCGCCAGACGACGTCGGGCGACTGGGGCACGTGCTTGCCGAGGACGTTCGACACGAGCAGGTGGGCCCGCTTGGGGTTGCGGCGCAGGGCGAGACCGAGCAGCCCGGCCAGCGCCTCGTCACCGACGAGCTCGACGCCGAGCCGCTCCGCGACCCATGTCCCCGACCAGACCACTTCGCCCCTTTTCCTCGTATTCATCATGACCCTTGCGTTCTTATGGTTCTCGAGCTCATCTGGCGCTCGCGCGCATCACGACTTGGGCGCCGGTACTGGCTTCTGTGCTGATCACCGCTCGGGTGTCCGCCGCGCCCGGCACTCCCCCTGGCACCCGGCGCCGCCACACTCACGCCCACCACCGTCTCGGCGCCCAGCGGCAGCGCCCCGTCACGCCGGCAACCCCGCCGTGAGCAGCTCCACGAAGCCGACGTCTTCACGCGCCACCCCGAACACCTCGGCCCGCTGGAGGGTCCGCTCGGCCCAGGCCCGATGCGGCTTCACCTCGTTCATCTTGTTCGTGTACGCGGATCTGAGGACGCCGCCACCGCCCCGCTCGGGCCGCAGGATGTCCTGAGCGTCGCCGTACTCCTCGTGACTGACCACGGACAGCGCGTGCACCGGCATGACGTGCGACGGGTGGATGCAGGTCTTGCCGAGCAGGCCGTTGGCCCGGTCCAGCTCGATCTCGCGCAGCAGGCCGTCCATGTCGTGCTCGATGAGGGCCTGGCGCAGCTCGACGGCCCGGCCCTCCTGGAAGGGGCTGCGCCGCAGCTGCGGCTTGAACATGCGCTCCTGGTGGCGGAAGTACTCCCACACGGGCCCGGTCACAGTGAAGCCCGTACCGTCGGCGCGGCCGAGCAGATTGACCACGTCACCGATGACGGAGGCCACTATCTGGACGTCGTACGCGGTCATGTCCGGCGGCCTGCGCAGCCCGTACGCGGAGCAGAAGTCGGTCACGCCGAGGCGCAGGGCCAGGACCCGGTCGCGGTACTTGTCGACGGCGCGGGCGATCCCGGCAAGCGTGTCGCCGCGCGTCTCCAGGTGCATGAGTTCGGGCGACTCCAGGACGGGCATCGCGAAGAGGCGCCGCCCGACGGCCGCTTCGGCGGCGGCGAGCGCCTCCAGGAACGGAATGCCCCGCTCCTCGGTGAACTTCGGCAGCACGAATCCGGACAGCAGCCGCACGGCGGAGCCGAGGCGGCGGACGAGATCGGTGATCTGCTCCGGGGTGCGGACGCGGACGAACAGCAGCGGCGGCCGCGCGTCGGGCCGGGCCGCCAGGTCGGTGAACTGGCGGACCAGGTTCTCCTCAGCGTCCACGACCTCGGCGTCGTCAATCGAGTCCTCCAGGCACAGCACCATCGAGACGACGCCACGTCCGGCCTGCTTGAGGACGTCGTCGGCGAGGCGCGGCCGCGTGGCCGGGCTGTAGAGCGTCGCCCCGAGAGCCGCCGCGAGCATCCGGGGCGGCGAATCCGCGGTGAAGTCACCTGGTTCGCGATGAAAGAGGCGCTGCCGCACCTCCGGTTCGATATGCCCGAAATGACGCATGGAACTTCCCCCGTACTGCCGGTCCGGCCGACATTATGTGGCCGGTAATAGTACGTAAAAACCCATGTCAAGAGTTCCCACGTGGCATGAAATTCAGGTAACCCACCCATGTCCACCTTGCCATCCGACCCCCGACGCGTCGGGCCCCCGCGTTGTCCTGGCCAGGACAGGGAAGGCAGGATGACCGCATGACGCACGCGATGCTGAAGGGGTCGAACGTCCCGCTCGAAGCCACGGCGGTCCGCGCCGTACTGCGGTGGACCTCCGGGCCCGGCGTGCCCGACGTCGACGCCTCCGCACTGCTCCTCGGCCCCGACGGCCGTGTGCGGTCCGACGAGGACTTCGTCTTCTACAACCAGCCCCGGCACCCGTCGGGCAAGGTCTGGCGCCTCGGCAAGAAGCGCGCCGCCGACGGGCTCACCGACACGATCCAGGCCGACGTCGCGGGCCTCGGCTCAGAGTTCGGCCGGGTCCTCATCGTGGCCTCGGCGGACGACGTCTCCTTCGACCGCGTCCCCGCCCTGCGGATCCTGCTGTACGACGCGTCGGCGGCGGACGGCGAGCCGCTGGCCCACTTCGACGTGAAGCCGGAGACGGGCGCCGAGACGGCCCTGATCTGCGGCGAGCTGTACCGGCGCGGCGAGGGCTGGAAGTTCCGCGCCCTCGGCGAGGGGTACTCGAACGGGCTGGTCGGCCTCGCCACCGACTTCGGCATCTCGGTGGACGAATCGGAACCGGAGCCGGGCCTGACGCCGCCTCCGCCCGGCCCGATGCCGGAACCGGAGCCGCCCTTCACCTCGCCCGGCCCGCAGGCGTCGTTCCCGCCGCCGAGCCCCGAGACGTCGTTCCCGCCGCCTCCGCAGCAGCCGCCTTCTCCGTCCCCTTACGGGACAGGGCACGCCCCGCAGCCGGCCGCCGCCTCGCTGGCCCAGACGGCGCCTCACGCCGCGCCTCAGCCGGCGTACGGGTATCCGCCCGCGGCGCCCACGCAGCCCGCGCCGATCGCCATGCCGGTGCCCACTACGCAGCCCGCGTACGGCTACCCGCAGCCCGTACAGTCACCGCCCGACCCGAACTTCGCCCTGCCGCCGCAAGGGCCGCAGTTCATTTCGCAGTAGGGCGGAACCGGGGGGAACCATTAGGGGAGCCGGCGCACGGCGTCAGCGCTCCCCGACCTTGGACTTGTACCCCCGGCCCCACTGCAGGCCCCACCCGTACAGCCGGTCCAGCTCGGCCTGGAAGCCGTACACGAACTTCACCTCGCGTCTCACGACCAGTTCGCCCTTGACGTTCTCGATCGTGACGACCGCGCAGGAGCGGGCCTGCGGGGCGCGCTCCTCGAGGCTGATCTCGACGCGCGGGCCGTTGCTCGGGAAGAGCGTGACGTGAGCGTGCGTACGGTCGAACGCGGGTGTCTGGTCGTAGATGTAGACGAACACGAGCAGTCGCTTGATGGACTCGCGGTGGTCGAGATTGACGTAGATCGTCTCCCCCGACGCCGAGCCGAAGCGGTCGTCCCCGCTGAGCTTCACGTACGGCGGCGCGTTGAGCGCCCCGAGGTAATTACCGAGCGGCTGTACGACACCCTTCTCGCCGTCGGTCAGCTCGTACAGGCAGCCGAGGTCCAGGTCCACATTGACCATGCTCTGCGTATGGGCCTGCACCACATCCGGCTTGAACAGCTTGAAGGGGTGCCGCAGCACGCTCTCGCGCTCGGGGCCACCTATGTCCGATGTGCGCATCCGCCAGGACAGGTTGATGCGCAGATTTCCGGTCGCCGCCCCTTGTTTGGAGAGCGAGACGACCGGGTGCCGCTTGGTGAGTTCGATCGAGTTGGACGCGGCACTGCCCGAATCGAACTCTGCCGCGCGCCCCCGGAACAGTCCGTCCCAGAAGGACATTTCGCCCCCAAGTGTCCTGCGTAGACCTGTCTTTGCTGAGTTCATGCCCAGGATGCCGGATACGCAGACGGGGCGGCCGGGGAGGATCTCTCCTCGCCCGGCCGCCCCGCTCGGCGTGTTCGAGGGTCAGACCCCGGACGAAACCTCAGCCTTGTCGCCCGAGGCTGTCACTTTTCCCTCCGCGGCCGCCAGCTTCTGGTTGCGGCGGACGGACGAGAAGAACGACCAGGCGATCAGCACGACACCGACGAGGCCGGTGATGATCTCGTTGATCTCGTACTGGATCGTGACCAGCAGGATCACGGCGAGGGCGCCGATCGCGTAGTGCGCGCCATGCTCCAGGTACACGTAGTCGTCCAGGGTGCCCTGGCGGACCAGGTAGACCGTGAGCGAACGGACGTACATGGCACCGATGCCGAGGCCGAGCGCCATCAGCACGATGTCGTTGGTGATGGCGAAGGCGCCGATGACACCGTCGAAGGAGAACGACGCGTCCAGGACCTCGAGGTAGAGGAACATGAAGAAGGCGGCCTGGCCCGCGAGGACGATGGCGGGCTTCTTCTTGCCGGTCCGCTTGGCCTCTTCCTCCTCCTCGTGCTCGCGCTCCTCGTCTTCCTCGAGCCGGTTCTCGAAGAAGCCGGAGAGGCCACCGACGATCAGGTACGTGATCAGGCCGGCGACGCCGGAGAGGAGAACGGTCGCCGACTTGTCGACGTGCACACCGCCGTGCTGGTGGGCCTGGGTCGCGACGGTCACCGAGGCGATGAGCAGGGCGATCAGCGCGATGCAGACCGAGAGCATGTCGACCTTGCCGAGCTTGGCCAGCGGCCGCTCGATCCAGCGCAGCCACTGGATGTCACGCTCCTCGAAGATGAAGTCGAGGAAGATCATCAGCAGGAACATGCCACCGAAGGCGGCGATCGAGGGGTGTGCGTCCGTGACCAGCTGCTGGTAACGGTCGGGCTGGTTGAACGCGAGGTCGACCGCCTCGATGGGGCCGAGCTTCGCGCTGATCGCGACGATCACGACGGGGAAGACCAGGCGCATACCGAAGACGGCGATCAGGACACCGACCGTGAGGAAGATCTTCTGCCAGAAGGCATTCATCTTCTTCAGGATTCCGGCGTTGACCACCGCGTTGTCGAAGGACAGCGAGATCTCGAGGACGGCGAGGATCGCGACGACCCCGAGTGCTGTCCATCCGTCGTAGAACACCGCCGCGACCAGGCCGAGCGCAGTGATTGCGAACGACCAGCCGAAGGTTTTCAAAACCACTGGCTACCCCATCAGGTGAGTACGGGTCTCCCCGCGCCGGTTGGACGGGGCTCCCCCGCTCCGCGCACGGCTTTACGAAACATTGACCCCGAAGTCTAGAGCGATGCCACGCAAGCCGGACGCGTACCCCTGTCCCACGGCCCGGAACTTCCATTCCCCGCCGTACCGGTACACCTCACCGAAGATCATCGCGGTCTCGGTCGAGGCGTCCTCGCTCAGGTCGTAGCGCGCGAGCTCCTGGCCGTCCGCCTGGTTCACCACGCGGATGAAGGCGTTGCTGACCTGGCCGAACGTCTGGCCTCTGTTGTCCGCGTCATGGATCGACACCGGAAAGACGATCTTGTCGCAGTAGGCCGGCACCTTGGTCAGGTCGATAATGATCGACTCGTCGTCACCCTCGCCCTCACCCGTGAGGTTGTCGCCGGTGTGCTGGACGGAACCGTCGGGGCTCGTGAGCTGGTTGTAGAAGATGAACCACTCGTCGCCGAGCACCCGGCCGTCCTTGCACAGCAGCGCGCTGGCGTCGAGGTCGAAGTCGGCGCCGGTGGTGGAACGCGCGTCCCAACCGAGCCCGATCAGCACCTGCGTGAGGTTCGGTGCGGCCTTGGAGAGGGAGACATTGCCCCCCTTGGCGAGCGTGACGCCCATGATCGTGATCCTCCCCGAGTTGATGTCGCTTGAGTTGTCGAGCGCGTCCGGCGCCGCACACGGGTGCGGCGCCGGACTGGTCAATCTGCTCGGCTCAGACGTTGACGCCGAAGTCCTGCGCGATGCCGCGCAAGCCCGAGGCGTAGCCCTGGCCGATGGCGCGGAACTTCCACTCCGCGCCGTTGCGGTACAGCTCGCCGAAGACCATGGCGGTCTCGGTCGAGGCGTCCTCGGAGAGGTCGTACCGGGCGATCTCCGTCTCGCCCGCCTGGTTCACGACGCGGATGAACGCGTTGCGCACCTGGCCGAACGACTGCTGGCGGTTCTCGGCGTCGTAGATGGAGACCGGGAACACGATCTTGTCCACATCGGCCGGGACGCCGGCGAGGTTGATCTTGATCTGCTCGTCGTCACCCTCGCCTTCACCCGTGATGTTGTCGCCGGTGTGCTCGACCGAGCCGTCCGGGCTCTTCAGGTTGTTGAAGAACACGAAGTTGGCGTCATTGCTGACCTTGCCCTCCGCGTTCGTCAGGATGGCGCTGGCGTCAAGGTCGAAGTCCGTACCCGTGGTGGTACGGACATCCCACCCGAGGCCGACGATGACCGCGGTCAGGCCAGGAGCCTCCTTGGTCAGCGATACGTTGCCGCCCTTGCTGAGGCTGACTCCCACGAGTCCTCCCATTGGTGTCGGGGGCGGGGAGCCCCGTCGTGCATTGGTATCGGATCAACGTCTGGATCCTAGTGACCGGTTCCCGGCGGCCACAGGCTCCGCACCCGAAGAATCCCAGGGTGTCATCCCCGAGATGTCCCTGAGAGATGCGCAGAGCCGTCCCGGTGACCCCTGAGGGTCAGAGGGCGTCGATCGCCTTGACGTACTCGTTCAGGTCGCGGGCGTCGGGCAGACCGTTCACTACGGTCCAGCGCACCACGCCCTCCTTGTCGATGATGAAGGTGCCGCGCACCGCGCAGCCCTTCTCCTCGTCGAACACGCCGTACGCGCGCGAGGCCTCGCCGTGCGGCCAGAAGTCGGACAGCAGCGGGTACTCCAGGCCCTCCTGCTCGGCGAAGACGCGCAGGCTGAACGGCGAGTCGTTCGAAACGGCGAGCAGCTGCACGTCGTCGTTGACGAACTTGGGCAGCTCGTCGCGCAGGGCGCACAGCTCGCCGGTGCAGACGCCGGTGAAGGCGAAGGGGTAGAAGAGCAGCACCACGTTCTTCTCGCCGCGGAAGTCCGAGAGCCGCACGGTCTCACCGTGCTGCGTCTTGAGCTCGAAATCCGGAGCCTTCGTGCCGACCTCGATCGTCATGGTCAAGCTTTCCTTCCGTGGGGCCTTTCGGGTGATGCCCAGCCTAGATCCAGAGCGCGACGCCACGTGTCAGGGGCCGCGCGTCAGGGGGTCGCGCCCCCTCACTGGACGCACGGACCGGGCGCACGGGCACCCGGAGCGGTGGCGGGCCGGCCGCGTGCACGCGTGAGGCCCCTGTCGACGCGTCATGCGTCGACAGGGGCCTCACGGTGTGTCTGCTGGGGTCTTCCGTCGGCTAGCGCTTCTTGGCGGCTGCCTTCGGCGTGACGAGACGGCTGCCCGCCCAGTCCTTGCCCGCGTTGATGCTCTTGGTCTGCGAGAGACCGGCAGTCTGTGCCGCTTCGTTGATGTCGCTCGGCTCCACGTAGCCGTCGCGCCCCGTCTTGGGGGTCAGCAGCCAGACAGGGGCACCGTCGTCGACCAGCTGGCTGGCGTCTACCAACGCGTCCGTCAGATCGCCGTCGTCCTCGCGGAACCACAGCACCACCGCGTCAGCGACGTCGTCGTAGTCCTCGTCGACGAGCTCGCTGCCGATGACTTCCTCAATGGACTCGCGGAGCTCCTGGTCGACGTCGTCGTCGAAGCCGATCTCCTGGACCACCTCCTCGGGCTGGAAACCCAGCCTCGCGGCAAGGTTGGTCCGCTCCTCCGCGTGGTCCGCGGTCGCGCTCACGGATTGCCTCCTGATCATGTTTACGAAGTTGTCCGGGGCTTCGCGCGTGCGCGAAGCGTTGGCCGTAGTCCACACGGGCGGGGCGGATCGCGCAAGTACCCGGCCCCCGAGACCGCCGAAACGGTGACGTTCCAGGCGGTCTCACCGCATCTCCTGTCAAGGATCCCCGCAGGCCGGTGAGGTATGCCACACCGATCTGCCGGATTTGCCCACCCCGTGGACGATCGTCGTCCGTCTCGGCCGAACGGCCTCACGGAACGGGCGAACCACATGAGCGTATCGTTGCGATTTGGCAGCACCCGTCCGGGGAACCCCGGAGAATCACTCCGATTACCTCCCGGTACAGATGACGATTGTCCTCTTGAGGTACACGATGGGGAGCGGCACAGCCCCCACCTGCACCTCCAATTGCACATCTCGACCGACCGTGCTCGACCGACAGTGAAGGAACAGCGTGGCTTCCGGATCCGATCGCAATCCGATCATCATTGGCGGCCTTCCCAGCCAGGTCCCGGACTTCGATCCTGAAGAGACCCAGGAATGGCTCGACTCCCTCGACGCCGCCGTCGACGAGCGCGGGCGGGAGCGGGCCCGCTACCTGATGCTCCGACTGATCGAGCGCGCCCGCGAGAAGCGCGTGGCCGTGCCCGAGATGCGCAGCACCGACTACATCAACACGATCGCCACCAGGGACGAGCCGTTCTTCCCCGGCAACGAGGAGATCGAGCGCAAGGTCCTGAACGCGACCCGCTGGAACGCCGCGGTGATGGTGTCCCGCGCCCAGCGCCCCGGTATCGGGGTCGGCGGTCACATCGCGACCTTCGCGTCCTCCGCCTCGCTGTACGACGTGGGCTTCAACCACTTCTTCCGGGGCAAGGACGACGGGCGGGGCGGCGACCAGATCTTCTTCCAGGGCCACGCGTCGCCGGGCATCTACGCCCGCGCTTACCTCCTGGACCGGCTCACCGAGAACCAGCTCGACGCCTTCCGTCAGGAGAAGTCGAAGGCGCCCTACGGCCTGTCGTCGTATCCGCACCCGCGACTGATGCCGGACTTCTGGGAGTTCCCCACCGTCTCGATGGGCCTCGGCCCGCTCGGTGCGATCTTCCAGGCGCGGATGAACCGCTACATCCAGGCCCGCGGCATCGCGGACACCTCGGACTCGCATGTCTGGGCGTTCCTCGGCGACGGCGAGATGGACGAGCCCGAGTCGCTCGGCCAGCTGTCGATCGCGGCCCGTGAGGGCCTGGACAACCTGACCTTCGTCGTGAACTGCAACCTGCAGCGCCTCGACGGCCCGGTGCGCGGCAACGGCAAGATCATCCAGGAGCTGGAGTCCCAGTTCCGCGGCGCCGGCTGGAACGTCATCAAGCTGGTCTGGGACCGGAGTTGGGACCCGCTGCTCGCGCAGGACCGCGACGGCGTCCTGGTGAACAAGCTGAACATCACGCCCGACGGCCAGTTCCAGACGTACGCGACCGAACCCGGGTCGTACATCCGTGACCACTTCTTCGGTGGTGACCACCGGCTGCGCGCGATGGTCGAGAACATGACCGACGACCAGATCCTGCACCTGGGTCGCGGCGGGCACGACCACAAGAAGATCTTCGCGGCGTTCACGGCGGCCAAGGAGCACAAGGGCCAGCCGACGGTCATCCTGGCGCAGACGGTCAAGGGCTGGACGCTCGGCCCGAACTTCGAGGGCCGCAACGCGACCCACCAGATGAAGAAGCTGACGGTCTCCGACCTGAAGGCCTTCCGTGACCGGCTGCACCTGCCGATCTCCGACAAGCAGCTCGAGGACGGCGTGCCGCCGTACTACCACCCGGGCCGCGACACGGAGGAGATCCAGTACATGCACGACCGCAGGCTGGCGCTGGGCGGCTACATGCCGACCCGCGTCGTGCGGTCGAAGCCGCTGCGGCTCCCCGAGGACAAGACGTACGCGAACGTGAAGAAGGGTTCCGGTCAGCAGGCGATCGCCACGACGATGGCGTTCGTCCGGCTGCTCAAGGACCTCATGCGGGACAAGGAGATCGGCAAGCGTTTCGTGCTGATCGCGCCGGACGAGTACCGCACGTTCGGCATGGACTCGTTCTTCCCGAGCGCGAAGATCTACAACCCGCTCGGCCAGCAGTACGAGTCCGTCGACCGTGACCTGCTGCTCGCGTACAAGGAGTCGCCGACGGGCCAGATGCTGCACGACGGCATCTCGGAGGCGGGCTGTACGGCGTCGCTGATCGCCGCGGGTTCGGCGTACGCCACGCATGGTGAGCCGCTGATCCCGGTCTACGTCTTCTACTCGATGTTCGGTTTCCAGCGCACCGGCGACCAGTTCTGGCAGATGTCGGACCAGTTGGCGCGCGGTTTCGTCCTGGGCGCGACCGCCGGCCGCACGACCCTGACCGGTGAGGGTCTGCAACACGCTGACGGGCACTCGCAGTTGCTCGCCTCGACCAACCCGGGCTGTGTCGCCTACGACCCGGCCTTCGGCTTCGAGATCGCGTACATCGTCCAGGACGGTCTGCGGCGGATGTACGGCGCGACCGCCGAGCACCCGCACGGCGAGGACATCTTCTACTACCTCACCGTCTACAACGAGCCGATCCAGCACCCGGCCGAGCCCGCCGACGTCGATGTCGAGGGCATCCTCAAGGGCATCCACCGCTACAGCGCGGGCACGTCGGGCGCCATCCCGGCGCAGATCATCGCCTCGGGCGTGGCGGTGCCGTGGGCCCTGGAGGCGCAGCAGATCCTCGCCTCGGAGTGGAACGTCAAGGCGGACGTCTGGTCGGCGACCTCGTGGAACGAACTGCGCCGTGAGGCCGTCGAGGTGGAGCGGCACAACCTGCTGCACCCCGAGGAGGACCAGCGCGTCCCGTACATCACGCAGAAGCTGTCCGGCTCGGCGGGTCCGTTCGTCGCGGTCTCGGACTGGATGCGGACGGTGCCCGACCAGATCTCCCGCTGGGTACCGGGCACGTACCAGTCGCTCGGCGCGGACGGCTTCGGCTTCGCGGACACGCGGGGCGCGGCCCGTCGCTTCTTCCACATCGACGCCCAGTCGATCGTGGTGGGCGTGCTCACGGAGCTGGCCCGTGAGGGCAAGGTCGACCGCTCGGTCCTGAAGCAGGCGATCGACCGCTACCAGCTCCTGGATGTCACAGCGGCCGATCCTGGCGCGGCGGGCGGCGACGCGTAGGGGTCCTGCCTGGACTGTCGTAGAGGTTCGAGGTGCGGTGCGGCCACGGAGGCCGCACCGCGCCTCGCTTCGTTTCATGTCAGCGCTCCCAGACCTTGAACGCCCGTACCTTGTACGGGGATTGGGGCGCCCACGTGCCACTGCCCGGGTAGGTCTGGAACTCCCCTGTCTCGGCGCACTCGGCGGACTGGTAGGCCGTGACGGGCCGTCCGGTGCGATTGGCGAGAGCCTGTGCGCTGACCCCCTCCGGCAGCGCCACGCAGCTCTCGATATCGGTCCCGGACAGCTCGTACACGTGCCGCTTCCCCTCGAAGCCGGACCCCTCCCACAGACACAGCTCCCCCGCCGAGCAGTCGCCGCCGGTCGGCGGGGCCGTCGCCCCCGCATGAGCCGGCGTCAGCAGGACGGCCGCCAGTGCCGCCACGGCCGTCAGCGGCAGCGTCATCCCCATCGCGGCGCGCATCCTCGTACCCATATCGATCAACCCCCGTGTCGTGCTGGTCACTTGTCGCCACTCTGGACCGCTCGACGAGCAGGCGGGAAGGGCTGACGGATCGGATCACCCGGATAAGCGAAATGCCCCCAGGATTTCCCTGAGGGCATTTCGGGGTGGGTTCGCGGTCGTATGGGGGGCGGCCTAGGGGTTACCCCGAGGGGCTAGATGTGCGCGGCTCCCGCGCCCGCTTCGGCGTTCTCCCCGCGCTTGGTCAGCAGCGCGACGAGGACCGCCACGACGGCGACGCCCGTGGCGACCAGGCACGCCAGGCTCATGCCGGAGATGAAGGTGTCGTGCGCGACAGCGGTGATCTTCTCGGCGAGCACCCCCGGGGTGCCCTTCGCGACCGGCGCCACGCCGACCTGCACCGCCTCGGACGCTTTGTCCAGCTGGGAGGGCGTGAGCGGGGGAAGCTGGGCGGCGGTCCAGTTGCCCCCGAGGTCGTTGTCGACCTTCGAGGCCATCACGGCACCGAGCACAGCCGTCCCGAGGCTGCCTCCGATCTGCATCGCGGCCTGCTGGAGGCCGCCCGCGACGCCGGAGAGCTCCATCGGGGCGTTGCCCACGATGACCTCCGTGGCGCCGACCATCACGGGGGCGAGGCCCAGACCGAGGAGCGCGAACCACAGCGACATGACGCCGCTGCCCGTGCCCGCCTCCAACGTGGACATGCCGTACATGGCGACCGCCGTGAGCGCCATGCCGCCGGCGAGCGGGATGCGCGGGCCGACCTTCGTGATCATCGCGCCGGCCAGCGGCGAGCCCACGATCATCATTCCGGTCAGCGGCAAGAGGTGCAGTCCGCTGTCGACGGGGCTCATCCCGTGCACGTTCTGCAGGTAGAACGTCACGAAGAAGAGGCCGCCCATGAAGGCGATGGCCATGAGCACCATGAGGATCACACCGGCCGACAAGGGCACGGAGCGGAACAGAGCCAGCGGAATCAGCGGCTCCTTGACGCGCGTCTCCCAGATCGCGAAGAACGCGAAGCAGAGCACGGAGGCCGCGAGGAACGTCCAGGTCATGTCGTCGCCCCAGCCCCACGTCGGGGCCTTGATGAGCGCCCAGACGAGGCAGAACATCGCGCCGGAGAGCAGCACGATGCCGAGGACGTCGAAGGACCGCGGCGCGTTCTCGGCGCGGTGGTCCTTGAGGATGAAGAGCCCCAGGACGAGCGCGATGACGCCGACCGGCACATTGATGAAGAAGACCGACTGCCAGCTGACGTGCTGGACGAGGAGCCCGCCGAGGATCGGGCCGCCTGCGGTCGAGGCACCGATGACCATGCCCCAGATGCCGATCGCCATGTTCAGCTTCTCGGCCGGGAAGGTGGCCCGCAGGAGACCGAGCGCCGCCGGCATCAGGAGCGCACCGAAGAGGCCCTGGAACACCCGGAAGGTAACCACCAGAGCGATGCTGTCCGAGAGGCCGATGGCTCCCGAGGCCGCCGCGAAGCCGACCACGCCGATGAGGAAGGTCTGCCGGTGGCCGAACCGGTCGCCGAGCTTGCCCGCGGTGATCAGCGTGACCGCGAGGGCGAGGAAGTAGCCGTTGGTGATCCATTGCACGTCGGCGAAGCTCGCGTCGAGCTCCTTCTGGATGGCCGGGTTGGCGATGGCGACGATGGTGCCGTCGAGGGCGACCATCATCACGCCGATCGCGACGGAGAACAGCGTCAGCCAGGGGTGGCCGCGCAGCCCTTTGGCCGGAGCCGACGCGGGCTCCGGAGCCCGGTCCGCCTTGTCGAGCGTGATCTGACTAGTCATGCACCCGAGGCTAGTGACAGCGACTGACAGTTGACAAAGCAATTCACAAGTCGGTAACTGTCATGTCGCTCACAGGTAAGCTGAGCTGGACAAACGGGCAAAAGAGGGGCGCAGGGTGAAGTCGCGGGAAGCGGGTTCCGGGCTGCGGGAACGCAAGAAGCAGCGCACCCGTGACGCTCTTCTGCACTCCGCACTCGAACTCTTCACGACCAAGGGATACGACCGCACGACGGTCGACGAGATCGCCGAGGCCGTCGATGTGTCGCAGCGCACTTTCTTCCGGTACTTCACGAGCAAGGAAGAGACCGCGTTCGCGGTCCAGGACATGGTGGAGTCGCGCTTCATCACCATCCTGCGCGAACGCCCCCCTACGGAGGGCCCGTTCGAGGCCCTGCGCGGCGCCGTGCTCTGTGCATGGGACACCCTCGGTGAGTCCATCGAGGAGGTCGTTCCGGTCGAACTCCACATGCGCACCTATCAGATGATCGAATCGACCCCCTCCTTGATCGCCGCCCACCTGCGCCGCTCCACGGAACTGGAGGAGCAGGTCGCCCGCGTGATCGCCGAACGCGAGGGGCTCGACGTGGAGACGGACCCCCGCCCGCGCGTGACCGTGGCCGCGTTCAGTGGCGTGATGCGCCTGGCCGGGCGACTGTGGGGCGCGGGAGAGGACATCAGCGTGGAGTCGATCCGCGCGGTCACCGAGTCGTATCTCGACCAACTGGGGCCAGTGTTGGCCGGAAAGTGGCGCAAGGAGTGACGGACCGTACGCGCGTGCGCGCTCTGAGCGCGATCGGCGCCTACGTAGAGTGATGACAGTTCTCAAGCCTCGCCCTATTTGCCCCAATTGACCCCTCAGGGGCGTGATCTGCCTCACGCGTTTCGCGGGTTGGCCTGTCGTTCTCCTAGGGTGTCCCGCAGTGACTTCCTTCGACTCCTCCCCGCAACTCAGCGTCTGGCGCGCCCTGCTCGCTCTGGCCGTCGTGTTCGTCATGCTGGCGACCACCGGCTGGACAGCCGTGCGCCACAAGGGCGTCACCTCGCCGCTCGACGCCGCCGTCACGGCCTGGCACCACGGCGACCTCAACGGTCGCGCCCTGCCGGACCCTGACGCTCCGCCCACCCGCCTCGCGCACTTCTTCGCCTCGCTCACCGGTCAGCAGCGCAACGAACTCGCGACCCGCTACCCGCTCGCCGTCGGCAACATGAACGGCGCCCCGGTCGAACTGCGCTACCGCGCCAACCGCATCGCCCTCGGCCAGGCGCGCGAAGTGGCAGAGAAGAGCACGCACGACAACCGGCTCACCACCGCGGGACAGCTCGACGCCGCCCAGCATGTGAACCGGTACACGTCCCTGATGAACCCGGACCGCAAGATCCTCGCGTTCGACCCCGAGGGTTCCGGCCGCGTGGCCGAGGTCTTCGGAGACCTGGGCACGGCTCAGCGTGTCTCCGTCGTGGTGCCCGGTGTCGACACCACTGTGCTGACGTTCGAGCGCACCGCCCGCCAGTACACGGCGCCCGTCGGAATGGCTCGCTCCCTGTACAAGGAGGAGCACTCGGCCAAGCCCGGCGCGAAGACCGCGGTCATCGCCTGGGCCGACTACACGGCACCTGCGGGCCTCGGCGTCGACGCGGCCACCGCGATGCGCGCCGAGGAAGGCGCCATCCGGCTCAACTCCCTCGTGCGCGCGCTGCCGGGACGCTCGTCCGTCGCCCTGTACTGCCACAGCTACGGCTCCGTGGTGTGCGGTGTCGCCGCGCGCAAGCTGCCCCCGCGGGTGAGTGACATAGCGGTGGCCGGCAGCCCCGGGATGCGCGCCGAGAAGGCCTCGAAACTGGGCACCGACGCGCGCGTGTGGGCGATGCGGGACCCCGACGACTGGATTCAGGACGTGCCGCACCTGGAGGTCGGCGGGCTCGGCCACGGTGCCGACCCGGTCTCCCGCGGGTTCGGCGCCCGGGTCCTCTCGGCGGCGGGCGCCCACGGCCACACCGGCTACTTCGAGCCGGGCACGGAGAGCCTCCGCAACTTCGCCGACATCGGCGTCGGTTCGTACGGCGACCTGCAATGCGCGCATGGACACGACACCTGCCGTGACGGATCTTCCGGCGGCACCTCGGCCTGACGCGCGTAGAAATCGGCGGAACAGGGGCACGACGCAAAGGGGACGGAGGGGCGCGTGCCGCATACGATGAGCCGCATGGGTGACGTACTGGCCGGATTTCATGCCGCCTGGGAGTTCGGGTCCGACTCCGTGCTCATCCGCTTCGAACGGGGAATCCGCACGCCGAAGCTGCTGCAGGCACTCGGTGAGCGCCGCATTCCCCATGAGGCGATCGCGGCGGTGACACTCACTCCCGGGAGGCGCGGAACCGTCGTTCTGCGCGTGGTGCCGAGACCTGGCGCCGATCCCCTGATGGACGCTGCCGCGGGACAGCTCAAGGACGTCTCCGACCCCTACCGGCTCGTGCTGCCCGCCGAGCGGGAAACGCTCGCCGAGTACTACGCGGACGAGCTGCGCGCCGTGACGACCCTGGACGACGGCATACCGCCGGCCCACTACCTGGTGTCGCCGCCCGAGGCGCCGCTGCGCTTCAAGGCCTACGACGCGAAGGCGACGTTCGACGGGAAGTCGGTGGCCTTCCGGTGGTTCTGGACGGGGGCGTCGTCCGCAAAGTGGAAGGCCGGCGACAAGACCTTTTCCGTGGCGGAGCTGAGCGGCGTCGAATGGCGCTCGCCGGAGGTCTTCGAGGGCCATCTGCGGCTGCTGCGCCGCGACGCGTCCGAGCAGCCCGCCCAGGCCGACCAGGATCCGGCCGCCGTGATCTTCGGGCTCGGGTACGGGCCGGTGCACGAGTCGCTGCCGTTCGCCGCGTCGGTCCTCGCCGCGGTACGAGCCACCGGCTCGGCCGTGCCTGTGTCCGCGCCCTCCCCCGCCCGGCGTGACCCCTCCGACATCGCCGACCGCATCCGCCACCTCGGCGAGCTGCACCAGGCGGGCCTGGTCACGGACGCCGAGTTCACGACGAAGAAGGCCGAGCTGCTCGCGGAGCTGTAGGGGGTTCGGCGCTCGGTTGTCGGGGCTCCGGGCGCGGCTGCGGTTGCTGTCGTGGTTGCGGGCCACGCGGCCAGAGGCCGGTTCGGCTTCGGCGGCGGGCGCAGGGAACGGGATTCGTGTCATACCTGGGTACGGGGTGAGGTGAGCTCCTCGGTACGACGACGGCGCGAGTGGTCGTTGCCTACGCTGTTCGGGCCATGAGCGCCACATCGACTCCACCCGATCAGGAACCCCTCCCGCCGGACGGCAAGGCCGCGCCACGGGAAGGACGCCGACGTGCGTACGCCGCTGTCGTCAGCGGGCTGCGGGCCGCCGGGGCCTCCCTCTCCGCTTCGGCGGGACCGGCCGAGCCTCTGCTCTCCCGCTCGTCGAGGGGTTGGGTGCGGCTGGTTCCTTACGTGATCGCGTTGGGCTTCGTCGCCACACTGATCCCTGTCACCACCGAGGTCCTGTCGAACGATTACGGGATCTCCGGTGCGCTCGCCGGCGCGCTGGGAGTCGCGCAGTCCGCTCCCTTGTTGCTCGCCGTCAGCCGGCCGCTGCTCGCCTGGGGCATCGTGATCGTCGCGGACATCGCGGGAGCGATCGTCGCCCTGGGGTCGGCGTCCCCGCGTGCCGTGCCCTGGACGCCCATGGTCATCGTGGGATATCTGGTCCTGTGCGTCGCCCTGTCCGTGCGGGAGAGCAGACGCGCGGTCCTGGGGGTCTGGCTGGTCACGGTTGCGTCCGGACTCGTCCTCGACGTGTTCCGGCCCGCGGGCAGTCAGGACACGACGGTGCTCATGGTCGTGCTCAGCGGTGGGGTGCTGCTGCTCGGGAGACTGCTGCGCGAGCGCGGTGAGGCACAGCGCAGACTCGTCGAACAGGAGACGATCAACGAGGCCGAGCGTTCCCGGCGCACGCTCCTCGAGGAACGCACCCGTATCGCACGGGAGTTGCATGATGTCGTGGCGCATCACATGTCCGTGATCACGGTGCAGGCGGACTCCGCTCCGTACCGGTTGCAAGGCCTGACGCCCGAAGCACGCGAGGAGTTCGGCTCGATCGCGGCGGGCGCCCGGGAGTCGCTCAGTGAAATGCGACGGCTGCTCGCTGTGCTCCGCAGCGAGGATGCTCCGGGTGGCGAGCGCGCTCCTCAGCCGGGTCTCGACCGGCTTCAGCAACTGGTGGAGGCCACGGTGCGGGGCGGTGTCCCGGCGGAGTTGTCGATGCCTGAGCTGACGCTCGTCGGTCAGCTGACGGACCTGCCGCCCGCGGTGGATCTGTCCGCGTACCGGATCGTGCAGGAAGCACTGGCCAATGTCGTGCGGCACGCCCCAGGAGCCCGGACCCAGATCTCCGTCTCCATGGACGAGGACTCCCTTCTGGTGATCGTGGTCAACGGTCCGGCGGGCGAGCACACGTCACCCGTGGAGACGACGGGCACCGGACACGGCCTTGTGGGGATGCACGAGCGCGTACGGTTGGTCGGCGGCACACTCGACGTGGGACCGCTGCCCGGGGGAGGCTTCCGCGTCGCGGCCCGACTTCCGCTGGCCGATCCCGACTCCCCTTCGGCGTAAAGGAATTCGGCATCGCATGACCATCCGCGTGATCATCGTCGACGACCAGGCCATGGTGCGGGCGGGGTTCGCCGCGCTGCTGGCCGCGCAGAGCGACATCGACGTCGTGGGCGAGGCTCCGGACGGCAAGCAGGGTGTCGAGGTCAGCCGGACGACACACCCCGACGTCGTCCTGATGGACGTGCGGATGCCGGAGATGGACGGGCTCGCCGCAGCGCGCGCACTCCTCGACCCGCCGCCGGGCGTGATCCACCGCCCCAAGGTCCTAATGCTCACCACGTTCGACGTGGACGACTACGTGTACGAGGCGCTGCGGGCGGGCGCGTCCGGTTTCCTCCTCAAGGACGCGCCGCCGGCCGATCTCATCGCGGCGGTGCGGGTGGTGGCTGCCGGCGAGGCGCTGCTCGCTCCTTCGGTCACGCGCCGGCTCATCGCGGACATTGTGAAGCAGCGCCCGTCCGGCCGCAGGAATCGCTCACCGGAGCTGAACAGTCTGACGCCGCGCGAGACCGAGGTGCTCGAACTCATCGCCCGAGGCCTGTCCAACCAGGAGATCGCGGACAAGCTGGTCCTCGCGGAGCAGACGGTGAAGACCCATATCGGTCGCGTACTGGCCAAGTTGGGGCTGCGTGACCGGGCCCAGGCGGTGATCTTCGCTTACGAGACGGGGCTCGTCACACCCGGCGATCAGTAACCCCGGCTCTGGTATCACTCTCGTAGCCGCAGGTCAGGGCAGTCCAGCTCACGCCACCCCCTACCTGAGTATCAGGTCCGAATACCCCGGTATCACCTCGGAGTTGGCACCCCGGTGTGACGCGGCGTCGGGCGTCGTCTCCCTACCTTCCCCTCATCGAAGCAACGGATGGAGGGAGACGGGTGATGCGCCTGCACTCATGGGAACGACGCGGCCGAAGGACTCTGGTCGCCGCCGCGCTCACGACGACCATCGTGGCCGGCACGGCGGGCTGGGCCACCGGCAGCGAGCAGCGTCCCTCAACCGGTCCGCCGCCCGGGACGGCTTCCTGGCGAGCGGACCATGAGCTCGGGTTCGGGCTGCCTGATCCGGCGACCACGAGCCCGGCCCGGGTGGCCGCGTTCTTCGGCGGGTCGGATGCCGCCCAGCGCCGCGAGTTGGTCGAACGGCATCCGACGGTGGTCGGCAATCTGGACGGGGCTCCGGTAAAGCTTCGCTACGAGGCCAACGTCCGTGCGCTGAAAGCAGAGCGCGAACGTGTCCGAGCTCGCGCGGAGAATCCGGAGCTCACGCAGGAAGACCGCGCCCGTGCGCGCTCCCTCATCACCCGATACACCGAACTCCTCGAACCCGGACGCCAGATACTGGCCTTCGACCCACGTGGTCGCGGCCAGGTGGCCGAGGTCTACGGGGACTTGGGCAGCGCGTCGCATGTGTCCGTCATCGTGCCTGGCTCGGACATCGACCTGAGCTCCTTCGACCGGTCCACAGATCCCTTCGGCACCCCGGCGGGGATGGCCCGTTCGCTGTACGAGGCGTCTGGTGGCCGCACCGCTGTAGTGGCCTGGGTCGGATACACCACGCCGGTCGGTCTGGGGCCCGACGCCGCCACCGGCCGGCTCGCCGAGGCAGGAGCACCCAGGCTGGCCCGCTTCGTTCAGGGCTTGATCGCGTCGGGAGCGCCGCGGCCCAGCGTCTTCTGCCACAGCTACGGGTCGGTGGTGTGCGGACTGTCCGCCGCGCGGCTGGCCACCGCCGACCTCGTGGTCCTCGGCTCGCCCGGCATGGGGGTGGACAAGGTGTCCGAACTCCGCACCACGGCACGGGTGTGGGCCGCGCGGGACGACACCGACTGGATCAGCCGCGTGCCGAACGTCGAGCTGTTCGGCCTGGGCCACGGCACCGATCCGACCGACCCGTCCTTCGGCGCCCGCCGCGTACCCGCCCACCTCGCCCAGGGCCACACCGGCTATTTCGTGCCCGGCACGGACTCGCTGCGAGCCTTCGCCCGCATCGCGACGGGAGACGCGTCATGACCATCGTGGCCAAGCTCCGCACGAGCGCGTCCGCCATCGACGCGAAGACACCGGCCCACCGGGACCGGGGGATCGACGGGCTCCGCGCACTCGCGCTGCTCGCCGTGCCACTGGGCCACTGGCTGCTCGGCGGCTTCTCCCTCGACGACCAGGGCGCGCTGCACAACGCGAGCCCACTCTCCTCCTTCGGGTTCCTCGCCCCGCTCAGCTGGGGACTGCAGATGCTGGGCATCTTCTTCCTGGTGGGCGGCTATGCGTCCGCCCTCTCGTACCGCAGAGCTGTGGAAAGAGGCGGTACGACCGTGGCCTGGCTGCGCGGCCGGCTGGCGCGTCTGGGCCGTCCCGTCCTCGGGGTGACGGCTGTGTGCGCCGCGGTGATCCTTGTGCTGTACGCGCTGGGGGTACCGGCGACGACGCTGCACACGGGGTCGACGCTGGTGATACAGCCGCTGTGGTTCGTGGGCGTCTACGCGGTGATCACCGCGCTCACGCCGTACTGCGTACGGGCCGCCCGGAAGCTGGGGGTGTGGGCGGCGGCGCCGCTTCTCGGTTCCGTCGCCGTGATCGACTTCCTGCGCTACGGACCCTACGCGGACGTCATGCCGTCCTGGCTGAGCCTGCTCAATCTGCTTCCGGGCTGGATGTTCGCCTACCAACTGGGCGTCTGCTGGAGCGAGAAGAGGATTTCCCGGCGAGGCGCGTGGGGACTGCTGATCGGCGGTGCGGCCTTGTTCGCGACACTGCTCCTCGCATTCCGCTATCCGGAGTCGATGGTCGGTGTGCCCGGCGAGGCGCGGACAAACTCCCATCCGCCGTCCTTGCTGGTGCCGGCTCTGGCAGCCGCGCAGAGCGGTGCGGCGATGCTCCTGCGGGACCGGATCCGCAGGCTGCTGCTACGGCCCGCGTGGTGGGCGCCGGTCGTCGTCATCAATCTGTCGGCGATGACGATCCTGTGCTGGCACCAGACGGCACTGCTCGTGGCGGCGATACCGGGTTCCTTCGCCGGCGCGATACCGGGCCTGACGACGAGCCCGGACTCGACGGGCTGGATAGCGGCAAGGCTGCTGTGGCTGCCCGTTCTCGCGGGGCTGCTCGTGCTGATCGGCCGGTACGCGCGGGGCTTCGAGGCTCCTTGGAAGCAGGAGACACATCTGCGGAAGGCGCTGGCCGGGGTGCTGGCGGCGGGGTTCGCGGTGTTCGCTCTGGGGCTCGCGTGAGGGGCCGGGCGGCCGCCGCCGGGACAGAGGATGCCCACGGCGACGGACCGGGCCGGAAGCGCCGGTGGGCTATTCGCGGCCCGCCGACGTGAAGGACATGTCGGCGTAGCGGTCACCGGCCACGCGGGAGGCGATGGGGTCGATCAGGGCGAGTTCGTCGTCGGTGAGGGTGATGCGGGTGGCCTCGGTGTTCTCCTCGATGCGGTTGCGCTTGCGGGTGCCGGGGATGGGGACGACCGGCAGTCCGAAGGCCTGCGCCTGCTGCTGGACCCAGGCCAGCGCGATCTGGCCGAGGGAGGCGTCGTGGGCTGCGGCGACCTGCCTGACTCCGTCGAGGAGGGCGGCGTTGGTGGCGGCGTTGTCGCCGGTGAAGCGGGGTTGCTGGCGGCGGAAGTCGTCCGCGCCGAGCTCCTTGTCGGCGCTGACGAAAGCGCCAGTGAGGAAGCCGCGTCCGAGGGGTGAGTACGGCACGAGGGCCACACCCAGTTCGGCGGCGGTCGGCACGACCTCCTTCTCGATGTCGCGGCTGAACAGAGACCACTCGGACTGGACGGCTGCGATGGGGTGGACGGCCTGGGCGGTGCGCAGTTCGGCGCCGGTGACCTCGCTGAGGCCGAGGTGCCTGACCTTGCCGGCGGCGACGAGTTCGGCCATCACGCCAACGGTCTCCTCGATGGGCACGTTCGGGTCGCGGCGGTGCATGTAGTACAGGTCGATGGTGTCGACGTCGAGGCGCCGGAGGCTGGCGTCGACGCAGGCGCGGATGTACGCGGGGTCGTTGTTGATGGTGCGCTTCGTGGGGTCGCTCGGGTCGACACCCAGGGCGAATTTGGTGGCCAGGACCACCTCGTCACGATGCGCTTTGAGGAAAGGAGCCAGGAACTTCTCGTTCTCGCCGCCCCCATAGGCGTCGGCGGTGTCGTACAAGGTGACGCCGAGTTCCAGGGCCCGCTCCAGGGTGGCCCGCGCCTCGTCGGTGTCCGTCGGTCCGTAGGCCCAGCTCATGCCCATGCAGCCGAGGCCCTGCACGCCCACCACGGGCCCGTTGTTTCCCAACTCCACAGTGGAAATCCGCTGCGGCTCCCCCGAGTGCTGCGTCTGCTCTGTGCTGCTCATGTGGTCCAGACCCTCTCCGACGCCCGTCGGGCGCCCGTATAGAAGTCGGTCTTGCGGTCGAGCGCGGACAAGTTCGGCGTGCCTCCACGCTAGGCCCCTGAAGTGCACTCCAGGCAACCGCGTCGGGAACGATTTCCGGACGGTGGCCGCCTCTGTAACGGCCTCGCGGGGCCGTTAGGCTCGTGGTCATGCAGAGCCTTGCGATGATCGAGAACTGGCCGGTCCCGACCGCCGCCGCAGCCGTCGTCCGCGCTGACGGCACGGTCCTCGGGGTACAGGGACCGACGGCCCACCCGTTCCGGCTGGCCTCGGTCACCAAGCCGCTCGCCGCCTACGCGGCGCTCGTCGCCTACGAAGAGGGCGCGATCGAGTTCGACGACCCGGCCGGGCCCGAGGGCTCCACGGTGCGCCACCTGCTGGCACACACCTCCGGCCTCGCCTTCGACGAGCACCGGGCCACGTCGGCACCCGGTACGCGCCGGCTGTACTCGAACGCGGGGTTCGAGGTGCTCGGGGACCACATCGCGAAGGCGACGGAGATCCCTTTCGCGGAGTATCTGCGTCAGGCGGTGCTGGAGCCGCTCGGGATGACCTCGACCACCTTGGAGGGGTCGCCCGCCAAGGACGGGGTGTCGACGGTGGACGACCTGGTGCGGTTCGCCGCCGAGGTGCAGGCTCCCCGGCTGCTCGATCCGCGTACCGTCGCCGAGGCGATGACCGTGCAGTATCCGGGGCTCAAGGGTGTGCTGCCGGGTTACGGGCACCAGAACCCGAACGACTGGGGGCTCGGGTTCGAGATCAGGGGCTCCAAGACGCCGCATTGGACGGGCGGTTCGTCGTCGCCGCGGACCTTCGGGCACTTCGGGCAGTCGGGCACGTTCCTGTGGATCGACCCCGACGCGGGCGTGGCCTGCGTGGCGCTGACCGATCGGGCGTTCGGACCGTGGGCGGCCGAGGTGTGGCCCCCGTTCACGGACGCGGTGCTCGCCGAGGTGTGAGTCAGGTGTGAGGGCGGGCGGCCGTTCGCCATGGAGAGGTGAGAGGGCGCGGCCGTTCGCGATGAAGGTGCGAGGGGCGCGGCCGGTCGTGCCGGGGGTGTCAGCGGGCGGCCATCTCCCACAGGAGGAGTTCCGCCGGCGCCGACGCCACGGCTTCGAGGCCGGATTCCCCGTCGATCCTCACCGAGTCGCCCGGCCCCAACTTCTCGCCGCCGAGCGTCACTTCACCGCGGACGACATGGACGTACACCTGGGGTGCGTCCGGGAGCGCGGTGGTCTCCCCCGGTGCGAGGCGGCGCACGTGCAGGAGGGATCCGGCCTCGGGCACGGCGTAGGGGGTGGAGTCGGGGAGGCCGCGCACGACCTCGTAGACCGGGTCGCCGCCCGGTTCCAGGGGGGCGAGCCACATCTGGACGAAGACGAGCGGGTCGGGGCCGTCGTTGCGCTCGACGTGGCGGACGCCGCCGGCGGCGCTGAGGCGCTGCACGTCGCCGGGTCCGACCACGGACTCGTGCCCGGTCGAGTCGCGGTGGGTGAGCCGGCCGGAGACGACCCAGGTGACGATCTCGGTGTGGCTGTGCGGGTGCTCGTCGAAGCCGGCGCCCGGCGCGAGCCGCTCCTCGTTGCAGGCGAGGAGCGCCCCGAAGCGGAGGTTGTCGGGGTCGTAGTGGGGCCCGAAGGAGAAGGCGTGGAACGACTCGATTCCGGCGTCCGGCTCGCCGCCGGGGTACCGGTCGCCTGAGCGACGTACATCCATCACGCGGTACACGGTAGACCCCCGGCCGGGGCGGTCCGTGGGCGGTCCGAGCACCCTCACCTCCGCTGAGCCGTTCCGATAAGGCAGTCTTGTCCCCGTGCCCGAACCCTCAGCGAACGAAGCCCACGACCCTCGCGACCGCCGCGCGGACACCCACCCGCACTCGGCGACCCTGAAGCGCCTGGAGAAGTCGTCCGGGAGCCTCGCCGCGCAGGCGATCACGCGCATGGACGAGACGCTGTCGTGGTACCGGGCGATGCCACCGGAGAACCGCTCCTGGATCGGCCTGGTCGCGCAGGCCGGTATCGCGGCGTTCACCGAGTGGTTCCGGCAGCCGGACGCGCCGCAGGCGATCTCGACGGACGTCTTCGGTACGGCGCCCCGTGAGCTGACCCGGGCCATCACCCTGCGCCAGACCGTGGAGATGGTCCGCACGACCATCGAGGTCATGGAGTCGGCGATCGACGAAGTGGCGGCGCCCGGCGATGAGTCCGTCCTGCGTGAGGCCCTGCTGGTGTACGCGCGGGAGATCGCCTTCGCGACCGCCCAGGTCTACGCACAGGCGGCGGAGGCGCGCGGCGCGTGGGACGCCCGCCTCGAGTCGCTGGTGGTCAACGCGGTTCTCTCGGGTGAGGCCGACGAGGGCGCCGTGAGCCGGGCCGCGGCACTCGGGTGGAACTCGCCGGAGCATGTGTGCGTGGTGCTCGGCACCGCTCCCGACGGGGACAGCGAGTTGACGGTCGAGGCGATCCGGCGGGCCGCGCGACACGCCAAGCTGCAGGTCCTGACCGGGGTTCTCGGGGACCGGCTCGTGGTCATCGCCGGTGGCAGCAACAATCCGCTCCAGGTCGCGAAGTCGCTGATCGGCCCGTACGCGGCGGGTGCCGTGGTGGCCGGCCCGGTGGTGCCCGACCTGCTCGCCGCGACGAGGTCGGCGCAAGCCGCGGCCGCGGGGCTGAAGGCGTGCGGGGCCTGGCAGGACGCGCCGCGCCCGGTTCTGGCGGACGATCTGCTTCCGGAGCGAGCCATCGCGGGTGACCCGGCCGCGCGCGAGCAATTGGTGGAGGAGATCTACAGACCGTTGGAGGAGGCCGGCTCCGCTCTTCTGGAGACGCTGAGCGTCTATCTGGAGCAAGCGAGCAGCCTCGAAGGGGCGGCGCGGATGCTCTTCGTTCACCCGAACACCGTCCGCTACCGGCTTCGACGTGTGACCGACGTCACCGGCTGGTCACCCTCTGATGTCAGATCGGCATTCACGCTGCGTATCGCGCTGATCCTGGGGCGCCTCGCCGACGCCGAACCTCAGTCGTAGCCTTTTGTCGGGGGCCTACAATTCCCCCTTCGGTTCTTCGTCCCTGTCCCCACGGGCGGCCGTGGCCGTCCACAAGAGAGAGTGTGAGAGTGCTCGTACTCGTCGCTCCCGGCCAAGGCGCCCAGACGCCCGGCTTCCTGACTCCCTGGCTCGACCTCCCCGGTGCGGCGGACCGCGTCGCCGCGTGGTCCGACGCCATCGGGCTCGACCTTGCCCACTACGGCACACAGGCCGACGCGGACGCGATCCGCGACACAGCCGTCGCCCAGCCGCTGCTCGTCGCTGCCGGACTGCTGTCGGCCGCCGCGCTCGGCGACATCGCCGACATCGCTCCGGGCGCCGTCGCGGGCCACAGCGTCGGTGAGATCACCGCCGCGGCGTTCGCGGGGGTCCTCGACGACACCGCCGCGCTCCAACTCGTGCGCAAGCGCGGCCTGGCCATGGCCGAGGCCGCCGCCGTGACCGAGACCGGTATGTCCGCCCTGCTCGGCGGCGACCCCGAAGTCACCGTCCCGCACCTGGAGAAGCTCGGTCTGACCGCCGCGAACGTGAACGGCGCGGGCCAGATCGTGGCCGCCGGCACGCTCGAGGAGCTCGCCGCGCTCGAGGCCGACAAGCCCGAGGGCGTGCGCCGGGTCGTGGCGCTGAAGGTGGCGGGTGCGTTCCACACCCGTCACATGGCGCCCGCGGTGGCGACGTTGGAAGAGGCCGCGAAGGCACTGACGCCGGCCGACCCCACGGTCACGTACGTCTCGAACAAGGACGGCCGTACGGTCGCCACGGGTGCCGACGTCGTGGCGCGTCTGGTGGGCCAGGTGGCCAACCCGGTGCGCTGGGACCTGTGCATGGAGACCTTCCAGGAGCTCGGCGTGACCGCGCTCATCGAGGTGTGCCCGGGCGGCACCCTCACCGGTATCGCCAAGCGCGCGCTGCCCGGCGTGAAGACCCTCGCGCTCAAGACCCCCGACGACCTCGACGCAGCCCGCGCCCTGATCGCCGAGCACTCCTCCGCCGCCACGGCGGACACGCAGACGGCCTGACAAGGAGCCCCGAGAGCATGTCGAAGATCAAGCCCAGTAAGGGCGCCCCGTACGCGCGCATCATGGGCGTCGGGGGTTACCGGCCGACCCGGGTCGTGCCGAACGAGGTGATCCTCGAGAAGATCGACTCGTCGGACGAGTGGATCCGCTCCCGGTCGGGCATCACGACGCGCCACTGGGCCTCCGACGAGGAGACCGTGGCCGCGATGTCGATCGAGGCGTCCGGCAAGGCCATCGCGAACGCCGGGATCAACGCGGAGCAGATCGGCGCCGTCGTCGTGTCGACCGTGTCGCACTTCAAGCAGACGCCGGCCATCGCGACCGAGATCGCGGACAAGCTCGGCACGGCCAAGGCGGCCGCGTTCGACATCTCCGCCGGCTGCGCGGGCTTCGGCTACGGCCTGACCCTCGCCAAGGGCATGGTCGTCGAGGGCAGCGCCGATTACGTGCTGGTGATCGGCGTGGAGCGGCTGAGCGACCTGACCGACCTCGAAGACCGCGCTACGGCCTTCCTGTTCGGTGACGGCGCGGGCGCCGTCGTCGTCGGCCCCTCGCAGGAGCCGCACATCGGCCCCAGCGTCTGGGGTTCCGAGGGCGACAAGTCCGAGACCATCAAGCAGACCGTGCCGTGGGACCAGTTCCGCGTCGGCGACGTGTCCAAGCTGCCCCTCGACAGCAAGGGCGAGCTCAAGTTCCCTGCGATCACGCAGGAGGGCCAGGCGGTGTTCCGCTGGGCCGTGTTCGAGATGGCGAAGGTTGCCCAGCAGGCGCTGGACGCGGCCGGAATCAGCGCGGACGACCTGGACGTCTTCATTCCGCACCAGGCGAACATGCGGATCATCGACTCGATGGTGAAGACTCTGAAACTGCCGGAGCATGTCACGGTCGCCCGTGACATCGAGACCACCGGCAACACCTCGGCCGCCTCGATTCCGCTCGCGATGGAGCGGCTTCTGGCGACCGGGAAGGCGAAGAGCGGCGACACCGCCCTCGTCATCGGCTTCGGGGCGGGTCTCGTGTACGCCGCCACGGTCGTTACCCTCCCCTAGGCAGACCGTCCGGATCACTCCGGTCGCGACGCCGCCACACCCTCTGAATACATAGAAGGAGCGCCAACATGGCCGCCACTCAGGAAGAGATCGTCGCCGGTCTCGCGGAGATCGTGAACGAGATCGCCGGCATCCCGGTCGAGGACGTCCAGCTGGACAAGTCCTTCACCGACGACCTGGACGTCGACTCGCTGTCCATGGTCGAGGTCGTCGTCGCCGCCGAAGAGCGCTTCGACGTCAAGATCCCGGACGACGACGTCAAGAACCTCAAGACCGTCGGTGACGCCACCACCTACATCCTCGAGCACCAGGCCTGATCACCAGTTCGCCTAGTGCTGTCGCTCCGCCACCCGGCGGTGGCGCCGCTGAATCCCTCGTATCCGTTGGAGAAAGAATTCCTGTGAGCTCGACCAATCGCACCGTGGTCGTCACCGGTATCGGCGCAACCACACCGCTGGGTGGCGACGTGACGTCCACCTGGGAGGGTCTGGTCGCCGGTCGTTCCGGTGTCCGCCCCCTCGAGCAGGAGTGGGCTGCCGACCAGGCGGTCCGTATCGCGGCGCAGATCGCCGTGGAACCGGGCGAGGTCATCCCGCGCCCGCAGGCCCGCCGACTGGACCGCTCGGCGCAGTTCGCGCTGATCGCGGCCAAGGAGGCCTGGGCCGACGCCGGCTTCACCGACAAGGCCGGTGAAGACCCCGCCGTCGCACCCGACCGGCTGGGCGCGGTCATCGCCTCCGGCATCGGTGGCGTGACGACGCTGCTCGACCAGTACGACGTGCTGAAGGAGAAGGGCGTTCGCCGCGTCTCCCCGCACACCGTCCCCATGCTCATGCCGAACGGCCCCTCGGCCAACGTCGGTCTCGCCGTGAACGCCCGCGCGGGTGTGCACACTCCGGTCTCCGCCTGCGCGTCCGGCGCCGAGGCCATCGGCTACGCGATCGAGATGATCCGCAGCGGCCGTGCCGACGTCGTGGTCGCCGGTGGCACCGAAGCGGCGATCCACCCGCTGCCCATCGCCGCCTTCGGCAACATGATGGCGATGTCCAAGAACAACGACGACCCGCAGGGTGCCTCGCGCCCCTACGACGTCGCCCGGGACGGCTTTGTCCTCGGCGAGGGCGCCGGTGTTCTGGTCCTCGAGTCCGCCGAGCACGCCGCCAAGCGCGGTGCCCGCGTGTACGCGGAGGCGGTCGGCCAGGGCATCTCCGCCGACAGCCACGACATCGTCCAGCCCGAGCCGGGCGGCCGTGGCATCTCGCAGGCCCTGCGGAGCCTGCTCGACAACACCGACCTGGACCCGGCCGAGATCGTGCACGTGAACGCGCACGCGACGTCGACGCCCGCGGGTGACGTGGCGGAGCTCAAGGCGCTGCGCGCGGTGTTCGGCGACGACACCGACCACATGGCGGTGTCCGCGACCAAGTCGATGACGGGGCACCTGCTCGGTGGCGCCGGCGGTATCGAGTCGGTCGCGTCCGTCCTCGCCCTGTACCACCGGGTGGCTCCGCCGACGATCAACGTCGACAACCTTGACCCTGAGGCCGAGGCCAACGCCGACATCGTGCGTGGCGAGGCGCGGAAGCTGCCCGTTGAGGGGCGGATTGCTGCGCTGAACGACTCGTTCGGGTTCGGTGGGCACAACGTGGTGCTGGCGTTCCGTAGCGTCTGACGCGACGACGCTCCGCGAGCCTTTGAAAATGGGCGGGGCCCTCTCGGAAGATTCCGGGTGGGCCCGCTCGTTTTTGTCCGACGGTGGGTGGGGGCTTGTCGCGCCCGCGCGGCGGAGCCGCACATGTCACAGCCCCGCGCCCCTTTCAGGGGCGCACATCTCACGCAGCGCCAGCTAACCCCGCGTACGCCGGCCAACCCCGCACACACATCTCACGGCGCGTCACACCACCTGGTGGAGCCATCTCACCGGGGCGCCCTCGCCCGCGTAGCGGAAGGGTTCGAGTTCGTCGTCCCAGGGCTTGCCGAGGAGTTTGGCGAGTTCGGCCTCCAGGTCCGTCTCGCCGCGCTGGGAGCGGGCGAGGGCGGCGCGCAGGCGGTCCTCGGGGATGAGGATGTCGCCGTGGATGCCGGTGACGGCGTGGAAGATGCCCAGTTCGGGCGTGGCGCTGTAGCGCTCGCCCTCGGCCGCCGCGCAGGGTTCCGCCGTGACCTCGAAGCGCAGGAGCTGCCAGCCGCGCAGCGCGGACGCCAGCTTGGAGGCGGTGCCCGCCTCTCCGCGCCAGGAGAACTCGGATCTCCACGTGCCGGGCGCCGCGGGCTGCCTGATCCAGTCGAGGTTGATACGCGCGCCGAGCACGCCCGCGACTGCCCATTCGACGTGCGGGCACAGCGCGCGCGGCGCGGAGTGCACGTACAGAACTCCACGTGTCGTCACCGGGACCTCCAGTGTGGGACGAGGTTCGCCTTCCCCGGCGGCCTCGCGCCCGTGCCGAGCAGTTTTCCCCAAAGATTAGGTGAAGCAGGGGAATCGGGAAAAAAGGGGACAGATGTGACGTGATGTAACTTAGCGGAAGCTGTGCAGCGGGGTTTCACCGGGTTGTCCGACCGCCCTGCCTCCGCCGTTCAGCAGTGGTCGGGCCGCCTCGGGCCGAGGCTACCGTGTGGCGGCGCGCGGAGTGTGACGTACCGTCGGTCCAGGCGCGCATACACACCGACGTTTCACCCGCGGGGACTCAACCGTGGGGGTGTGCACAGCGTGACGATCGACGACGGAGCCGGCCACAGCGGCCGTGAGCGGTGGGAAGGGACAAGGAGATGCGGATGCGAAGCCACCGGTCAGCCGCGCTCCGGGCCACCGTCGCCGGCGCCACGGCCATCGCCCTCGGCGCCGCGGGCCTCGCAGCGTGTGACGCCACCAGCGGCAACTCCCCCGCCTCCAGAGGCAATACGGCCGGTGCCAAGCCGTCCCCGAAGCCCACCCCCACGTGGGACACGAGTCCACGCTCGGTTGCCGCGGTGGGCGACTCCATCACGCGGGGCTTCGACGCCTGCTCGGTGCTCACGGACTGCCCGGAGGTGTCGTGGGCGACCGGTTCCGACGCCGAGGTACGGAGTCTCGCGGTCCGGTTGCTGGGGGCGCAGCGAGCGGCCACCCACAGTTGGAACTACGCGCGCACCGGGGCCCGGATGGCTGACCTTCCGGCGCAGATGGAGCAGGCGGCCGCCGAGTCGCCGGGTCTCGTCACGGTGATGGCGGGGGCGAACGACGCGTGCCGGACGACGCCCGCCTCGATGACTCCGGTGGACACGTTCCGTGACGACTTCAGGGAAGCGATGCGCACATTGCGGCACGCGGCGCCCAAGGCGCAGGTGTATGTGTCGAGCGTGCCGGATCTCAAGCGGTTGTGGTCCGAGGGGCGGACGAGTCCGATGGGCAAGCAGGTGTGGAAGCTCGGCATCTGCTCGTCGATGCTGGCCGACCCAGACAACCTCGCCAAGGCGGCCACGAAGCGCCGGGCGTCGGTGCAGGACCGGGTGGTGGCGTACAACGAGGTGCTCAAGGACGTGTGCGCGAAGGACCGGTTGTGCCGGTACGACGGCGGGGCGGTCTTCGACTACCGCTTCGACGGCAGGCAGCTGAGCCAGTGGGACTGGTTCCACCCCAGCAAGGACGGCCAGTCGCGGCTCGCGGCCCTGGCGTACCGCCGGGTGACGGCCGAGCAGCCGATCTCCTGAGACGCGGGGCCGGGCCGCGCGTAGGGTCTCGATCATGCGCAGCGAACTCTTCGGCACGCTCCCCGACGGTACCCCCGTCCACCGCTGGACGCTCGCACGTGGCGGAGTGCGGGTGCGGGTCCTGACGTACGGCGGGATCGTGCAGTCGGCGGAGGTTCCCGGGCGGGCGGGTGCGACGGCGGACGTGGTGCTCGGGTTTCCCACGCTTGACGGCTATCTGGCGCATCCCGAGCCGTACCTGGGCGCGCTGGTCGGCCGGTACGCGAACCGGATCGCGGGCGGCCGCTTCCGGCTCGACGGCCGGACCTACGAGCTGGCGCGGAACAACGGGCCGAACTCGCTGCACGGCGGAGAGCGCGGCTTCGACAAGCATGTGTGGGACGCGGAACCGGTCGAGCACGGTGTGCGCCTGCGCCGGGTGAGCCCGGACGGCGAGGAGAGCTTCCCGGGGCGCCTCGACGTCTCGGCGACGTACACGCTCGACGAGGGCGGGGCGCTGCGGATCGCGTACGAGGCGGTGGCCGACGCGCCGACCGTCGTGAACCTGACGAACCACTCGTACTGGAATCTGGGCGGGGCCGGCTCCGGTGACGCGGCGGGTGCGCACGAGGTGCGGATCGCGGCCTCGCGGTACACCCCGGTGGACGCGGATCTCATCCCGACCGGTGAGTTCGCCGAGGTGGCGGGGACCAGCCTCGATTTCCGGCAGGCGCGCACGCCTGGGCTCGGCCACGACCACAACTACGTACTCGACAAGGGGGTCACCGAGGCTCCGGTGGAGGTCGCCGGGCTGCATGATCCGGGGTCGGGGCGGACGCTGACCGTCGCGACGACCGAGCCGGGGCTGCAGTTGTACACAGCCGATCACTTGGGCGACGGCCTGCCGTTCGCGCCCGGCGACGGGATCGCCCTGGAGACCCAGCACTTCCCGGACTCCCCCAACCGGCCACACTTCCCGACGACGGAACTCCGGCCGGGTGAGGTGTTCCGGTCGGAGACGGTGTACGCGTTCGGGGTCCGCGCGTGAATCGAGGCGGGCGCCCGCCGCCGGGACCGGATCACGGGGCGAGCGTCCGCCACTGACGCCAGGTCACGACGGGTGCCCGCTACCGACGCCAGATCTCGGCGGACACCCGCTCTACTGACGCCAGATCACCGCAAGCGTCTTGCTCCCCGCGCACACCAGGGCGTACGCGATCGCCCAGCCAACCGCTCCGGCCAGGACCAACGCCGTCGCGCCAGCCCCGAACCAGAGCAGCTCGAACGCGACCCGGACCGCGCCCCTCGTCTTGTGCGGCGCCTTCTGCGACCCGAACAGGCCCCACAGCGTGATCATCACCGCGATCGCGCCGAGGCCGAGCAGCCAGGTGAGCGGCGTCGCGACGGCCCGGGTGAAGCCCCAGTAGCCGACGGCCGCGAGGGCGGCCAGTTCGATCAGGAAGAGGACGCCCAGGTTCGCCGTTTTCATGGCCGCAGTATGGGCCGGGCCTACCGTTCCCGGATACGGGTGACGGCCCGCGCGATGTCCTCGTGGGCGAGGGCGGGGTCCGCGGCGACGGCCTTGAAGTGGGCCAACATGGCTTCCATGGCCGGGAGTTCGGTGGTCTGTGTCGCCAGGGCGATGTCCTTGACGGCGAGGTCCGAGCCGAAGTGGACGTCCTGGGCGAAGGCCCGTGCGACGGCTCCGCCGAGCGGGCCCGCGGCGAGCGCGCCCTTCGCCACGTCCTCGGACAGGCCGAGCGCGTCGGCGAGTGCCATGGCCTCGGCGACCAGGCCCACGCCGCCGAGGACGGCGGTGTTGACGACGAGTTTGAGGGCGGCGCCGGAGCCGATCGCTCCGGTCCGGGTGACCTTACCGATGTGGGCGAGCACCCCTTCGACGGCGGCCGCGTCGCCCCCGGCGAGGATGCCGAGTTCGCCCGCCTCGGCCTTGTCGGTGCTGCCCATGACGGGGGCGTCGACGAAGGTGACGCCGTCTCCGACCCGCGCCGCCAACTGCCGTACGGCGTCGGGGCCGATGGTCGACATCTCCACCCAGTACGTGCCGGACGGCAGTACGGGCACGATGGCGTCGGCGACCTCGGACACGGCGTCCGGGCTGGCCAGCATCGTGATGACCACGTCCGCGCCGCGTACGGCGTCGGCGGGGCTGTCCGCGAGCACGGCGCCCCGTTCGACGAGGGGGGCGGCCTTCGCGGGGGTGCGGTTCCAGACGGTCAGCGGGTGTCCGGCGTCGAGGAGGTGGCGCGCCATGGGCGCCCCCATGTGACCGAGGCCGAGGAAGGCGATCTGTTCCATGGTCCGACGCTAGTGCTTCGGCGGCCGGCCGGCGGCGATGCGGACGCAGCACGCGAGAGAGTCACGCGCGCGGGCGCCCGCCACGCCCCACGGAGTCAGTGCGTCGCGGGCTGCCCCGAACCCCGCGAAGCGTTCGGCTCCTCGCCGAGGAGGTCGCGGGCCATCAGCGTCGCCCCCGCCACCGCGCCCGGCATCAGGAACACCGCGACGAACGGCACGAGGAACGCGACCGCGAGCGGCGTACCGAAGCCCCAGGCGAGACCCTTGCGGGCGCGCAGCAGGGCGAGGCGTTCCCGCAGTTCGACGCTGCGGCGCTGGAGTGCGACCGCGGTGAGTTCCTCCGTCAGGAAGAAGCCGGTGACGAAGAAGCCGAGTACGGGGATGGCCGTCTGGCCGACGAACGGGAGGAAGCCGAGGGCGAAGAGCAGGACTCCCCAGAGCGTGGCGCGTACCAGGATGCGCAGGCTGTCGCGGGCGGAGATCCACAGCTCGCGCCAGAGCGGCAGGCCCGACTCGGGTGCGTGGCCGCCCTCGGCGAGGTCGACGTGCTCCGACAGGGACTCGTAGAAGGGCTGGCCGATGAGGAGGGTGACAGCGGTGAAGGTGAGGACGGCGAGCAGCAGGACGAGGGCGAAGAGGACGGCGGTGAGGAAGCCGCGGAACAGGCCGGCCCACGGGGACGTCCAGTGGTCGGCGAACGGGGTCGCCCAGGTGACGAAGTCGTCGCCCCACACGCCGAGGCCGACGAGCGCGGCCGCGTAGAGGATCAGGGTGATCAGGCCGGGCAGGAGCCCCAGGCCGAACTGCTTGCCGTGCTGGGCGACCCAGCGCTGGCCCTTCATCAAGTAGCCGAAGCCCGCCCCGAGATCACGCATGGCCACCACCCTAAGAGGTCCGGCCCGCACCCCTCGCGCGGGGTGCGGGCCGGACCGGGGCACAGCGGTCAAGCAGGGGTCACACGGAGAGCGTGACCGTGATGTTGCCGCGGGTGGCCTTGGAGTACGGGCACACCTGGTGGGCCTTCTCGACCAGGGACTTGGCGGTGGCCTCGTCCACGTTCGGGATCTTGGCGGAGATCTCGACGATGAGGCCGAAGCCCTCGTCGTTCTTGCCGATGCCCACGTGCGCGGTCACGGTCGAGCCGGAGATGTCGGCGTTCTCCTGGCGGGCGACGACGGCGAGGGCGCCCTGGAAGCAGGCGCTGTAGCCGGCGGCGAACAGCTGCTCCGGGTTGGTGCCGTTGCCGCTGCCGCCCTGCTCCTTGGGCGGGTTCACGACGACGTCGAGCTTGCCGTCGTCCGTGGCGACACGGCCGTCGCGGCCGTTCTCCGCGGTGGCAACGGCGGTGTAGACGACGTCCGACTGCTGGATGGGCATCCCGTACTCCCTCATTCGATCACGCTGATCCGGTAGGCGGAAAAATATTACCGAATCCCGGAAGAAACGAGGGTGACGGGGGTCACTCCCCAGCGATTCGGGGCCACTCGCCGTGGACCGAGGCCGGGACGGGGTCACTCCCCCAGCTTCACGACCATCTTTCCGATGTTGTCGCCACGCAGGACCCCGAGGAACGCCTCCAGGTTGTTCTCGATGCCCTCGACGACGGTCTCGCGGTACTTGAGCTCGCCGGAGCGGACCCAGCCGCCGACCTCCTGCACGAACTGCGGCTGCAGGTCGTAGTGGTCGCCGACCAGGAAGCCCTCGATGCGGCCGCGCGTCTGGATCAGGCGGGAGAGGTTCCGCGGGCCGGGGGCCGGCTCAGTGGCGTTGTAGACGGAGATCGCGCCGCAGATCGCGATGCGCCCGTCCCGGTTGAGCTGGCCGATCGCCGCTTCGAGGTGGTCGCCGCCGACGTTGTCGAAGTAGGCGTCGATGCCGTCGGGGGCCGCCTGCTTGAGCTGCTCGTAGACGGAGCCGTTCTTGTAGTTGAACGCCGCGTCGAAGCCGTACTCCTCGACGAGGAGCTTGACCTTCTCGTCGGAGCCTGCCGAGGCGATGACGCGCGCGGCGCCCTTGAGCTTCGCGATCTGGCCGACCTGGCTGCCGACCGCGCCGGCCGCGCCGGAGACGAAGACCGTGTCGCCCTCCTCGAAGGAGAGGGTGCGCAGCAGGCCCGCGTACGCCGTCAGGCCCGTCATACCGAGGACGCCGAGGTACGCCGACAGCGGCGCGGCGGCCGGGTCGACCTTCACGGCCTGCTTGGCGTCGAACGTGGCGTACTCGCGCCAGCCGTTGAAGTGCAGCACGTGGTCACCCACGGCCACGCCCTCGTCCGCCGAGGCGACGACCACGCCGACGGCGCCGCCCTGCATCGCCTTGCCGAGCTCGTACGGCGCGACATACGACTTCGCGGCGCTCATGCGGCCGCGCATGTACGGGTCCACGGACACGTAGACGTTCCTGACGAGCACCTGGCCGGGGCCGGGCTGCTGGATCTCCACCTCTCGGAGCTCGAAGTCCTCCGGCTTCGGCCAGCCGACCGGACGGCTGACCAGGTGCCACTCGCGGCTCGTGGCGGGGAGCTGAGGGGTGTCGACAGACATGCGCGGGCCTCCTGGTTGCTTCACTTACTGAAACAACCATGCTCCTCGATATTTCATAGTGTCAAGTAAATGGGTACGCTGGGGGGTATGGCCGCAAGCAACTCCGTTCCGGACCCCGCGACAGCCGAACCCGGCAACCCGTCCGACCTTGGCGATCTCGGTGATCTCGGTGATCTCGGTGATCTCGGTGATCTCGGTGATCTCGTCGAGCTGATCGGTACGTTCGTCGCGCGCCACTACAAGGAGTACGAGCAGGCCGCCGGGGGGCAGGGGCTCACCACGGCTCAGGCGCGGGTGCTCGATCTGCTGTCCCACGAGCCGATGCCCATGCGGCGCATAGCGCAGCGGGTGAACTGCGAGCCGTCGAACATCACCGGGCTCGTCGACCGCCTTGAGGCGCGCGGCCTCGTCGAGCGCCGCCCTGACCCGGCCGACCGCCGCGTGAAGCTGGCCGCCCCGACGGACGAGGGCGTACGGATGGCGCGCGGCGTGCAGGGGAATCTGGGCTTCGCGCGGGGGGCCGTCGCCGGGCTGACCGGTGCCGAGCGGGCGGTGCTGCGGGCGCTGCTCGGCAAGATGCTGGGGGGCGACGGGGCGGCCTGACGCCGCCCGCGCGGGTCTCTTACGAACACCACCAGAGGAAGCGGTTGCACGTCTTGGTGGGGGTGGGGCTCGGCACGTGGGGCTTCGTGGTGGGGCGGTGGGGTGGTGTGCCGGTGCCGCCGCGGCTGTCGCGGGTCGGGGTGGTAGCGGGGGCGGACGTCGCGCGGTCGACGCCCGCGTCCGCCGGCGCGCCTGGCTCCGCCGTGCCCTTCTTCTTGTGCTCCTTCGCCTTCTCCGACGTTGATACAGAGGGGGAGGCCGAGGAGCGGGACGCCTCGGTTGTCGCTTCGGTCGCCGGGGTGCCGGTCGCGGAGGCGGCGGTCGACTCGCGGGTGGCGGCCTCCTCGGCGGTCGCGGACGAGCCGTGCCTGCCGGGGGCGCCCGATGAATCGGTGCCGAGTTCCGCGAGGACGAGACCGCCCGCGGCGAGCGCGAGGCCGGCGCCGATCAGCACAACCTTGTTGCGTCGGCGCCGCTGCCGCTTCGCCTTGCGGGCGCCTTGCTCGCGGCGCTCCTTGCGGGAGATGCGGGGGCCTCTGGCGGGACCGGGCTTCTCGGATACGCCGCTGTCGGCGACGTCCGCGTTCTCTGCCGCCTCCTGTGCCGCGACGCTCTCCGCGTGCGCGCGGCACACGTCGGCGGGCGTGCCGCACCCCGGGCAGGTGACGGCGCCGTTGAGGTGCCTGCGGCACGGGTGGCAGTAGTCCATGACGCATGGAGGCTAGGCGCCGCGATGGCAGGTGGGGAGCCGGTGCCGTGAAAGTTCTGTGCGGAACCGGGCGTTCCGAAGCGCTTCGCTCCGCGCCTCGTTCAGCGTCTCGCTCCGCACCTCGCTCCGCACCTCCTCCCCGCCCTGCCCCTCACCCCCCGCGCTCGTCCTTGAGCCGTCGCGCCCTCAGCACCAGCTCCAGCTCGAAGCGGCGGTCCGGGTCGTCGATCTCGTCGCCCCACAACTCCCGTATCTGGCGCAGCCGGTAGCGCACGGTCTGCGGGTGGACGCCGAGCCGGGCGGCCACTTCCGGCGCGCCGCCGCGGGTCTCCAGCCACGCGAGGAGCGTGTCGGCGAGCCGGCGCGCGTGGGTGGGGCCGCAGTGGGCGAGCGGTGCGAGGGCGCGGCGCGCGAGGTCGTCGATGAGTTCCTCGGGCTGGAGCAGGACGAGCGACTGGGTGTGCTCGGTGCAGTGCAGCACCTCGCCGCCGGGGAGCAGCCCGCGCTCCACGAGCTGGACGGCGGCCTCGGCCCAGCGCAGCGACTTGGCCGCGTCGCGGAGCGGTACGGGCGGGCCGATGGCGCCCGACCAGCCGGCCATGGCGCGGCGCAGGAGTTCGGGGCGGCCGGCCGCGTCGGGGTCGGGGACGACCATGCGGGGCTGCTCGGTCTCCATGTCGAGGAGTACGCCCTGCCCTACGGCGGGTGCGACGGCCTCGCGCGCGGGGCGCTGGAGCACTCCTACGGATACGCGGTCGGGCAGCGGCCAGCCGATCCTGGTGGCGCGTTCGGCGAGGGCCCGCGCGGGGTCGGGCGGCGCGCTGCCTGCGCGGGCAGGGTGTTCGGGCTGGTCGGGGCGCTCGGCGAGCAGCAGGTCGATGAACCTCCGCTGGAGGCGCAGGCGTTCACCGGCCTGCCGGGCGGCGGCTTCGGCGTAGCCGCGTACGGACTGGTCGACGAGTCCGTCGAGGTACTCGAAGCCGGACTCGGCGAGTTCGTACATGGCGGGGGGCGGGATGAGGGCGCGCTGGCCGAGTTCGGCGAGGCGGCGCCAGGCGAGGCGGACGCCGAGCCGGTACATGGCCTGGAGCGAGTCGAGGCTGCGGCCGTGCAGGCTCTGGTCGCGGCCGAACTCCTGGAAGACGACCGGGTGGGAGCGGGGCCGGTCCTCGGCGTCGGCGAGCTGGAGCCGTACGAAGCCCTCGATGGCCCGGCGGATGCCGACGAGCGCCATGGGTTCGCCGGACTCGTCGAGTACGAGGGGCAGGTGGGGGTATTCGAGGCGGATCTCGCGCAGGATGTCCTCCGCGAGGGCGGGCGCCTCGGCGAGGGCGAGCCCGGCGAACCGCTTCACCTGAAGCCGCGGCACGTCACGCCACGCGGACCGCTCGGTCCGTGCGCCGCCGCCGGCGCCGGCGGCGCGGGCGGAGAGGGGGTGATCGGCGTCGGGGGTTCCGTGGCCCGCCGAAGCGTGGTCGGCGGAGCCGGGAGACGTGGGCCCTTGGCCGGCGGAGCCGCGATCGGCCTGGCCGTGGAAGCCGGAGCCGTCGCCACCGGCCGAGCCTCGGCCGGTGGCGACCTGAGCGGTAGCCCCGCGAGCAGTGGCTCCATGAGCAGCCGAGCCGGAGGCGACGGAGCCGGAGTCAGCGACTTCGTGGTCGGCGGAGCCACGAACGGCCAGGCCGGAAGCAGCGGAGCCGTCGGCGGCAACACTCCGGTCCGCCGAGCCCCGCTCACCGGCACTACGGTCACCCGGACCGCGCGCCGTCGACCGGCGGCCACCGGCACGTGGGACACCGGCGCCGGGAGCGCTGGCCCCAGGGGCGGCGGCAACGTCGGGACCAGCACTCGCCCCCCGACCACCGGGACCGGCACCCTCAGCACCACCCCCCCGACCGCCAGGACCGGCACCGGCGCCAGCACCTGAATCCAGGCCACCACGACCGGCACCGGCGCCGGCACCTGAACCCAGGCCACCAGGACAGGGATCAGCACCGGCACCGGGATCACCGGCACCAGCCCCCGGGCCATCGGGGCTACCCCCAGCCACAACCCCGCGCCCCGTCAGAGCGCCCGGCACCACTCAGCCCTCCCCGCCCCGAGGCGTCTCATAGGTCACGAGTGGGACGTTCGGCTGGGCCGGGGTCGTGCTGAGGAGGGTAAGGACGCCGAAGGCGGCGCCGAGGGCCAGCGCGGCGCCTGCCGCTACGGTCAGGGCGGCGGCGAGCAGTCTGTTCATCGCAGGGTCAGCCTCTCGTTCTGGAGGTCGAATCCCCACCCGTACCGCGTCGCTTGCCGGGCCCCGATCCGGCAAGTGCCCAGTCTCGGCAATGCATTGACACTCCGTCAAGAGTGCGCCTACGGTTCCCGGCCCTGGGCCCGGACCCAGTTCGCACTGCGCCCGCACCAGAGCTCCCTCCCCACATCCCAGGAGTGCCGGATGCGTCGTACCGCCTCACCCTTCTCCCTCCTCACCCTCGGTCTCGGCGCGTTTCTCCTCGCCCTGGCCCCGCTGCTCGCGTGGTTCGTCGAACCACGCGCCGAACGCACCCCGCTCGACGTGAGCACCACGACCGTGTTCACCGGAACCGGAAGCTATTTCGACACCAACGCCGTGAAGACCGTGCACGGCAAGAGGATCACCATCACTCGCCAGGTGCGCGGCGACGTGGCCGCCGGCGAGAAGAGCGGCCGGGCGGTGTGGGACGCGGCCACGTCCGTCGACACCGACGCGACCCTGCCCGCGTCCGACCCGCACGACGCGCTCCAGTGGACCCAGCAGCGCTGGGTCACCGACCGCGCGACGAACGCGCCCGTGCACTGCTGCGGCGAGACGCCGACGTTCGCGGGCGAGGCCTACCTCAAGTTCCCCTTCGACGTGCAGCGGCGCGCGTACCGCTGGTGGGACGACACGCTCGGCGCGACCGTCACGCTCTCCTACCAGGGCACGAAGACGGTCCAGGGCCACCAGGGCTACCGCTTCACCGGCACCGTCCCCGCCACCAGGACCGGGTCACGCCTGGTGCCCGGGGCGATCGTCGGGGAGCCGAAGCGGAATCAGGTCCTGGCCGAGGAGTGGTACGCGAACCACGGCATCGAACTCGTCGCCGACCCGAAGACCGGCCGCATCCTCTACGCGGCGATCGGCCCGCGCAAGACGCTGCGCGCCCCCGGTGCGACGAAGGACGCCGCGGTGCTCCTGGACAGCGAGCGCATCGCGTTCACCCCGGCCACGCAGCGCGCCCAGGTGGCGCTGGCCGAGTACGACGGCGGCCGCCTCCACCTGCTCGGCACCACCCTGCCCCTCGCGGCGGGCCTGGTCGGCCTGGTCCTCGCGGCACTGGGTGCCGCACTCGTCGTACGGGGCCGTGGCGGACAGGCCGCGACGGGCGAGAACGAGCCCTCGAATCCCGATTCGTCCCCAACAGCGCTGGAACCCTCCACGATGTGATGAGACGTCAGCTGATGAAAGCTGAGAATTTGTCACCTAGGTGAGTAGCCGCAGCGCACAGTGCGGCGAAAACTGTCCCACCCCACCCCCCGCACAGTTCGCGCACGGCCCCCGCACAGCCCCGGCACAGCACCTCCAGAACCGCCGCCCGGCCCCGCTCCGCAAGCCTGCGTCACTCCGCTCAGCCCCCCACAGGTTCCGCACCCCGAGACGAGTTGGAGCACCCATGCCCCAGCACGTGCCCACCCCCCTGCGCGCTCCCCAGCCGGAACACGCACATCCTCAGTCCGAACACGCTCGTCCCCATCCGGTTCCGGCGTCGTCCCCGCCGCCGCGCCGGATCGTGTTCCTCGCCCACCGCGACCTCGGCAATCCGGCCGCGGGCGGTTCCGAACTCCTCGTCGACCGGCTGGCCGACGGGCTGACCCGCCTCGGTCACGAGGTCACGCTGCTGTGCGGCGGACCGGCCGCGTACCGCGACTACCGCGTCGTGTCGGCCGGCAGCGAGCTCGGCCACTACGTGCGGGCCCGGTCCGCCTTCGCCCGCCAGGTCGGTGACTGCGACCTGCTCGTGGAGGTCTGCAACGGAATGCCGTACCTGGCGCCGCTGTGGCACCGCGGGCCGACGCTCCGCCTGGTCAACCACGTCCACACCGACCTGTGGCGGATGCGCTTCGGCGGGCCGCTCGCGCCGGCCGCGCGGCTCGGGCGGCGCCTCGAACACTGGGCGCTGTCCGGCGCCGAGCGCCAGGGCCTGCTGGTCGCGGTCTCGCCGTCCACGGCGGCCGCGCTGCGGGCACTCGGCGTCGAACGCGAGCGCATCCGCGTCGTCCACAACGGTGTGGAGGAGCCCGGCCCGCGCGCCGAGCGCTCCCGTGAGCCGCTCTTCCTCGCGATGGGCCGGCTCGTCGAGTACAAGCGGATCGATCTGCTCCTGCGGCTGTGGGAGCGGGTGCGGCCCGTCACCGGCGGCCGGCTCGTGATCGTCGGCGACGGGCCCGAGCGGGCGAGTCTCGAACAACTCGCGGGCCCCGGCGTCGAGTTCAAGGGTCATGTCTCCGAGGACGAGAAGAACCGGCTGCTGTCCGAGGCGTGGCTGCTCCTGCACCCGTCCGCGGTCGAGGGCTGGGGGCTCGTCGTCACGGAGGCCGGTGCCCGGGGGACCCCGGCGATCGGCTTCGACGTTCCGGGTCTGCGCGACTCGGTCGAGGACGGCGTCACCGGCATCCTCGCGCGCGGCGAGTCTTCGTTCGCCGCCGCGTGGTGCTCCCTCGCGCTCTCCGGGGAGCGGCGGCGCCTGATGGGGAAGGCCGCGGAGGAACGGGCCGCGACGTTCCGCTGGGCCAACACCGTGCGGCAGTTCAGAGCCGTGGCCGCCGAGGCGGTGAGGAGTTCCGCGTCATGACGCTCTCCACCCGGACGCCCCCGCGCGACCCGTCCCTCAGGCGCTCGATCGCCCTGTTCCGCGCGTTCCGGCGCGAACAGCAGGACCCCGAGGCCTGTTACTCGCTCCTCGCCCGTGACGCCGCCGACCAGGTCGAGGCGGTGATCGGCGGCGTACGCGGAAAGGTCGTCGTCGATGTGGGCGGCGGATCCGGCTACTTCACCCGGGAGTTCCGCACACGCGGCGCGCACGCCTTCCTCTTCGAGCCCGACCTGCGGGAGCTGGGCGAGCGGCCGGCCGCGCCCGCGGTCGTCGCGGACGGCTATCTGCTGCCGCTCGTGGAGGGCGCGGCCGATGTCACGTTCTCCTCGAACGTCCTGGAGCACGTGGACGACCCGCAGACCTTCCTCAGCGAGCTCGTACGGGTGACCCGGCCCGGCGGGCTGATCTATCTGTCGTTCACCAACTGGTACTCCCCGTGGGGCGGCCACGAGTGGGCGCCCTGGCACTATCTGGGCGCCGACCGGGCCCACGCCCGCTACCGGCGGCGCACCGGCAAGCCGCCCAAGCACACCCTGGGCGAGAACCTGTTCGCGCACCACATCGGCCCGACGCTGCGCCAGGTCAGGGCCCGGGACGACGTCACGGTCGTCTCCGCCCGCTCCCGCTACTGGCCGTTCCTCGCGGCGGCCGTCGCGAAGGTGCCGGGGGTGCGCGAGTTCGCCACCTGGAACCTCCTCCTCATCCTCCGGCGGTGTCCATGACGAGTACGGTCCAGGCGCCGCCCCCGGCGGCGGCGCGCCCCGCCCCCGGCCCGGCAGGACACGGGCGGGGGCCGCGCTCGCGGCGCTGGCTCGCGGCCTTCTGGGCCACGGCGTTCGTGCTGTTCCTGGCGGTCTCGCCGGGGCGCATGACGTTCGACACGAAGCTGGGCGTGGCGCTCGACCCGTGGAAGTTCCTCACCGACCTGGGCAGCCTGTGGCACGACCGGGCGGGCTTCGGCGGGATCTTCGACCAGTACGTGGGCTACGCGTTCCCGATGCTGCCGTTCTACGGGCTGGCGCGGCTGACCCATCTCCCGGTGTGGCTGGCCGAGCGGCTGTGGCTCTCGGTCATCGTGACCGTGGCGTTCTGGGGCGCGCTGCGTCTCGCGGAGCGCCTGCGCATCGGCAGCCCGCGCACGCGTCTGCTCGGCGCGGCGGCGTACGCGCTGTGGCCGGCGTTCACGATCGTCATCGGGTCGACGTCGGCGGCCGCGCTGCCCGGCGCGTTCCTGCCGTGGGTGCTGCTGCCGCTCACGAACGAGCGGACGAGCGCGCGCGTCGCGGCGACGCGTTCGGCGCTATTCATCCCGTTCATGGGCGGGGTGAACGCGGCGGCCACGCTCGCCTCGCTCCTCCCGGTGGGCCTCTATCTGCTGTCCCGCCCGGCCGGCCCGCGCCGCCGCAAGCTGATCGCGTGGTGGACCCCGGCGGTGATCCTGGCGACGGCATGGTGGATCCTGCCGCTGCTCCTGCTCGGTGTGTACGGCGAGAACTTCCTTCCGTACGTGGAGACTTCGCAGACGACGACGGGCACGATGTCCGCCGCCGAGTCGCTGCGCGGCGCCGGTGACTGGGTGGCGTATCTGCACTTCGGTGAGGCCTGGCTGCCGGCCGGCTGGACGGTCGCGACGGCGGCCGTCACCGTCGTCGGCTCGGCACTCGCGGCGGCCCTCGGCCTCGCGGGGCTCGCCCGCCGCGACCTGCCGGAGCGCCGCTGGCTCGTCCTGACGGTCCTCTCGGTCGCGCTGGTCACGCTCGCCGGGTACGGGGGCGCGCTCGGGGCGCCGTTCCACTCGACGGTGCAGTCCTGGCTGAACGGGCCGATCGTGCCGTTCCGCAACATCTACAAGTTCCAGACGGGCCTGGGGCTCGCCCTGGCCTTCGGCCTGATGCATCTGACGGCGGTCGCGGCCGAGCCACGCGGCGCCCGTCCCTTGCGCCTGCGCCGGTACGCGCCTGCCCTGGCGGCGATCCTGATCCTCCCGGGACTCGCCTGGCCCTACCTCAACGGCTCGATCCTGAACCCCGGTTCGTTCCAGGGCCTGCCCGCCTACTGGGACACGACGGCGCACTGGCTGAAGAAGAACTCGCCCGACTCACGCGCCCTCGTCGTCCCCGAGACCGCGCACGGCATCTACACCTGGGGCTCCCCCATCGACCAGCCGCTCGACGTGCTCGCCGACTCGCCCTGGGCCCAGCGCGACTACGTCCCGTTCGGCACCCCCGGCAACCGCCGCGCCCTCGACGCCGTCGAGCAGGCCCTGGCCACGGGCAAGGAAGTCCCGGGTCTCCAGGACTACTTGAGCCGCGCGGGCCTGCACTACGTCGTCGTACGCAACGACCTCGACCCCGACCAGCTGGGCTACGTACCGACCGCGACCGTCAAGCGCACCCTGGAGCAGTCCGGGTACGAGCGGGTCACCGGGTTCGGGCCCGTGATGACCGGCGGGCGGATCGCCGAGGGCACCCCGCTCCAGGTCGAGGGGCTGTATCCGCGGCAGCGGGCGGTGGAGATCTACGCGCCGAAGGACGCGCGCCTGCCAGGTCAGGCCGAGCTGCTCTCGGTGGCCGCGACGGCCGAGGTCAGCGGCGGGCCCGAGTCGCTGCTCCCGCTGTCCGCCGACCCGAGCCTGCGCGACCGGCCCACCGTCCTCGCCGGTGACAACCACCCCGGCATCGGTACGCCCGCGCTGCGCACGGCCGGTGACGGGCTGCGGCGCGCCGACACCCGGTTCGGGCTGATCGGCGCCAACACCTCGTACACGTACACGCCGACGGAGCGGAACGCGCCGGGTGCCGTTCAGGATCCGGGGGCGAAGCCGCGGCAGATCCTGCCCGGTGAGGGGCCGGGGCATCAGACGACGGCCGTGATCCGTGGGGCCGCGCAGGTCACGGCCTCGTCCAGCGGGAACTGGCTGTTCCATCTGCCGCAGTTCGACCCGGTGAACGCGTTCGACGGGGATCCGGACACCGCGTGGGCGGAGGGCAGTCCCGGCTCGGGCCGCGGGCAGTGGCTGCGGATCGCGTTCTCGCAGCAGACGCCGGTGCCGGGGACGCTCCAGGTGACGCCGCTGCCGCAGGACGGGGTGCGGTCCGCGCCGACCCGCATCCGTATCGAGACGGAGCGCGGGTCGAAGACCTCGACCCTCCAGCCGAACGGGCAGACGCAGAGCGTCAAGTCGCCTGCGGGCAGCACCAGTTGGCTGCGGGTCACCATCCTCGACGCACAGCGTGCGCACGCGGGTCTGACGGGTGCGGGCTTCTCCGGTATCGACATCCCGGGGGTGCGGGTGACGCGGCTGCTGCGGCTGCCGCAGGACTCGGCGAACGCCCAGCAGTTCGCGTTCCACGCGACGGCCGGCGAGCCGGGACTCGGGCGCCGCTTCACCACACGCGAGGGCGGCACGTACACCCTGACGGCGAGTGCGCGGCCCGCGCCCGGGGACGCGTTCGACAAGCTGCTCTACCAGGTGGCGCCCGGGCCTAAGAACCAGATCACGGCGACCGCCGACTCCACGTCGACGCTCGGCGGCGACCTGTCGGCCCGCAATCTCACGGACGGCGACCTGACCACCGCGTGGATCGCCGGCAACCGGCCCACGATCCATCTGCGCTGGCCGGACAAGCAGCCGGTCGGCGAGATCGTCCTCGCGGCGGCGGGCGGGCTCTCCACCCGGCCCGAGAAGATCGAGATCAGCTCCCCGGACGGGGCGGCCGTCGCGGGCGTCGACGAGAACGGTGTCGCCCGCTTCGACCCGATCACCACGGACCGCCTGGACATCACGGTCACTCAGACCGCGCCCCTCGCCGTCCACAACCCGGTGGCGGACGCCGATCTGCAGCTTCCGGTCGGCCTGACGGAGGCGTACATCCCCGCCCTCGACCAGTACCGCACCCCGCAGCCCTCCCCGACCAGCGCGTTCCGGCTGCCCTGCGGCAAGGGGCCGGAGGTGACCGTGGACGGGAAGCAGTACGCGACGAGCGCCGAGGGGACCGCCAGGGACCTGGTGGAGCGGCGCCCGATCACGGTCGCGGTGTGCGGACTCGTCCCGGGGACGCACACGGTCTCGCTGCCCGCGGGCACCCACACCCTGGACACGTCGGGCACGGGCCCCCTGCGCCTCACCGACGCGGTCCTCACCCGCACCGACGTACCGGCCACCGTCCCGCCCACCACTCGTGAGCTGCGCGTACGCCACTGGGCGGGCGACCGCAAGGAGGTCACCGTCGGCGCGGGCCCGGCCGTCTATCTGACGACGTTCGAGAACGTCAACGACGGCTGGAAGGCCACGCTCGACGGCAAGGAGCTGACGCCGCTGCGTCTCGACGGCTGGCAGCAGGGCTTCCTCGTCCCCAAGGGCGCGGGCGGCACGGTGAAGCTGACGTACGAGCCGGCGACGACGTACGAGACGGGTCTGATCGGCGGGGCCGCTGCGGTGCTCGCGCTGGCCGGGATCGCGCTGTTCCGGCGACGCGCGGCGAACACCGACCCGGTGCCGCCCGCCCCCGAGCCGGGGCTGCTGCTCGGCACGGTGGCGCTCACGCTGGTGGGCGTGGTCATCGCGGGCCCGCTCGCGCTCCTCGTCCCGGCGCTCGCGTACGTGGCGTGGCGGCGGCACGCGCTCCTCGTCCCGATCGCGTTCCTGGCGATGGCGGGGGCGGGGGTCGCTGCCGCCCTGGGCGCGGGCGAACCGGCCCGCGCGTCCTCGGGGGCGTTCGGCCCGGTGGCCCAACTCCTCGCGCTGGTGGCGCTGTTCGCGGCACTGGCGACGGCGGGACGACCACGTGACACGGCGCCCGGCAGAGGCCTGCGCGACACCGCGACCGGCAGAGGCCCGCGCCACGCCGCGGCCGACCCGTCACGGCCGGCCTCCATCCCCTCGCAGGAGGGACCGGCATGAGCGAACCCGCCCACGCGCCTGCGGGCAGCTTCCGTCGGGTGGCCCAACTCCGTCCGCCGAGCGCTCTGTTCGGAGACCCGGCCACCACCGGACGCCCACGGGACACCGCGACCGGCAGAGGTCCGCGCCACGCCGCCGTGGCTCACCCGACCCCACCCCCCACCGTCCCCCCGCAGAAAGGATCGGCATGAGTGTGCCGACGCCCGTCGCGTCGCGGCGCGTTCCCTTTCCCGTGGTCGACGAGGTCACCCGGCACTGCCTCAGCGAGGAGGAGCCGGAGACCGTCCACATCGAGGCGCACCTGCCCGGCGTGCCGGACCCGGCGCGTCTGACGGCCGCGTTCACCGAGGCCCTGCGGCGTCACCCGCGCGTTCTGATGCGGGAGACGCCGGGCCCCTGGTACCGGCGCCGCTACGAGTGGGAGCTGACCCACGGCCCGGACGTGGACGTGGTCACCTTCCCGCCGCCCGGCCCTGACGCGCTCGCGGACGCCAGGGCCCGCGCGCTCACCCACGCCCCGCCGCTGACCGCGTCGCCGCCCATCCGTGTCGAGGTGACGCGGGCCGACGAGGAGAGCGGCGCCGTCCTCGTCCTCACCGTCAACCACACGGCCCTGGACGGCCCGGCCTGCCTGCGCGTCCTCGCCACGGCCGCCGAACTCTACGGAGGCCAGGACAACGCACCGGCCACACCACCCCCACAGCGCGCGCCGGCCGGTCCTCCCTCGCCCGGCCGGCGCGTCCCCTCCCCCTGGGTGCCGCCCGCCCGAGTCGCCCGCGGCGCCCCCGGCCCACGCCCCGGCAACGGGCTCCTCGTCGCGGACCTCCCCCTGCCGCGCCGCCCCGCCGGTGCCCCGTACACCGTCAACGACCAGCTCATGGCCGCCACCGCTCTGATGATCACGCACTGGAACGGGGAGCACGGCGCCCGCCCGCGTCCCGTGCGCGTCACGATGCCGGTGGACGACCGGAGCCGGGACGCCGACATGCCCATCGGCAACGGCACGCGGCTCGTCGAAGTCACCTTCGATCCAAGCGAGTTGGACGCGGACGCCGTACCGCTCCTGCTGCACCGCACCGCCGTCCGCACCCGCGCCCTCAAGGCCCTCGACCGGCCCCAGCTCGGCCACGGCGCCGCCCTCCTCACCGCCCCACTGACCCCCGTCGCCTGGCGCCGCGCCCTCACCCGGGGGCTGCGTAAGGCAGCCGGGCCCTGGACGTCGACGACGCTGCTCAGCAACATCGGCCGCGTCCCCTACCCCCTGGACTTCGGCGACGCGGGCCGCGCCCACGCCGTCTGGTTCTCGGCCCCCGCGCGGATGCCGCGCGGCCTGACCGTGACGACCGCGTCCACCGCGGGCCGGCTGCACCTCGCCCTGCGCTGGTCGGGCTCCCTGCTCGGCGCGGGCGACGGCGACCGTCTCCTCGGCCTGTTCGAGCACTACCTGCACGCGACCCAGGAGGCGACGCCATGACCACCACCTCCGCCCCGCCGGGACTGCGGGACTTCTACGAGGACCCGGCCACCCCGGTCGCCTCCGGCGAACAGCGCTCGCACCGCCAGGCCCGCGCCCTCGCCGCCGCACTCGGCAAACCCGCGCCCACCCCCTCCGTCGTCGTCGACATCGGCTGCGGCGACGGGCAGGCCGCGGCCGTCGCGGCGCCGTTCCTCGCGGGCCACCGCGTCATCGGCGTCGACTGGTCGCAGGACGCCCTCAAGCGGGCGGCGACCCATATCCCGCACGTCGTACGGGGTGAACTCACCGCGAGCGGGCTGCCGTTCGCGTCAGGATCGGCCGACGCCGTCCTGTTCAGCGAGGTCATCGAGCACCTCGTCGACCCCGACGCCGCGCTCGACGAGATCCGCCGGATCCTGCGCCCGGGCGGCCACCTCATGCTCTCCACGCCGAACCTCGCCGCCTGGTACAACCGCGCGCTGCTGCTCGCCGGCGTGCAGCCCGTCTTCTCGGAGGTCAGCCTGCGCGGGGTGCACGGCCGTCCCGGCACGGAGGTCGTGGGCCATCTCCGCCTCTACACGGCCCGCGCGCTCCGGTCGTTCGTGGCGGCGGCGGGCTTCGACGTCGTACGGGTCACGGGCGCGCCCTTCCACGGGGTGCCGCGCCCACTGCGCCCACTGGACCGGCTCGCGTGCGCGGCGCCGTCCCTCTCGTCGATCCTGCTGCTGCACGCCAGGAAGACGTGATCGACATGCCCCCGATGTGGTGGGGTGTCGGCGCGGCACTCGTGGCCAACGTCCTCTACAGCACCGGGTTCGTCCTGGAGAAACGGGCCCTCGCTTCCCTGCCCCAGGTGAGCGTGCGGCGCCCGGCCCGGCTGCTGCGGCTCGTCGCGGGCAGCCCGCTGTGGCTCGGCGGCTGCCTGGCGCTCGCGGCCGGGTTCGGGGCCCAACTCGCCGTCTACAGAACGCTTCCCATCGCCGCCGCGCAGGCCCTCTTCGTCTCGGGCCTCGTCCTGCTGCTGCTCCTGTCGTCGTCGCTGCTCGGCGAACGGACGACGGGCCGGGAGCGGTACGCGATCGCGGCGATCCTCGCCGCGCTCCTCATGGTCGTCCTCTCCCTGCGCCAGGGAGAGGACAACGTCAGCAAAGGCGCTCCCCCGGCCCTGATCCTCGGCGTCTGCGTGCCGACCCTCGCGACGGGCCTGCTCGTGTACGGCTGCGCCGAGCGCAGGACCCGCCGCCGCCACCGCCTGCCGACGGCCGGGGTCGAGTACGGGGTCTCGGTGGGCCTGCTCTACGGCGTGAGCTCCCTGGCGATCAAGGGGGTGGCCGGCTATCTGACGACCGACCGGCCCGTCACGGCGGTGCTGCATCTGCTGACCTCGCCCTATCCGTATCTCCTGCTCTGCACGGGCGGGTTCGGGCTCGTGATGTCACAGGCGGCGCTCCAGCGCTGCCGCGCCTCGCTGATCGTGCCGGTGTGCACGACGGTGACGTGCCTGTTCACGGCCGTGCTCGGGACGCTCGCGTTCGGCGAGTCGCTGCCGCGCGAACCGGTGGCCCTCGTCCTGCGCCTGGCCGGTACGGGGCTCGCCGTGTCCGTACTCCTCCTCATGCCGAAGCACGACAACTCGCCCCCTCAACCCCCCTCACCCGCCAAGGAGTTGGCCTCCCGTGAAGTCCGATGACCCGCTGCTGAAGATCCTGGCCTGCCCGCTCGACAAGGGCCCGCTGCATCTCCTCGCGCCCGGCGACACCGCCCTGCCCGCCCTGTACAACCCCAGACTGCGCCGCCGCTACCCGATCATCGACGGCATCCCCCAGCTGCTGCCCTCGTCGGGCGAACCGGTCCCGGACGACGAGCACGAACGCCTTGTGGGGCGGATGCCGTCCTGACGGTACGGGCCCAGTGTCGGGAGAAACGGGTCGCCCTGCGCGAGCATGAGCCGTATGTCAGCGCGACGCGGGCCCGCCCCCGCCGGTGAGCCGTTCACGGTCCTCGACTTCCAGCTGGTCCTGCTGCGGCGCATGGCGGACCACAACCCGGACCTGGTGGAGGACGCCCGCCGGGACCTCGGTGTGTCGGTGGCCCAGATGCGGGAGGCGAACCGCCGGTTCCAGGCCCGGCGTCACGCCCGTGGCCCGGCCACCGGCCGCTCGTTCCACCGCTCGTTCCTCGGCGCCCCCGACCAGCGAGTCACCCGGCAGATCGGCGACCTGACCTGCGAAGCCCTGCGGTGGCGAGTCCCGCTCTGGCCCGACCTGCTGTTCGAAGTGCTGACCGGGCCGAACGGCGCGGTGTGGAACGAGTGGCTGATCCGCGCGCCGGACGCCCCCGCACCCGTACTCCGTACGCTCGACGACCTGGCCCCATGGGCGTACACGGTCGACGAGGTGTCCGACGCGTTCCCGCCGGCCCGCCCGCTGGAGGGATCGGCGCCCACGCGCTGGGGCCTCGCCTTCATGGCCCCGGACGCGACGGGAACGCTGCGGGAGGTCCGGGCGGAGTTCACGTACGGGCTGCTCCAGCGGTGGACGGTGACGCAGGTCCCCTGACGGTCACCGGCTGACGCTGCCCCCTTGGGCGATCAACGGCTGACGTCAGCCGCCGCCTTCGCGATCGCCTCCGCCACGACCGGCAGGGACTCGGGGTGCACCTCGTTCAGGAACAACTGGGGCTCGACCAGCTCCAGTTCCATGACGCACGGCTGCCCGTCGTCCCCGTCGACCAGGTCCACGCGCGCGTAGAGCAGTTCGGGCGCGCCCGGCACGGCGGCCAACGCCCGTGCGGCGACGTCGAGTTCGGCGGCCGTGGGCTCCCAGGGCTCCAGGGACGGGTGCGGCACCTTGTCCGCGTCGTAGGCGAGGCCCGGTTCCAGGACGGCGGCCTTGCGGATGGCGTGCAGGTAGCGGCCGCCGTAGAAGAGGAGGGCGCGCTCGCCGGTCACGTCTATGTTCGCGACGTAGGGCTGCACCATCGCGGTCATCCCGTCGCCGTGCATCCGGGCCAGGTGGCGCAGGGCGGTGTCGCGCTCGCCGGACCCGTAGCGGGCGGCGAACCGTGAACCGGCGCTCGCCGTCGGCTTGATCACGTACTCGCCGTTCTCGGGCAGCTCGGGGGTGTCACCGGGGGCGAAGTAGCGGGTGGGGACGGTGGGCACCCCCTGCCGGGCCAGCTCACCGAGGTAGCGCTTGTCGGTGTTCCAGCGCACGACGTCGGCCGGGTTGGCGAGCCGGGTGACCGCCGAGCACCGGTCGGCCCACGCCACGAACTCGGCGAGGCGCCAGCTGTAGTCCCAGGTGGAGCGGATGACGGCGAGATCGAAGGCGGCCCAGTCGGCCGAGGGGTCGTCCCACAGCACCATCTCGGCCCGCACGCCGCGCTCGCGCAGCGCGTTCACGAGCAGTGGCAGGTCCCGGTCCTGCTCCATGCCGATCCGGCTGGTGACCAGTGCTGTCCGGCTCGTGCCTGCCTGGGGCGTGCCTGCCACGGGAACTCCTCGCGTTCGGTGCGGTCTGGTACGCGTCGTGTTCGTCGTACGCGTGCTGCGGCGCCCGTACGCGTACTGCTCGTCCCACGATTCGTACGAGTGCCGCCGCGGCAGGCTAACAACCGTGCCCGGCGCTTACGCGCCCTCTTCCGGATCCCAGTCCAGGAGCCGTACCTTCGCGACTGTCCGTACGTGGCGGCGCATGGCGGCGGCGGCCTGGGCGGGGCGGCCCGACTCGATGGCGTCGAGGATCGCCCGGTGCTGGGCGAGGGAGCGGGCGGGGCGGCGGGGCTGGCGCAGGGACTCGGTGCGGCTCTCGGTGACCTGCTCGGCGATGGACCGCATGAACTCGGCGAGCAGCGCGCTGTGGGCGGCGGCGGTGACCGCCGCGTGGAACAGGCGGTCGCCCTCGACGCCGTGGCCGCCCTCGTCGATGTCGGCGGCCATGCGGTCGAGCGCGGTGCGCAGCGCGGCCAGGTCCTCGTCGGTGCGGCGCTCGGCGGCCAGCTCGGCGAGCTTGGTCTCCAGGGCCTCGCGCGCCTCCAGTACGTCGGGCAGCCGGCGCCTGCGCTCGACCATGCGCTCGACGGGCTCGGCGTCGAGGCTGTCGCGCAGCAGGTACGTGCCGCCGCCGTGCCGGCTCTCGACGAGGCCCTGGACCTCCAGGACGACGATGGCCTGCTTCACGGAGGCGCGGCTGACACCGAGGCGTGCGGCGAGGTCGCGCTCGGGCGGCAGGCGGTCGCCGGCGCGCAGGCCGCCGTCGGCGACGTAGGCGCGCAGCCGGTCGAGGACCTGCTCGTACAGGCGCGGCCTGGCCGTCATGGGCCGCAGTGCGTCGGTCATCGGGGGTCCTCCTAGCTGGATGCGCAGCGTAACAGCGGGGCTGGTGACTGGCCCAGTGGCTGAACCAATCTTCCTCCGCATCCTTGACGCGCGGCCCGGAGCGCGCGCACATTGGTTCAGCCACTTGGCCACTGCTGCCCCCGTCGACCGCCGCTAGGAGCGCCACCCGTGTCTTCCCTCTTCCCCGCCCTGGCCCAAGATCCCGACCGCCCGGCCCTGCGCTTCGGCGACCGCTCCCTCACCTACGGGGAGCTGGCGTCGGCGGCCGGCGCGCTGGCCGCCCGTCTCGACGGCGCGACCCGGGCCGCCGTGTGGGCGACGCCCTCCCTGGAGACCGCCGTCGGCGTCGTCGCGGCGCTGCTCGCGGGCGTTCCGGCCGTGCCGATCAACCCGAAGTCGGGCGGCAGCGAGCTGGCGCACATCGTCCGGGACAGCGCGCCGAGCGTCGTCCTCGCCGCCCCCGGCACCGAACTCCCCGAGGCGCTCGGCGACCTGACCTTCATCGGCATCGACGTGAACGGGTCGGGCCCGGCGGTCGAGCGGCCGGAGCCGGACCTCGGCGCGCCCGCGTTCGTCATCTACACCTCCGGCACGACGGGCCCGCCGAAGGGCGCGGTCCTGCCGCGCCGCGCGGTCACCTCGACCCTGGACGCGCTCCAGGACGCCTGGGAGTGGACCGGCGACGACGTCCTGGTGCACGGCCTGCCGCTGTTCCACGTGCACGGACTGATCCTGGGCATTCTCGGCCCGCTGCGGCGCGGCGGCGCGGTGCGCCACCTGGGCCGTTTCAGCACGGAGGGCGTGGCGCGCGAGCTGGCCGGCGGGGCGACCATGCTGTTCGGTGTGCCGACGATGTACCACCGCATCGCGGAGTCGCTGCCGACCGAGCCGGAGTTGGTGAAGGCGCTGTCCGGCGCGCGGCTCCTGGTGTCCGGGTCCGCCGCGTTGCCGGTGCACGACCACGAGCGGATCGCCGCCGCGACGGGCCGCCGCGTCATCGAGCGGTACGGCATGACGGAGACCCTGATGAACACCAGCGTGCGGGCGGACGGCGAGGCCCGCGCCGGCACCGTCGGCGTGCCGCTGCCCGGCGTCTCAGTGCGCCTGGTGGAGGACGACGGCGTCACGGAGATCCCGGCCGGCGACCCGGAGGCCGTCGGCGAGATCCAGGTCAGGGGCCCGAACCTGTTCACGGAGTACCTGAACCGGCCCGACGCGACGGCCGGCGCGTTCGCCGAGGGCGGCTGGTTCCGTACCGGCGACATGGCTGTCCGCGACCTGGACGGCTACGTCCGCATCGTGGGCCGCAAGGCGACCGACCTGATCAAGAGCGGCGGCTACAAGATCGGCGCGGGCGAGATCGAGAACGCGCTCCTGGAGCACCCGGGCGTGCGCGAGGCCGCCGTCACCGGCGAGCCCGACGACGACCTGGGCGAGCGCATCGTGGCCTGGATCGTGCCCGCCGACCCGGAGCAGCCCCCGGCCGCCGACGTGCTGGCCTCGCACGTCGCCGACCGCCTCGCGCCGCACAAGCGTCCGCGCGTGGTGCGCTACCTGGAGGCGCTGCCGCGCAACGACATGGGCAAGATCATGAAGCGGGCGCTGCCCCGTGACTGACACCGCGCGGCTCTCCGCCCGCGAGGTCGTCGCCCTCGTCGCGGACCCCGGCACCTTCGGCGAACTGCCCGCCCCCGAGGGCAAGTACGGCCCCGACGGGCCGCTCGCCTGGGAGGGCTACGACGACGCGCGGGCGCGGGCCACCGCACGCACCGGCGAGGACGAGTCCGTGGTGTGCGGGACGGCGTCCGTCGGCGGGACCCGGGCCGTCCTCGTGTCCTTCGAGTTCGGCTTCCTCGGCGGCTCGCTCGGCGAGCGCACCGGGGACCGCATAGAGGCCGCGTACACCTACGCCCGTGAGCACCGACTGCCGGTCGTGCCCTTGGTCGCGACGGGTGGCAGCCGGATGCAGGAGGGGATGCGGGCGCTGACCCAACTCCAGCGTGTGGCACGGCAGTCGGTGCTCACACGGGAGGCCGGGCTCGCCCAGGTCGCGGCCCTGCGGGATCCGACGACGGGCGGCGGCTGGGCCACGCTCGGCGCGGGCGCCGACGTGATCGTCGCGCTCGAAGGGGCGCAGGTGGGCTTCGCGGGCTCGCGGGTCAGGCCCGCGGACGCGGACCCGGAGGCGTACACGGCGCGCGGCCAGTTCGCGGCCGGTGCGGTCGACGCCGTGGTGCGCCCGGACGACCTGGCGGGCACCCTCGCCCAGTGGCTGCGGCTGCTCACCCGCCCGTCCGCCGATCCCGCCCCGGTCCCGTACGCGCTCGGCCGCGGTGACCTGCCCGCGACGGGACGGGAAGCCGTGCGGCGTGCCCGTGCAGCCGAACGGCCGCGTGCCGAGGCCTACTTGGACGCGTACTTCACGTCCCGGGCGGCCGTCAGCGGCGACCGTTGCGGCGGTACCGACGACGGGATGCTGTGCGGCTTCGGGGAGAGCGCGCGGGACGGGCGGACGATCGCGTACGCCGCACAGACGGGCACGGCGACCCGGCCGGCGGGTTACCGGACGGCGACGCGCCTGGTGCGGCTGGCCGGGCGGCTCGGCGTACCGGTGCTGACGCTGGTGGACACGCCGGGTGCGGCCAATGACGCGGAGGCGGAGCGAGCGGGGCAGGGTGCCGCGATCGCGGACCTGTTCACGGCGCTCGCCGCGTCGCCGGTCCCGGTGACGACGCTGGTCGTCGGCGAGGGCGGCTCGGGCGGTGCGCTCGCGCTCGCCGCGCCGGACCGCACATGGGCGACGCCGGACAGCTACTTCTCCGTGATCGCGCCCGAACTCGCCACCGCGATCCTCAAGCGCGACCCGGCGGAAACGGACGCGACGGCCGACCAACTGCACGTCAGGCCCCAGGACTTGGAGGACCTGGGCGCTGTGCGGGGCATCGCGGGGACGGCGCCCTGAGGTATCCGGCGAGGGTCGGCGGGGACCCCGGTGGGGACCCCAGTGGGACAACGCAAAAACGAACAGGCGAGCAGTTGTTCCCTGGAACAGGTGATCGTTCCGCCAGGAATTGCATGAGGCCGTGGTGACCAACGATGCTTACGGTGCGCAAGCGACGGGCTGCAGACCGTAGTTGCGAATCCCGGTCCATGTCCCATACGTGGCCGGTGAGTTGGTCCCACTCAGCAACATCGCAAGGAGAACGCAGCACCATGAACATCATCACCGACATCCTCGCCGGCATCGCCCACTTCCTCGGCTGGCTCATCTGACGCCAACCCCGCGAAGCCACGCGGAGTCACAGCAGCGGCGCCGTCTCCCCCGGTCCCACGGGGAGGCGGCGCCGCCGCTTTCTGCATCAACTATCCCTGCTACGGGCCTACTTCACGCCCACCGCACGGATGATCTCCTGCGTGACCGAGCCGCCCCGGTCATCGCTCGCGGAGGCCCGCAGCGACACGAACTTCGCGTCACCCGGCACATCGAGCGTCCCCTTCCAGGACGCGCCGGTCCCGTCGAGCGCGACCTTCGTCCAGGTCTGCCCGTCGTCGTACGACACCTCCAGCTTGCCGCCGCCGATCTTCCCGGTGTCCGGGGCGCCCTTGACGTACTCGGAGTAAATACCGACGGGGATCGACTGCCCGGCGGGGATGTTGCCCGCGAGGTCGGTGTCGACGTCGAAGCCGAGGTTCAGCAGCGGCAGGAACGTGTACCGGTCATTGGGGGTCTCGGAGGACTTGAACGTCCACTCGGCGTGGCCCTTCGTCGACAGCTTCCAGCGCTCCGGGTCGAGCGTGGTGTCGGTGACGACCTTGTAGGTGTGTTCGGCCGGGTCGGCGTCCCACACGTACACGCCCGAGCTCTTCCGCTTGTCCTTCTGCACCCCGTCGACGTACACGGCGGAGTTCTGGTTCATGGACGGGTCGTTCCACACGTCGCCGAAGCCGGTGTGGTCGGGGCCCGAGTCGCCCCAGCCGGGCACGTTGAAGCGGAGCTGGTTGCCGGCGCGCTGCTGGCCCCAGCCGAGACCGGTGCCCAGCCACGGGTGCCAGACCGGCTTGAACCAGTTCAGCTGCTGACGCGTGCCGCCCTTGTAGGTGACCAGGCCGCTGCGCTCCTCCAGTTCGAGCTGGCCGGTCGTCACGGACTCGTGCCACTTCTGGCCGGGGCCGGTGGAGACGTAGTCGGTGCGCTCGGCCGGGAAGTCGATCGCCTCCAGGTAGCCGAGACCGACGGGGAAGTCGTCGGTGAGCGAGAAGCGGAACTCGCCGCCGGGCTGCGGCTCCACCGAGTGGAACTTGGCGTTCAGGGTGGCGAGTTCACTCTCCTTGGGCCGGTAGGTGAGGCTGCCCTGCGGCACGGCCCCCTTGTGCTGGTCCGTGAGGTCGTACACCCAGGGGGTGTTCTTCGTGCCGGTCATGACGATGCCGCGGCCCGCCTTGGCGTCGGCGGCGAGTTTGGCACCGTCGGCGGCGTCGACCGAGGCGACCTGCAACGGACGGTCGTCCATGCTGTCGTCGAAGCCGAACCATTCGCTGAGCCGGCCGGGCTCGTCATCGGTCACGAACAGCGCCTTGACGCCCGCGTCCTGGGCGGCCTGGGCCATCTGCGCCGGGGTCAGCGCGGCACTCATGCGCACCAGGACGGCCTTGCCGCGCACGTCCTTGCCCACGTAGTCGGCGGGGGCGCCGATGCCCAGGTCGACGAGGTCGAGCTTGCTGCGGCCCTCGACCAGCGTGGTACCGACCTGCGGAAACGCCTCGCGCACGCCGTCGACCTGGAGCCGCGGCTTGCCGAGCCGCCACACGGTGCGGTACTCGAAGCTGCCGTCGCCGACCTGCGCCGTGGGCGCCGCGAAGATGCTGTCGTACATGAGCGGCACCATGACGGCGCTCATGTAGTTCGCGCCGCCGCTCTTGCGGTCGGCCTCCATGATGAGCCGCCGGGTCTGGGTGGTCCGGCCGACGTCGGCCTTGACCTCGCGCAGCTTGCGCCCGTCGAGAGTGATCTCACGGTCGCGGTCGAGCTTGATGCCGGGGTCGGCCAGGTAGCCGATGCCGAGCGAGTCCTTGCCGAGGCTGCCGCGCACGTCGAGGTAGGACTCGACGTAGTAGGAGCCGGGCTCGAGGCGCAGCTTGAGGGTGCCGGACTCACCGACGGTGGCGGGGAACGGGTCGGTCCGCGCGGTGAGTTGCTGCACGCCGAGGTGCGCGGCGGTCGGTGCGCCGTCGCGGTCCTTCACGTGGATGGTGAGCGTGTACCGCTCCTCCTCCTTGACCATGCCGAACGCCGTGTGCGCGACGGGCTGCCCGGCGACGGACGCCACGACCTGCCCGCTGGTGTTCCCGACGGCGGCCTTGGTGCCGTCACCGGTGACGGTCGTGGAGGCGGTGCCGTGCGCGGGCACGGTGAGCTTGCTGTCGCCGAGCGAGACGACGCCGTCGGGAGCGCCTTGAGCAGCCAGGCTCAACTCCACCGCGCTGTCACCGGAGTTGGAGTACGTGATGGTCTTCGCGACCGGCTTGTTGCTCTCGTACGGCCACTTGAAGAAGCCGAGGTCGGCGCTGCCGGTCGCGGTCACCTCGGCGGTGACGGCGTCGGGCACGCTGACGCGTCCCGCACCCAAGTCGTAGACGGAGTCGGTGAGTTGCTTGGACGTCGACATCAGCGCGTCCTTGAGCTGCGCGCCGGTCCAGTCGGGGTGCTTCTCGGCGAGCAGCGCGGCGACACCCGCGACGTGCGGCGTCGCCATCGACGTACCGCTCAGGCTGGTGTACGAGCCGCTGCCGGGGATGAGCGAGGAGCGGGCGGCGAGGATGCCCACGCCCGGGGCGGACAGGTCGGGCTTGAGCGCGTTGTCGCCGTAGCGCGGGCCCTTGCTGGTGAAGTACGCGGCCTGGTCGTTGGAGTCGACGGCGCCGATGGTGAGGGCGGAGTCGGCGGCGCCGGGCGAGCCGACGGAGCCGGCGTAGCCGGAGTTGCCCGCGGCGATGACGAAGAGGGCGCCGGTGTCCTTGGACAGCGAGTTCACGGCGGCGGCCATCGGGTCGGTGCCGTCGCTGGGCTCCGTCGAGCCGAGGCTCATGGAGACGACCTTGGCGTGTATGTCCTTGGCGGCCCACTCCATACCGGCGATGATCTCGGACTCGCTGCCGAAGCCCTGGTCGCTGAGGACCTTGCCGACGGCGAGGGTGGCGCCGGGCGCGACGCCCTTCTCCTTGCCGTCGGACGCGGCACCGCTGCCGCCGACGGTGGAGGTGACGTGGGTGCCGTGTCCGTTGCGGTCCGCGACCTCCTGGCCGGCGATGAACGACTTGGACTCGGTGACCCGGGACGCGAGGTCGGGGTGCGTGCCGTCGTAACCGGTGTCGAGGATCGCGACCTTGACGCCCTTGCCGGTGAGCCCGGCCTCCCAGGCCTTCGGGGTGCCGATCTGCTCGTTGCTCTGCGCCATGTCGGCCTTGACGCGCCCGTCGAGCCAGATCTTGCTGATACCGTCGGCAAATCCCTTGCCCTTGGCGGCAGTTGCGCCCTTCCAGAAGGCACGGCCCTTGTGCGCGTCGACAGCGGCGCCGTCGATGCTCTTCAGGGTGTGGGTGTGTTCGGCGCCCTTCGGAGTGCGTGCGGCCCTGCCTCCGTACGACACGATGAGCGGCGTGGCGTCGGCCTTGGTGTCGCTCAGCCCCTGACGTATCAGCTCGCTCACGTCGAAGAGGCGCGCGTCGAGGGTTCCGGCGGCCAGGTAGGGCGCGGCTTCGTCGGGTATGACGGTGATCTTGCCGTCGGAGACCTGGGTCCTGACGGCGCCGGTGGCGCCCTTGGCCCGGTCGACGGTGACGGTCTTCTTGCCGCCTCCGACATCGGTGACGGTCACCTTGTCGCCGGTCACCAGGGTGACGGTGTGGGCGGCACGGGCGGCGGGTGTGGTGGCGGTGGCGGGAGGGGTGGCGCCGTCGCTGCTGCCGGCGATCGCCTGCGCACCCGGAAGCAGTGCGAGCGCGAGCCCGGCCGACAACAGGGCGGCGCCCCGTCTCGCTGGTCCTCTGGTCATCGTCGCCTCTCTTCTCAGGCCCGGTCGGGGGTGTGACCCGAGCGCTGCGAAGAGTGTGAAGTGCCCACAGTTACAGGGAAATTGGGGCGACTTGGCGGGAAGGCGCCCTGGCGCCTTCCCGCCAGAAATCCGGAAACCTCAGCCGGCCGGCGCGGCCGGCAACGGGCTGATCCCGGGCTCGAAATGCGACCGGACGTAGATGCGGGTGCGGTCGGGGGTGTACTGGTGGGCGTAGAGGTCGACGCAGCGCTTGAGGTGCGCGCCGTTGGGGTCCTTGGTGTCACCGGGGCAGAGGCCGCCGATGAGCATGTTCTTCACCAGGGTGTCCGGCTCGGGCAGTCCGAGGTGCTCGAAGCTCGCCTCCTGACGCGAATCGTCCTTGGCCGGATGGAAGTTACGGATCATCTCCGTGCCCTTGGGTCGCAGCGGATCCAGATAGGCGTCCGCCTCTTGCCTCGGCAGCGTGAAGGTGAGCAGCCCGATGTCCCACCGCGACTTGACGCGGTACGCGGCCTGCCGGTCGGTGGCGTCCTCGGGCACGCCGAGCCCCATCTGGTCCGCCATCCAGTCCGGAGTGATCCCCTCGGCCCACCTGGACTGAGCATCCTCACTCTTCATCACATCGTCCGCCGCGCGGTCCAGCAGCCAGAAGAAGCCCGTCACCCCGACGACGAGCAGCACGACGAAGGCCACGATGGCCGCGATCAACGTCCGACGCCGTCCGGTCATCGGTCGCCCGCCCATCCGTCCGAGAGCCCCGTGCGGTCCTGCTGTTCTCGACCAGGGTCCAGCCGGTCGTCCGCTCGATCGTGCTCGGGTCCGGGCAGCGGGTCGCTGTTGGGCGCCGACGTGCCCAGGTCGTAGTGCTTGACCGTGCTGCTGCCCCGCATGTCGAACTCCTGGGCTTCACCGGCCCGGTGCAGCTTGGCCATGTCGCCGTCGGGGATCTTCAGCGGTCCTACGTCCACACCCTTGCCCTCGTCCCAGTTGTAGCGGTCCCAGACGTTGGCCTGGTAGTCGACGGAAATCTTCGGGTTGCCGTTCGCATCGGGCACGGCAGTCACGACACCGGTCACGTTCGAGTTGGTGCCGCCCACGGCGAAGTACCAGTTCGGATCCAGGTCTTCGCTGAAGTAGAAGCCCCTTTCGGCCTTGACCTGGACGGGCAGAGCGACCGGCTTCCCACCGTTCCGCTTGAACTCTTCGAGGGCCTCTGTACGCCAGTCGCCCTGATGGTGCCGCACGATGTCCTCGATGTAGTGGTTGAACTCGGGCACGTCCTCCATCATCTTGTCGACCGGCAGCTTCATCTCATTGCCGGTGTTGCCCAGGTAGTGCGACATGTGCCGGGCCGCGTCGGTCATGCCTTGCATGTCCGCCCCCTGCACGAGCAGTTCCATCTTCCGCTTCGTGGCCCATTCGTCGAAGCCCGCCGACTCCGAGTCGTACTTTCCGGCCCCCGCGTCCATGGCGACCCGCTGCGCCGTCGTGCTCATGATCCCCGCCGCCATCAGATCGTCCTTGTGCGCCAGCCAGAGCTGCCCTCGCGCCCCGGGGCTGAGCGACTCCCACAGCCGTCGCAGTTCGGCCCGCTGCTTCGGATTCGCGTCCTCGCCGAGCCCGGCGAGTTTCATCGCACGCGGCAGCTGCTCCTCGTCTAGCGACGTGTACTTGGCGTGCCCCGCGTTGTGTAGATCGTTCCCGTGGCTCTTGCGCAGGGCGCGCTGCGCGGCGGCGTCGACCTCGGCGGCGTGCGTGACGATGCCGGTGAGTGTGTCGGCGTACCACTGGAGGCGGTCCCGTGTGCGCTGGTTGGGCCCCTCGGGCGTGCACATCGCCTCCATGACCTTCACGGTGCCGTTCGGCCCGTCGGTCACGATGAACGCGGGGTCCGGCGGCTGGCGGGACGGGTCGCCCTTACCGGCCGACTCCGTGAGGTTCTTGGCCCGGTGCTGATAGTGCGTCAACTCGCTGTGCGCGTCGGTCAGGACACTGGCGATGCTCAGGGCCTCGGCGTGCAGGTCAGTGAACTCCTTGGCCGTCTTGCGGACGAAGTCCTTGGTCACGGTGGCGTTGGCGCCCTGCCAGTGCGCCCCGTCGGACTTCTTGACCAGGCCGTCGCGGACATCGGTCGCGAGTTTCGCGAGCTCGCCCGCCATCGTCTTCCAGTCGGACGCCGCGGTGCCCAGCTTTCCCAGGTCCATGGAGATGAGGTCCGAGTAGGAGAGGTGTGCCATGGAGACCGCCCCCTACCTGAAGTAGCCGTCGAGCGCCGACACGGGCAGCGGTCCCGTCCGGCCACGGACATCGGCGGCGATCCGGGCGTCGTCGTGGGCGTGCATCTTCTTGCTGTAGTCCAGGTGGTTCGAGATGTGCCCGCACGCCTGGAGAACGGACTTCACCTGCGAGGTCCACATCTCCACCGTCGTCGCCAGCTCGGAGCCGAGCGCGAAATGGTGACTCTTCAGCGCGGCGGCGGCCCGCATCGTGGACCCGGCCCCGTCCTTGTCCGCACCGGCCCCCGCGATGTCGGCCCGCTTCCGCAGTTCACCGTGAAGGATGAACGCCTCGTGCCCCACCGCGCCCAGGTCGTCCTGCCGTACGACGAGATCACCGCCGCCCGCGGGTTCCGCCTGGTTCAGCTGTGTCCGTACCGTCCGCCGTTCCGACACGGCGTCCTTGCTCTGCTGCCACTCGTCCCAGGCCATGTATCCCCCGTAACACACGTCACCCGTTCCGGGCGCGCCGGTCGAGCGCGCCTCCGACCTGCGTCAACTTACCCACTCTTTGCCAAGTGCCGTACAAACCAAGGGACTTCGTTACGGACTCAGGACTCAGGGGATACGAGCCGGGGTCACCCGGGCACGGCCGCGCCGCCGCCCCTCCTCACGCCTCCGGCGCCCGCCCGTCGTACCTCAAGAACCTCCGCGACCGCGCCGCCAGCAGCAGCACCCCCGCCACACACGCCACGCCCCCACCAGTGATCGCCACCGTCGGAGACGACAGGTCGGCGACCGTGCCCGCGATGAAGTCGCCGAGGCGGGGGCCGCCCGCGACGACGACGATGAACACGCCCTGGAGGCGGCCCCGCATCTCGTCCGGCGCCGCCACCTGAAGCATCGTGCCGCGGAACACCATCGAGACCGTGTCCGCGCAACCGGCGAGCGCGAGGAAGACCAGGCCGAGCCAGAGGTTCCGGGTCAGGCCGAACACGGCGATCGCGAGACCCCACGAGCACACCGCGAGCACGATCGCCAGGCCGTGCCGGTGCACGTGGCCCAGCCACCCCGAGAACACCCCGCCGAGCAGCGCGCCCACCGCCGGCGCCGCGACGAGGAGGCCGGTGGTGCGCGCGTCACCGCCGTACCAGAGCAACGCGACAGCCGGGAACAGCGCGCGCGGGTGCGCGAGGACCATCGCGCACATGTCGGTGAAGAAGGTCATCCGGAGGTTGGGCCGCCCGGCCAGGAACCGCAGGCCGTCCACGACCGAGGCGCGCTTCCGCCGCTGCCCGTCGGGCGTGTCCGGGAGCATCGCCGGCAGCCGCCACATCGCGTACAGCGCCGCCGAGAAGGCGACCGCGTCGATCAGGTACGCCGTCTGGTAGCCCCACACGCCGACGACGAGGCCGCCCAGCATGGGGCCGACGAGGGTGCCGGAGGTGGTGGTCATGGAGTTCAGCGCGTTCGCCGCCGGCAGGTGTTCCGGCGGGAGCAGGCGCGGGATCATCGACGTACGCGCCGGGGAGTTCAGCGCCCCGCACACCGCCTGGAGCGCCACGACGCCGTAGAGCAGCCACACCCGGTGGTACCCGGCGAGCGCCGCCACCGCCAGCGCGACCGACAGCGCGCACGAGCCGCAGGCGCTGTACAGCCCGAGCTTTCGGCGGTCCACCGTGTCCGCGATCGCACCCCCGTAGAGCCCGAAGACGACCAGCGGGACCAGGGAGAACAGGCCGACGAGGCCCACCGAGAAGCTGGAGTGCGTGATGTCGTAGACCTGCAACGACACCGCCAGCGCGGTCATCGCCTGGCCCGTCCAGGACACCGTGTTGCCGACCCACAGACGCCGGTAGTCGACGGAGATACGCAGCGGGGTCAGATCGGCGAGAATCCGGCGCCGCCCGCCCGCTCGTTGCCCCTCCGCCGGGCCGGCGTCGGATATGCCGGGGGTATCGGGGACGTCCGTCTTGCCTGGAGATGCGGGGTTGCTGGTCACAGGGGATGCTAACAACGGCCCGCAAGACCACCCGTACGGCGGAACCCCGCCCGGCGCATTCCAGCGCGCGCGCCGCCCGCCGCCGCCGCACGATTCCAAGAGGGCCGCCACCCGGCGTCCCGTCACGGTCTGCGCTCTCGGGAGGATCTGCCATGACCGTCAGTCTGGAGCAGTTGCGCCGCTGCCATCTCGCCGTCGACCTGGGGGCCGCGAGGACCCGGGTGTTCGTGAAGGGCGCGGGCCTCGTCGTCGACGAGCCGAGCGCCGCCGCCGTCAACACCCGCACCGGCGCCCTGATCGCCGTCGGTGAGCTCGCCGAGAAGATGACCGGCCGCACCCCGGACTACATCCGCGTCGTGCGCCCCGTCTCCGGCGGCACCGTCGTCGACATCGACATGGCGCAGCGCATGTTGCGTCACCTCATCGGCGAGAAGCTGCGCAGAACTCTGCGCCGCAAGCCCCGGCTGCGCGCCGCCGCCTGCACCCCGCACGACGCGGACCCGCTGGCGCAGCGCGCGGCGGTGGAGACCCTGGTCGGCCTTGGTGCCCGCCGCGTCGAACTCGTCGACACCCTGATCGCGGCCGCCGTCGGCTGCGGCCTGCCCGTCGAGCGCCCCGAAGCCACGATGATCATCGTGTGCGGTGCGGCGACGACGCAGATCGCCGTACTGTCGCTGGGCTCGATCGTGACGGCCGAGCGCATCCCGGTCGGCGGCGACGCCATCGACCACGCGGTGGTCCAGCACCTGCGCCAGCACCACGAACTGATGCTCCCCAGCCAGTCCGTACGCCCCTTGCAACTCGCCCTCAGCGGCAACGGCCTCACCCCGCACGGCCCGGAGTCGACGGAGATCCACGGCCGGGACGTGGCGACCGGCCTGGCGCGCTCGGTGCACGTCGACACGGCGGCCGTGCGGAACGCCATCCACACCCCGCTGACCGCTGTCCTCGACGGCATCGGCAAGGTGCTGCGGGACTGCCCGCCCGATCTGGTGGCCGACCTCGCCGACCGCGGGATCATGATGGTCGGCGGCAGCGCGCTGCTGCCCGGCTTCGACCAGATGCTCCGCGAGGCCACGGGGGTGCCGGTGCACATCGCCGAACGCCCGGACGTGTGCGCGGTCCTCGGCCTCGGGGCGATGCTGGAGGGCAAGATCCAGCCCCTCACCCTCAACCCGCTGGCCGGCTGAAGGGGGCGGCAGATCCCGAAGAGGTACGGGACCGGGAAGCCGGCCGAGTGACGACCGTAGAAGCCGACGACTCCGAGGCGCCGCCCGTCCCCGTCCCACGGGACACGGCCCCCGCCGCCGGGTCCGCCCGCGGGCTGCGCGACACCCTCCAGCACGTGGTGGACAGCGCGGCCGAGCTGACGGGCGCAGACCACGGAGTCCTCGCCGTCGTCGACCCGGGCCACGGCGCGGTGGTCCTCCGCGTCACCTCGGGCACGCCTGCCCTCCGGGCGCCCGGCTGCCCCCTGCCGGCCGCACCCGAGGAGGGCCAGGAGGGCCAGGAGGACCGGACGGGTTACGCAGATCAGACGCGCGGCGAGCCCGGCGAACCCCACATGGCCGCCGCCCCCTTCCCCGCCGCACAGCACCCCACCCTCACCGTCCCCGTGGGCGTGCACGGCGACGTGTCCGGCCGCCTCAGCCTCTCCCACCACCGCCCCGGCGCCCGCTTCGGCGCCGACGACCACGACCTCCTGCGCGCCCTCGCCACCCAGGCGGGCATCGCCATCGCCAACGCCCGGCTGTGCGAGGCGGCCCGGCAGCGGGAGCGCTGGATCGAGGGCGCCTCCGCCGTGACCCGGGCCCTGCTCACGGGCGAGCCCGCGTCCGACGCCCTGATGACGGTCGCCGAACGGGCCCGTCTCCTCGCCGACGCCTCCGCCGGCGTGATCCTCCAGCCCACCCCGGCCGGCGGCATGGAGATCGTCGCCGCGTCCGCGTCGGTCGACCCCGAGGACCTGCTCGGCGCGACGATCGAGCCGGGCAGCGCGGTCCTGGAACAACTCCTCGGTGGCGAACCGGTGTTCATCGCGGACTCGGCCACGGACCCCCGCATGACCACCCGGGTGCGCTCCCGCTTCGGCCCGAGCATGATGCTGCCGCTCCAGTCCGGCGGCCGCCTGATCGGCACGCTCGCGCTCCCCCGTGAGCGCGGCGGACGCCCGTACACGTCGGTCGACCGGCTGCTCGCCATGCAGTTCGCGTCGCAGGCCGCGCTCGCCCTGGTCCTTGCCGACGCCCAGCAGAGCCGGGAGCGGCTGGCGGTGTGCGAGGACCGCGACCGCATCGCCCGCGACCTGCACGACCTGGTCGTACAGCGCCTTTTCGCGACGGGCATGATGCTCGAGTCCACCCAGCGCCGGGCGCGCCGCAACGACGTACGCGACACCATCGGCCGGGCCGTCGACGAGCTGGAGTCGACGATCCAGGAGGTCCGCACGGCGATCTTCGCGCTCCAGCAGCCGCCGGCCGAGGCCCCCACGACGTTCCGCGGCAAGGTCCTGCGCGAGACGGCGGGCGCCTCGGCGGTGCTCGGCTTCCAGCCGTCGGTACGGTTCGCGGGGGCCGTGGACGCCCGCGTGACGGACCCGGTGGACACCCAGCTCATCGCGGCCCTCCGCCGCGCCCTGGCCACCGCCTCACGCCGCCCGCACTGCTCCCGCATCGACGTCACGGTGGACGCCCGCACCACCCTGCCGAACGGCAGACCGGGCCTCCGCCTCACGGTCCACGACGACGGGGAGACGGAGAACGGCGCCACCGGCACGACCCTGACGTGGCAGTCCCCGCTCTGACCGGGTTCCGGCATCCGGATGAACGCCCTCGGCCCCGGCGCCGTCGACACCGCGCCCCCGGGCGCCCGGTGATCGGACGTTCCGTCCCCGCAGCCAGACAGGCAGCAGCGGCCGAACGAACCCCACTCAGCGTCGGACAGTTCATGGCGGCGTATTACCGGACCATGATCCACCAGCCGAGATCATTTGAAGACACCACCTAACGCCCCCGCCGGAACCGCTCGCCCACCTCGCCCTGATCCGTCTCCCACCAGGGGCGCATCAGCTCAGGCCCGGAGGCGTCCGGTTCAGGGGAGCTTTTCGTCTCGTCCTGCACGGCGGTGGGCGCGGCCGCGCCCTCAGTCGCCGCCGGGGCGGCCACCGCCATCTCTCGGTCGAGCTGCGCGTCCAGCACCACCGTCTTCTGCCGCTCGTCGCGCACCCACTCCACGAACACCGCGATCAGGAACGGCAGCCCCACCAGCTCCGCGATGGTCAGCATCAGCCCGCCGCCCAGCATCTGGTCCTGCTGCGGGCTCGGGTCCCACGGCCGGTGCTGCGAGGCGTACCAGCCGCCGGCGATCAGCGTCCCGCTGGTCATCACCACGATCCCGGGCACCGCGTCCACCAGACCGTCCACAAACACCAGCAGCGCCCGCACCGGGTGGCTGCACCACGACGGCAGCAGCTCCTCCCGGGTCAGCATCGGCAGCACGAAGAGGCTCCCGACGACCAGCAACTGCAGATACATCAGCTCATGCACCGAGCCGTGCCGCAGCGCCGTCGGGAAGTACGGAGTGAAGTAGATCGCCAGCTCCGAGGAGAGCACCAGAACCGTGCTGACCAGCGGAAACGTCAGGAAGCGGAGGAGCCGGCCGGAGAGCATGGCACGCACCAGACGGGACGCGCGCCGTTCCGGCGGCAGCGCCCGCAGCGCCAGCGACAGCGGGTCCCCCAGCGCCAGGCCCAGCGGCGCGATCAGGTCCAGCACGATGTTCTGCACGGCGGCCGGCCAGAACAGCTCATGGTCGTAGACCGCCAGCCCAGACATCGTCGCCACCGCGATCGCGCCCAGCCCGACCCCGGCGAACGCCACCGTTCGGGCCACCGGCCAGCGCTCCCCGCGCCGCGCCAGCCGCACCACGCCCCAGGCGTAGAGGCCGCCGAAGACGAGGATCAACGCCAGCGCGTACGGGTCGGTCTGCCAACTCTCGAGCAGGTTCCCGGCGGTCGGCTCGGGCAACCCGGCCGCGAGGACGGTGGGCACGTGCGCCGCGCCCACGGCCGCGGCAAGGGGGAAAACTGTCACAGCCCACCACGCTAGACCCGCCCCCCGATGATCTACGGGCGGGGCACTCCCGACACACTCCCCGCACCGCGCCCCGGCCCCTCGTCGCCGCCGTCTCGACCATCACCGATCAGGGCCGAGGCCCCCTCCGCTCACGCTCGCAGATCCACGGCACCACGTCCGCCCGATACATCAGCCCCGACCCTCTGGACCTGTACAGGGCACTCGATCGCCTGGGTCGCCCAACCGGTGTCTCCCATGCCACTTTCGTGACACTGAGCTCCGCGCCGAAATCGCGGTACGCAGCAAATGCCTCAAAGGCCTGCCCCGACTCCCCGCCTTGCCATTGACGCAGCGGCGGTGGCGACCTAGCTCGTACGAAAGGCGTCGATCACGCGGGCGTAGCTGTCGCTTCCGTGCCCGGCGGTCACCATCTGACGCATCAACTCCAGGTGCAGTTCGGGCAGTCGGGGGTCGATGCCCCGGTCGGCCCCGGCGTGCAGCAGGTGGCCGATCGCGGCGACCTGCACGTCGATGGTGGCGTCGTGGCCGGGGTACTCGCCCGCGTCGATCTGTTCGGCGTACCCGGTCATGAACCAGGACACCGTCTTCAGCCAGCGGCAGGCGATTGCCGTGAAGTCCCTCGCCGTGACCCCGTCCGCGCCGGCCAGCGCGGTGGCGTGCAGCCAGCCGCCGAAGACGGACCACATGAGGCCGAGCAGTCCGGAGTCGTACAGCGAGGCGAGCCCCGGGTCCGTCCCGAGGGCGACCGGGGCGCCGAGGGCCGCCAGGGTGTCGCGGTGCGCGGCCAGGACCTCGGGGGCGCCGCTGTAGAGGAACATGTGGTCGCTGTCGCCGACGCCGGGCGGTGTCGTCATGATGCCGCCGTCGAGGTACGCGATCCCCTGCCCGGCCGCCCACTTCGCCTCCTCCCGCGCCTGCTCGGGCGAGCCGGAGGTGAGGTTGACCAGGGCCTTGCCGTGGAACGACTCCCCTACAGGGGCGAGGAGTTCGCGTACGGCCGGGTAGTCGAGGACGCAGACCAGGACCAGGTCGCTCGCGGCGACGGCCTCGGCGACCGTCTCCGCGCGGACCGCGCCGCGGGCGACGAGGGGCCCGGCCTTCTCGGGACTGCGGTTCCAGACGGTCGTGCTGTGCCCGGCGTCGAGGAGGGCACCGGCGAGCGCCGCGCCCATCTGCCCCAGACCGATGACGGTGACGTTCTGCGCGCTCATGAGTGATAACTCCCTGTCTGTGGCGGTTCTTGAACAAGATCCACACTCGCAGGGGCGGAAGGGCCGTGACAGTGGCAGGGCTGACCATGTGCGCAAAATTCCTGCCACGGGCCGGGTTAGGGTCGGTGAATGAGCACAGGTGTCGTCGCCGTGGCCGTCGTCCCCGACCCTCGCTCGGGGGTCTCCCTCTGGGAGCTGTACGAACTCTCCATCGCCTGCGCGGTGTTCGGTATCGCGCAGCCCGACCTGGCCGACCCCTGGTATGAGTTGAGGCTCTGCGGCAACGCCACGGCCGGGGCGATATCCCTGCGTACGGAGTACGGCCTGGACGCGCTCGTGGGCGCCGACACGGTCATCGTTCCGTCCGTGCCCGACGCGGTCGTCGAGGACGGCCAGGAGGTCCCGGCCGATCTCGTGGCAGCCCTGCGCGAGGCCGCCGCCTCCGGGGCCCGGATAGTCTCCCTGTGCACCGGCGCCTTCGCGCTCGCCGCGGCCGGGCTTCTCGACGGCCGCCGGGCCACCGCGCACTGGAGCCACGCCGCCCAACTGGCGGCCCGCCACCCCGAGGTGGTCGTCGATGACTCGGTCCTCTACACCGACGAGGGCGGGGTCCTCACCAGCGCCGGGGCCACCGCCGCGCTCGACCTGTGCCTGCACCTGGTCCGCCGCGACCTGGGGGCCTCGGTCGCCAACCAACTGGCGCGGCGCCTCGTCGTGCAGGCCCACCGCTCGGGCGGCCAGGCCCAGTTCATCGAGGCGCCGATGCCCCGCGACGACGACGCGGGCCTGGCTCCCGTACTCCAGTGGGCGGCCGAGCGGCTGCACGAGCCGCTCACCGTCGACGACCTGGCGCGCCGGGCCGGGCTGAGCCCGCGCACCTTCTACCGGCGGCTGCGGGAGGCGACCGGCACGACGCCGCTGCAGTGGCTGTTGCAGCAGCGCATCGGCCGGGCACAGAGCCTGCTGGAGTCGACCGACCTGCCTGTGGAGCAGATCGGCGACCGCAGCGGCCTGGGCACGGCGGCGAACCTGCGCCACCACTTCGCCCGGACGGTGGGGGTCTCCCCCACCGACTACCGCAAGTCGTTCAGGCCCCCGGGGCCACCGATGCAGGGCTTGTAGTCGTCGAGCCTGGTTGGGCGGTTTTGCCACTGGCCGGTGAACATCTCCCCCGGGGTGGTGGCGCGGGAGAAGCGCAGGATGGTGTTGAGGGTCATGCCGAGCTGCCGGGCGACGGATCGCAGACGACCTCGATGCCGGGCCGCTCAGCGAGCCGGGCCGCGAGCGGTTGTCGATCAGTCGGCGACGTGGCTGGCAGAGCAGCGATACCGCGCTGTCCTTGAAATGCTCGACGGTTCTCCAGTCAGCGAAGTAGCCGTTAACCCCCGTGGGTGATCATTCGGTCACGGGGGCTCGCGGGCGTCACCGCTTTCGTACTGCGCCTGCTCGCGAGACGCTTCCTCTGGCGAGCGCCGAATGCTTGGAACCGGCGTTCCAATGTGGCTGAGGGAGAGATCCCGACGCCTGACCGGTCATCTGCTGGCTGAGCCAGGTGAACACTGTCGGGATCTGCGGCCGCCACACGGCCATGCTGTGGCCGCCGGCGCTGCGGGGGACAAGCACTGCGCGCACCACCGTCGGCGGCCTGGCGATCTGCTGCAGCGCAGCGGCCGCCTGGTAGCCGTCGCCGGACTCGCCGGAGAGGTAGAGCGAGATCCGGGGCGGGGTGCGATCGCCCTTCAGCAGGAAGTAGGGGTTGTTCTGCCGCCGCAGCTGGATGCTCCGCGCGGCGAGTGAGCCGCGTTCGCCGACCGGGTCGTTGTAGCCGGACAGAACGATCGCGGCCCGGTAGCGGTCGGGATGGGCGACCACGAGTTTCGCCGCGCAGTGCGCGCCCGCGGAGTAGCCGGCGGCTGCCCAGCCGTCCGGCGCGGGCTGGGCGCGGAAGTTGTCCGTCACCATCTTGGGCACGTCGACACTGAGCCAGCTGTCAGCGTTCACGGTGCCCGGGATGTTCGCGCAGCCCGTGTCGACCTTGGCGATGAGATTGGTGCGCGGCGCCACCAGGATGAACGGTGCCACCTGTCCGCTCCGCATCAGCGGCAGCAGTTGCTCGTGGGCCTTCATGGAGCCGAACCATGCCTTCGCCGACCCCGGGTAGCCCGACAGCAGCTCCACGACCGGGAACTTCTTATTCTTGTAGGCGGGGTCGTTGTACTGCGGCGGCAGCCAGACGTAGACCTCGGCGTCGACGCCCGACACCCGGCCCTTGAGCTGGGTGACGCGCACCCCGCCGGCCGCGTGCATACCTGGCCCGTCGGCCTGTGTGAAGGTCTGGCGGACCTTCGGCAGGGCCTTTATCTGGATCCCGCCCGTGCCGTCCTTGCCGAGGTTGGCGGCCTGCTGCACATGGTTGCCCGTGCCCAGCAGGTCGGCCCAGTTGTCGTACAGGTTGTTGGAGTTGTTCACCAGGACGAAGACCAGGGTGACCGCCGTGGCCTGCGCGAACAGCAGCATCAGCATCCGGGCGACGTGGCGCACGACTACCGGTCCGCGGATCCGGGACCACAGGAGCAGCGGCAGGATGAGGGCAACCGCCACCAGGACGATCGACGTGAAGAGGAACGGCGTTCCTGTGAGGCTCATCGACTGTTGGTTTCTTCCTGCGAACGGACGGATCGATCTGTACGCCTTCTTAGAGGGAATCAACCGGCCGCAGGTTACGGACGAGGGGGACACTTACCCAGAAATTGCCAAACCCCACCCGCGGCTCACCGGAATCCGGCCCGCGCACCACGATCGGCAACAGCCAGTTCGACGGCGTCGGCGAGCGGGTGCGTCGCCCTCGGCGCCGCGCGGTCTTGGTGGCTGGAGCGGGCGGCGGCGGTGCGGCGGTTGCCGGCGGTGGACCGGGATGAGGGCGGTCCGTCGTCGTTGCACGTGCGGATGAGGTCGCTCGTCCCGCGTGGGTGTTCTCCTGTCCTGCCGATGCCCCGTTCACAGTGTGCGTTCATCCGAGGGGCCCGCGGCGCGCTCCTCACAGCTTGGATGTCGTCGGCCGCGAAGACGGCGTGTGCCGTGTTCGAGGAACGCGAGCGCGTACACGCGGCGCAGATCGACCAGGTCGATATGGACGAAGTCGCGGGCGATGATGCCCTCAGCTTGCGCGGTCAGGAACTCGGGCCACGTCAGACCGCTGCGGCGTGGGGCTGCTGTGGTCGGCGGTGGGCGGTGATGGTGCTGGTTGGCCGCGTTCGGCACGGTCGAGGTGGTGGCAGAGGCCGCACCGCCGGGCCTGCATGTCCGGACCGCGGCCGCTTCTCGGACCGAGTCCACGACCGCTGTCAGCGCAGGCCGAGAGACCTTCCGCTCGCTGGGCAGGGCTTTGTGATCCGGCTGACGGTCCGGCGTTCTGGGCGGCAAACTGTCCGCGCCGGACGTTCGCCGAGCCGTTCTCTCGGCCGGCGGCCCCACACCACGACCCGGCCGACGACGCGATCAGACCACGATCAGCCGTCATGAAGGTTCGCGACGCAGTGGCTCACCAGCAGTGCGCCGGATGCGCTGGTCGTCATGACAGCCGCGACCTACGGAACAGTAGGCTGATCGCGGAGCCAGGAACCCCAAGGGCAAGTGCATACGTCTGAACTCCGGTTCCGGCGCGGTGGAGTTGGAAGCCCACAACGCCGACCTCAAAGAACGTGACGACGCCCGACAGGCAGGACTGAGACATGGCCTTCGACAGTGACCGCGAGCGCCGCAATGCCGAGGTGGTTCGCGAGCACAAGGCCGCGCTCGCCCGTGGCGAAAAGCGCTACCTGAGGACCACCAAGGACGGGGAGTTGCACAGCTACGCCTCGGACGAAATCGGCTTCTCTCCCGGCAGCGGAACCCCCCAGGTGAGCACCTGGTGGGGCATGGGCATCATCTTCTGCGTCATGGTGGCGATCGCCCTCGGAACCCTGGTGGTCCTTCTCCTCCCCGTCACCGGCGGCTCGCCCCCCTGGGGAATCCTGTTCGTGACGGCGTTCGCCGGCCTGGGCGCGTGGTACACCTTCGGCCTGGCCCGCGACGAGTACCGGGCCAAGAAGCTCCGCACAGAACGTGGAACCCCGGAACCGGGCGACGGCCACACCCCCTGAGCGATCTCTGCGCGTCACGCGTTTCCCCGCGCCTTCTCAGAAAGCCTGCGCATGTTCCTCGGAAACCGAGTCCGTGTCGGTCCTTTGGCCGGGCACGGACGACAGAGCCCCGCATAAACGACCTGGTGCGCGAAGGAGCCCTTGTGCTCCCCACGCACGTGGGGCCGCTCCCCACCCCGTGGTGACGGCGCCGGTCTTCCAGCCGGACTGACGATCGAGACGGGCCTCACTCCGGGACCCCACTATCGCTGCGCTGACGCGCCCCTACACGTTTTGTTTGGCCATGACGTCCAGTGCGCGCCCCAGCTCGGCGGGCGGGAACATGAACCGCACGGACGCGAAGTCAAGGTTCGCCTCCCCCAGGGAGCTGACGCCCGATCTGCCGCTGCCAGGGCGGCGGCTCTTCTGCCTGCATCCACCAGATCACGGACAAGCCTGCCCAGACCGCGGACGTAGGTGCGGTGGTTCCCGAACAAACAATCAGATCAGGCCATCAAGAACGGCGCCGGTTCTACCTACCGGCCAAGCTCCCCCGAACCGAAACCCCCACCACCAAGCCCCCGCCCCCTGATTGACGGAGCGTCGGCAAAGCCGCACACATTCGGGCGATGTGGGGCGCGTCACACACCGCAGTCGCGGGATCGCCGTGGGATCATCATCCCGGGCCCACACCCACGTTCCGCCTGAAGCCCCAGCTCCAGAGGGGCAGGGCCCGTGAGGCAGACCCCGGGCGCCCGCTTCACCTAACCGATGAGAAGCAAACGCCACACGCGAAAACACCTCTTCAGCCGCGTTTCCGCAGGTCAGAACGTTTTTCTTGGGTGGGGCGGGTGGGACTCGAACCCACGGCCGACGGATTATGAGTCCGCTGCTCTAACCGGCTGAGCTACCGCCCCGTCACGGCGTGGCGCGTACATGTGTGCGCGCCGTCTGCCGCAGCATAGCCGCTCATACGATCTCCTGCTCCAGATGATCGGCTTCGCTCGGCGTAGAAGACTGCGCACGTCGGCGGACGGTTCCGCCCTGAAGCGAAGATCACACGAAAAAGACCCCCGGGGTTTCCCGGGGGTCTTCTCCTTCTGCTCTCCCGACTGGACTCGAACCAGTAACCTGCCGGTTAACAGCCGGCTGCTCTGCCAATTGAGCTACAGGAGATCGAGCTCCCCCGACTGGACTCGAACCAGTAACCTGCCGGTTAACAGCCGGCTGCTCTGCCAATTGAGCTACAGGGGAATGTCTCGTTGCATCGAACGTACCTACCTTGGCTGTTGCCAGGCGGCGTGCGCTCGCTGCGACACATACATTAGCGCAAGCAGGGGGGTGCTTTGCCAATCGGTTCCCCCGGTGATCGCAAGGGAAGGGTGACAGCCATGCGCTACCGGCTCACATTCGTCGCCGGTCTGGCCCTGGGTTACGTGCTCGGGACCCGGGCCGGGCGCGAGCGTTACGAGCAGCTGAAGAAGTCCGCGCGCGAGATCGCGCAGAACCCCGCAGTCCGGAACACCGCCGAGTCGGCGGCCCACCAGACCCGCGAGTTCGCGGGCAAGGCGGTCCACGCGGTGACCGACAAGGTGGGGAGCAAGGTCCCGGACTCGGTGTCCGGCCGGGTGCGCTCGCTGCGGGAGCGCGGCCAGGCCGGTGACGCGCTCGAGGACGACTGGGGCACCAGCAACAGCTGAGCCCCGGGCCCCGGCCCCCGGCACGGGGGCCGCCCGGAGTGCGGCAGAATTCAGCCATGGGGATAGTCGCCGGGCTGGACAGTTCGCCCGATTTCACTCGGATCATCGTCTGTGACGCGGACTCCGGTGCCGTCATCAAGCAGGGCTACGCGCCGCACCCGCTGGAGACCACCGAGGGCGGCGGCCGCCCTGCCGACGTGGATCCGCAGGCCTGGCTGCTCTCCCTCGGGGAGGCCGCGGGCGGCGGGCTGCTCGAAGGCGTGGAGGCCATCGGCGTGTCCGCGCAGCAGAACGCGCTGGTGCCGCTGGACGCGCAGGGGAACACCGTGCGGGCGGCGATGCCGGGTGGTGACAGGCGGACGCAGGCGTCGGCGGCGGATCTGATCGACCGGTTCGGCGGGCGCGAGGCGTGGGCGCAGGCCGTCGGGTGTGTGCCGCAGGCGGCGCATCCCGTGACGAAGCTGCGCTGGCTGTCGAAGCACGAGCCGGAGGCCGCGCAGCGGATCGCTTCCGTGATGCAGGCCCACGACTGGCTGGTGTGGCAGCTGCTCGGCCGGCCCGCGCGCCGGACCACCGACCGGGGCGGCGCCTCGGGCACGGGTTACTGGTCGGCGGCGAGCGGTTCGTACCGGCCGGATCTGGTGGAGCTGGCGCTCGGGCATCAGGTGTCGCTGCCCGACGTGCTCGGGCCGGGGGACGCGGCGGGCAAGACTCCGGAGGGGCTGGTCATCTCGGCCGGCACCGGCGACACGATGGCCGCGGCGTTCGGGCTCGGGGTGCGGGAGGGTGACGCCGTGGTGTCGCTCGGCGCCTCGGGGTCGGTCATGGCGGTGCACCACGAGGCGCTGGTCGACCCGTCGGGGATGATCACCTCGCTCGCCGACGCGACCGGTATGCACCTCCCCGTCGTCCACACGCTCAATGCGGTACGGGTTCTGCGTGGCACCGCCGACATGCTCGGCCTGTCGGGGATCGAGGAGCTGTCCGACCTGGCGCTGAAGTCGACCCCCGGATCACACGGCCTGGTGCTGCTGCCGTATCTGGAGGGCGAGAAGACGCCGAACCTGCCGCACACCGCGGGGACCCTGAGCGGGCTGCGGCGGGAGTCGATGAAGCCGGAGCATCTCGCGCGGGCCGCGTTCGAGGGGATGCTGTGCGGGCTCGCGGACGCGCTCGACGTGCTGCGCGGGCGCGGGGTCGCGGTGCGGAGGGTGTTCCTGCTCGGGGCGGCGGCCGAGCTGCCGGCGGTGCGGGCCGCGGCGCCGATGCTGTTCGGGACGCAGATCGTGGTGCCGCAGCCCGCGGACTACGCAGCGCTCGGTGCGGCGCGTCAGGCGGCGTGGGCGCTGAGCGGGCAGCTGCCGCGGTGGCAGGGCGCGGTGGCTCAGGTCCTGGAGCCGGGCGAGGAGTTCGCGGTCGGGCAGGCGGTGCGGCAGCAGTTCAGCGCCGTACGCGAACAGGCTCACCCGGGAGCGTTTGATTCCGTGGGAGTGTGACCGTTTCATCCCATTTCAGGTGGGTTTTTTGGTGCTGTCTTGGGTTATTCGGTTGAAGTAACGCGGGTGGAGTGTCGGACGATGGGGGTCGTGCATCACTGACCCTCACTCATCCCTCATGACAGCCGACTCCGAGAGACCGAGCGTGCTCATACGACTCCTGCGGACCCATCTCGGTCCGTACAAGAAACCCATCGCGGTGCTGGTGCTGCTGCAGTTCCTGCAGACCTGCGCCTCGCTCTATCTGCCCACCCTCAACGCGGACATCATTGACAACGGTGTCGTGAAGGGGGACACCGGCTACATCCTGGCCTTCGGCGGCATCATGATCGCCGTCACCGTGGTCCAGATGGTCTGCAACATCGGCGCCGTGTACTACGGCGCCCGCACCGCGTCCGCGCTCGGGCGGGACGTCCGGGCCGCCGTGTTCGACCGCGTGCAGTCCTTCTCCGCTCGCGAGATGGGCCAGTTCGGGGCGCCGTCCCTGATCACCCGTACGACGAACGACGTGCAGCAGATCCAGATGCTGACGCTCATGACGTTCACGCTGATGGTCTCGGCGCCGATCATGTGCGTCGGCGGCATCGTGATGGCCCTCGGCCAGGACGTGCCGCTGTCGGGTGTCCTGCTCGCCGTGGTCCCGGTCCTCGGGATCAGCGTCAGCCTCATCGTGCGGCGCCTGCGGCCGCTGTTCCGGACCATGCAGACCCGGCTCGACACGGTCAACCGCGTGCTGCGCGAGCAGATCTCCGGCAACCGCGTGATCCGCGCCTTCGTACGTGACCCGTACGAGGAGGGCCGGTTCCGCGGGGCGAACGGCGAGCTGACCGAGGTGTCCCTCGGCACCGGCAAGCTGCTCGCGCTGATGTTCCCCATCGTCATGACCGTGGTGAACGTGTCGTCGATCGCCGTCGTCTGGTTCGGCGCGCACCGCATCGACAGCGGCGGGATGCAGATCGGCGCGCTGACCGCGTTCCTCGCCTATCTGATGCAGATCGTGATGAGCGTCATGATGGCCACCTTCATGTTCATGATGGTGCCGCGCGCCGAGGTCTGCGCCGAGCGCATCCAGGAGATCCTCGGTACGGAGTCCAGCGTCGAGGCGCCGCGGGAACCCGTACGGAAGATGCTCGGCCACGGCAATCTCGAGATCCGGGACGCGGGCTTCCGCTACCCGGGAGCCGAGGAGCCCGTGCTCAAGGCCATCCAGGTCAGCGCGCACCCCGGCGAGACGACCGCCGTCATCGGCTCGACGGGCAGCGGCAAGTCCACCCTCCTCGGCCTGGTGCCGCGCCTGTTCGACGCGACCGACGGCCAGGTCCTGGTGAACGGCGTCGACGTACGCACCATCGACCCGGCGCTGCTCGCGCGGACCGTCGGACTCGTGCCGCAGAAGCCGTACCTCTTCGCCGGGACCGTCGCGACGAATCTGCGGTACGGGAATCCGGACGCGACCGACGAGGAGCTGTGGCACGCGCTCGAAGTGGCGCAGGCCAAGGACTTCGTGAAGAAGCTGGAGAGCGGGCTCGACTCCCCCATCGCGCAGGGCGGCACCAATGTGTCGGGCGGTCAGCGGCAGCGGCTCGCGATCGCGCGGACGCTGGTGCAGCGGCCCGAGATCTATCTGTTCGACGACTCGTTCTCCGCGCTCGACTACGCGACGGACTCCGCGCTGCGCGCCGCGCTCGCCCAGGAGACCGCCGACGCGACCGTGGTGATCGTGGCCCAGCGGGTCTCCACCATTCGCGACGCGGACCGGATCGTGGTCCTCGACGAGGGCCATGTCGTGGGCACGGGGACCCATCACGAACTGATGGCCGGCAATGAGACGTACCGGGAGATCGTTCTCTCCCAGCTGACGGAAGCGGAGGCGGCCTGATGGCGGGGCCAGGCGGGCGGATGATGGCCGGGGGCGGCCCCGACCAGCGTTCGATGGACTTCAAGGGCTCGGGCAAGCGGCTGATCGCCCAGTTCCGGCCCGAGAAGGGGACGATGCTCGCGATGATCGCGTGCGCCGTCCTGAGTGTGGGCCTGTCCGTATTGGGCCCGAAGATCCTGGGCCGGGCGACCGACCTCGTCTTCGCGGGCATCGTGGGACGCCAGATGCCGGCCGGGGCCAGCAAGGCGCAGGTCCTGGAAGGGCTGCGGGCCAAGGGTGACTCCGGGATGGCCGACATGCTGTCCGGGATCGACTTCACCCCGGGCAAGGGCATCGACTTCGGGGCCGTCGGCTCGGTCCTCGGTCTCGCGCTGTGCGCGTTCCTGGGCGCCGGTCTGCTGATGGCCGTCACGACGCGGCTGTCCAACCGGGCGGTCAACAAGACCGTCTTCCGGATGCGCGAGGACATCCAGACGAAGCTGTCACGCCTGCCCCTGTCGTACTTCGACAAGCGGCAGCGCGGTGAGGTCCTCAGCCGCGCCACGAACGACATCGACAACATCGGGCAGACGCTCCAGCAGACGATGGGGCAGCTCATCAACTCTCTGCTCACGATCGTCGGCGTCCTCGTGGTGATGTTCTGGATCTCGCCGCTGCTCGCCGTGGTGGCGCTCGTGACCGTTCCGCTGTCGTTCGTGATCGCGACGCGGGTCGGCAAGCGGTCGCAGCCGCAGTTCGTGCAGCAGTGGAAGACCACCGGCAAGCTGAACGCGCACATCGAGGAGATGTACACCGGGCACACCCTGGTGAAGGTGTTCGGGCGTCAGGAGGAGTCGGCGAAGGCCTTCGCCGAGCAGAACGACGCGCTGTACGAGGCCGGGTTCAAGGCGCAGTTCAACAGCGGGATGATGCAGCCCCTGATGTTCTTCGTGTCGAACCTGAACTACGTTCTGGTGGCCGTCGTCGGCGGTCTGCGGGTCGCTTCGGGCGCGCTGTCCATCGGTGACGTGCAGGCCTTCATCCAGTACTCGCGGCAGTTCTCCATGCCGCTGACGCAGGTCGCCTCGATGGCGAACCTGGTCCAGTCCGGCGTTGCCTCCGCCGAGCGGATCTTCGAACTGCTCGACGCGGACGAGCAGGCGGCGGACCCGGTGCCGGGCGAGCGGCCCGAGAACGTGCGCGGGCTCGTCGGCTTCGAGCACGTGTCCTTCCGCTACGAGGAGGACAAGCCGCTCATCGAGGACCTGTCCCTCGCCGTGGAGCCCGGCCACACGGTCGCCATCGTCGGCCCGACCGGCGCGGGCAAGACCACGCTGGTCAACCTGCTGCTGCGGTTCTACGACGTCACCGGCGGGCGCATCACGCTCGACGGCGTCGACATCGCGAAGATGTCCCGGGACGAACTCCGTTCCGGGATAGGCATGGTGCTCCAGGACACCTGGCTGTTCGGCGGCTCGATCGCGGACAACATCGCCTACGGCGCGTCGAAGGACGTGACCCGCGCCGAGATCGAGGAGGCGGCGCGGGCCGCCCACGCGGACCGGTTCATCCGTACGCTGCCCGACGGCTACGACACCGTGATCGACGACGAGGGGTCAGGGGTCAGTGCGGGTGAGAAGCAGCTGATCACCATCGCTCGGGCGTTCCTGTCCGACCCGGTGATTCTTGTTCTCGACGAGGCGACGTCCTCCGTCGATACGCGTACTGAGGTGCTGATCCAGAAGGCTATGGCTCAGCTTGCTCATGGGCGGACGTCGTTCGTGATCGCGCATCGTCTTTCGACGATTCGGGATGCGGACACCATCCTGGTGATGGAGAACGGGGCGATTGTGGAGCAGGGGCAGCATGACGTGCTGGTCGCCTCTGGTGGGGCGTATCAGCGGTTGTACGAAGCTCAGTTCGCGCAGGCCGTGGCTGAGGTCGACTAGGCGCCTTTGGGGTGCGGGGAGTTGTCGAGTGCCGGTTCGTTGTGGCTTGTCGCGCAGTTCCCCGCGCCCCTGACGGGGCGCTCCTCTCCCGGAGCCTCATCCAGATAGCCCCTTAGGTCAGTCCAGGTAGCCCCTCAGCTGGTCCGCGAACGCGTGGTCCCTGAGCTTGTTCAGGGTTTTTGATTCGATCTGGCGGATTCGTTCCCTCGTCACCCCGAAGATGCGGCCTATCTCTTCGAGAGTGCGGGGGCGGCCGTCTGCCAGGCCGTAGCGGAGTTGGACCACCTTGCGTTCGCGTTCGCCGAGGGTGGAGAGGACCGCCTCCAGGTGTTCGCGCAGCAGGAGGAACGCGGCGGACTCCACGGGGGACGCCGCGTCGCCGTCCTCGATGAGGTCGCCGAGCGCGACGTCGTCCTCCTCGCCGACCGGCGCGTGCAGCGACACCGGTTCCTGGGCCAGGCGCAGGACTTCGCTGACGCGCTCCTGCGACAGTTCGAGGTGGGCGGCGACCTCTTCGGGGGTGGGTTCGTAGCCGCGTTCCTGGAGCATCCGGCGCTGGACGCGTACGACGCGGTTGATCAGCTCGACCACGTGGACGGGGACGCGGATGGTGCGCGCCTGGTCGGCGAGGGCCCGCGACATGGCCTGGCGGATCCACCAGGTCGCGTACGTCGAGAACTTGTAGCCGCGGGCGTAGTCGAACTTCTCGACCGCCCTGATCAGGCCGAGGTTGCCCTCCTGGACGAGGTCCAGCATGGTCAGGCCGCGGCCCACGTAGCGTTTGGCGACCGAGACGACGAGGCGGAGGTTCGCCTCGATGAGGCGGCGCTTGGCCATCCGGCCCATGACGACGAGTCTGTCGAGGTCGCCGGCGAGCCGGGAGTCGAGGTCGATGCCGCAGGTCAGGCGCTCCTCGGCGAACAGGCCCGCCTCGACGCGCCGGGCGAGCTCCACCTCCTCGGCGGCGCTCAGCAGGGGGATGCGGCCGATCTCGCGCAGGTACTGGCGGAACAGGTCGGATGTGGGGCCGCCGGTGTCGGCCCGGGCGCCGCGCACCGGCTCGGGCGGGCCGTCGGACAGGGTGTCGCCCGGTTCGTCCTGCGGGGGCCGGGCGGCGTCCGACTCGGGGTGGTGCGCGGCGCGGCTCTGCGCGGGTACCGCGGGAAGCACCTCGTCCACCGGGACGGCCGGTTCGGACCGCGCTGTGCTGTCGTTCTCTCCGAGGGTCTGGGTCTGCACGGGGCGACCTCCAAGGTGATCGCTGCTGAGGCGTGCGGCGGGGGGCCCGTTGCCCGGGTTCCGGCCGCGCTCCGAGGACTCAGGCACCGGACCCAGTGTGCTGTACGACACATCGCCGCCACGAGGGGCGTGCGGTGACTTTTTGCAATCGGGCCGTGACCACGTGGTAGTGGTGCCACCCGGGTCGGCTCAGAGTGCTGCGGCTCCGTGGCCCTTCAGCGCCTGGTCGTACTGCTGGAGCACCCAGAGTTCGTTCTTCATCGTGGCCAGTTGAGCCGGATCGCCACCCGCTTCCAAACGCCTGACGGTGATCTGGATCTCCTGGATACGGCGATGCACGGCGCGGCGGCGCACGGTCACGAGTTGCTCGCCCGCGTAGTTCTCGTCGACCGTGCGGCGCATGATCGCCTCGACCGCCAGCTCCGTGACCATCGCACGCACCGCGTCGTCAGGCGCCGCCTCGCGCACCCGGACGAGGTAGTCCTGCGAGTCCTGCATTCCGTACTCAGCTCCACCCACCTCCATGATCGCCTGGCGGACGGCGGCGTAGGACGCGGCGGTGAACTCGTCGACGCCGTACGCGTCGAAGGCCGGGGACACCAACTCCGGGCGCTGGAGGGCAAGTTTGAGAAGCTCGCGCTCAGTGGCGTAGACGGGATTGCGGAGGTTGAGCGCCGGGCCGGACGACGCGGGGCGGGGGGCGGGGTCGTGCGGCTGGGGACCCCGGACCGGCGCCGGGCCCTTGCCGCCGCGGTCGCGGGCCCAGCGGGCGAGCTGGGCGACGCGCTTGACGACGAACTGGGTGTCGAGGATGCCGAGCATTCCGGCGAGCTGGACGGCGACCTCGTGCTGCGCGCCGCTGTTCTTGATGCGGGCCACGACGGGCGCGGCCTCGTCGAGGGCTGCGGCACGGCCCGCCGGGGTCTCCAGGTCGTACCGGGAGACGATGTGGCGCAGCGCGAACTCGAAGAGCGGGGTGCGGGGTTCGACCAGGTCGGCGACCGCGTCGTCGCCCTTCGCGAGGCGCAGATCGCAGGGGTCCATGCCGTCGGGGGCGACGGCGATGTACGTCTCGGCGGCGAACTTCTGGTCGTCCTCGAAGGCGCGCAGGGCGGCCTTCTGCCCGGCCGCGTCGCCGTCGAACGTGAAGATCACGCGGGCGCTGCCGTTGTCCATGAGGAGGCGGCGCAGGATCTTGATGTGCTCGCCGCCGAACGCGGTGCCGCAGGTCGCGATGGCGGTGGTGATGCCGGCGAGATGGCAGGCCATGACGTCCGTGTAGCCCTCGACGACGACCGCGCGGCTCGACTTGGCGATCTCCTTCTTCGCGAGGTCGATGCCGTAGAGGACCTGGGACTTCTTGTAGATCGGGGTCTCGGGGGTGTTCAGGTACTTCGGTCCGTTGTCGTCCTCGCGCAGGCGGCGGGCGCCGAAGCCGACGACCTCGCCGCCGATGTCGCGGATCGGCCACATGAGGCGTCCGCGGAAGCGGTCGATGGGGCCGCGCCGCCCCTCCTGGGAGATCCCGGAGGTGATCAGTTCCTTGTCGGAGAAGCCCTTGCCGCGCAGGAAGCGGGTGAGGTGGTCCCAGCCGGCCGGGCTGTAGCCGACGCCGAAGTGCGCGGCGGCGGCCTGGTCGAAGCCGCGCTCGGCGAGGAACGCGCGGCCGATCTCCGCCTCGGGGCTCTCCAGCTGGTCGGCGTAGAACTGGGCGGCCACCTTGTGCGCCTCGACCAGTCGGATGCGCTCGCCGCGCTGGTGGGAGGGGTTGTAGCCGCCCTCCTCGTACCGCAGGGTGATGCCGGCCTGGCCGGCCAGGCGCTCGACGGCCTCCGAGAAGGAGAGGTGGTCGACCTTCATCACGAACGTGATGGTGTCGCCGCCCTCCTGGCAGCCGAAGCAGTGGAACAGGCCCTTGCTGGGGCTGACCTGGAAGGAGGGCGACTTCTCGTCGTGGAAGGGGCAGAGGCCCTTGAGGTTTCCGCCGCCGGCGTTGCGCAGTTGCAGGTACTCGGACACCACGGCGTCGATCGGGACCGCGTCCCGGACCGCCTTCACGTCCTCGTCATTGATCCTGCCTGCCACGCAAGGATTCTACGGTGACCGGCCGGCCCTCACGTCACCCGTCCGCCCCTTCCAGCAGCGCACTGAGCGGAACGGACGGGTCCGTAAGGCGGTCCGCACCGGGGCGGGCGCCGGAGCGGATGAGCTCCTGGATGGTGTCCGTGACGTCCCACACGTTCACGTTCATCCCGGCAAGGACGCGCCCGTCGCTCAGCCAGAACGCGATGAACTCCCGCTTGCCCGCGTCCCCGCGGATCACCACCTGGTCGTAGCTGCCGGGCGGCGCCCAGCCCGAGTACTCCAGGCCGAGGTCGTACTGGTCGGAGAAGAAGTACGGCACTCGGTCGTACGACACCTCCTGGCCCAGCATGGCGCGGGCGGCGGCCGGGCCGCCGTTGAGCGCGTTCGCCCAGTGCTCGACGCGCAGCCGGGTGCCGAAGAGCGGGTGCTGTACGGAGGCCACGTCACCGGCCGCGTAGATGTCCGGGTCGGAGGTGCGCAGCGAGGCGTCGACCGCGATGCCGCCGCCGTGCGCCTGGTCGGCGATGTCGAGCCCGGCGGACTCGGCGAGGCCGGTGCGCGGGGCCGCGCCGATCGCGGCGAGGACGTCGTGGGCCGGGTGCTCCTCGCCGTCGTCGGTGAGCGCGGCCAGGACCATGCCGTCCTGGCCGGTGATCCCGGTGAGCATCGCCCCGAAGTGGAAGCGGACGCCGTGTTCCGCGTGCAGGTCGGCGAAGATCTGGCCGATTTCCGGGCCGAGCACCGCGTGGAGCGGGCTCCCGAGCGGCTCGACGACGGTGACCTCCGCGCCGTACTCGCGGGCCGCGGCGGCGACCTCCAGGCCGATCCAGCCGGCGCCCGCGATCACGAGGTGGCCGTTGTCCCGGCCGAGGGAGGACAGGACGCCCTTGAGGCGCTCCGAGTGGGCGAGGCGGCGCAGGTGGTGGACGCCCGCGAGGTCCGTGCCCGGGATGTCCAGGCGGCGCGGCTCGGCGCCGGTGACCAGGAGCAGCTTGTCGTAGCCGATGGCCGTGCCGTCGCCGAGGCGGACCGTCTTCGCGGCCCGGTCGATCGCGACGACGGTCTGGCCGAGGTGCAGCTCGATGTCCTGCTGCGCGTACCAGGCGGGTTCGTGGACGAAGACGCTGTCCCGTTCCTCCTTGCCCTGGAGGTAGCCCTTGGACAGGGGCGGGCGTTCGTAGGGGTGGTCCCTCTCGTCACCGATGAGGATCACTCTGCCGTTGAAGCCCTCGGAGCGGAGCGTCTCGGCGGCCTTCGCGCCCGCGAGTCCTCCACCGACAATGACGAACGTCTGATCCGCGTCGACCACGTGATTCCTCCTCTGTGCCACGGCTCCATAGCGGTTCCCTGTGTGGCTCCGTTTGCGGCTCCCTAAGCGAGCGTCCCGCACGGAGCGTGATGCGGGAAGGGGGCGCGGCCCGAACAGGGCATCTTTTCGTCACCCCCAGTGGTCGGCCGGCCGTTTCCCTTCCGTTGTGTGTTGCGCCTGCTAGGGGCGGGTGCTCGTGAGGCGGGCGTGGAGTGAGCGGGCCGAGGCGTCCGTCAGTGATGCGATCTGGTCGACGATCACGCGCTTGCGGGCGCGGTCCGTGGGTGCCGTGTCGAACAGCGCGCGGAACTGGGGGTCCAGGCCGTCGGGCGCCCGTCGGGTCAGCGCCTCGGCGAGTTCCGCGACGACGATGCGCTGGTCGGCGCGCAGCCGCTCCTGCTGTGGGCGCTGCATCACGTACCGGTCCGCGACCGCCTTCAGGACCGCGCACTCGAAGCGGGCCTCTCGCGGGACGACCAGTTCGGCGCCGTATCTCGTGAGGCGGCCCGAGCCGTGGCGGGCCCGTGTCGCGCCCTCGGCCGCCAGGCAGAACCTGCCGATCAGCTGGCTCGTCGCGTCCTTCAGGCGGGCCTGCGCGACCGCCGTGCCGTCGTAGCCGTGCGGCCACCACTCCTGGTCGAGCAGGCGGTCGAGTGCCGCCGCGAGCTCCTCGGGGTCCGTGCCCGACGGGACGTATCTGCCGATGGCCACCGTGTAGATGTCCTGGCGCTCGGGCTCCGCGTGCAGCATGTTCGGGTCCAGGTGGCCGGCGTGCAGGCCGTCCTCCAGGTCGTGCACCGAGTACGCGACGTCGTCCGACCAGTCCATGACCTGGGCCTCGAAGCACGTGCTGTTCTCCGGGGACTCGCTGCGGATCCAGTCGAAGACCGGGCGGTCGTCCTCGTAGACCCCGAACTTGGGTGACGTCGGGTCTGTGGGGTGGGCGCCTCTTGGCCAGGGGTACTTCGTCGCTGCGTCCAGGGCTGCCCGGGTGAGGTTGAGGCCCACGGGCACCAGTTCGTCCGCCGTCTTGTCCGGGTCCGGGCTCGCCCTTTGCACGAAGCGTTTCGGTTCGATTCGGGTCAGTAGGCGCAGGGACTGTGCGTTTCCCTCGAAGCCGCCGCAGTCCTCCGCCACCTCGTTCAGCGCCTGTTCGCCGTTGTGGCCGAAGGGCGGGTGGCCCATGTCGTGGCTCAGGCACGCCGTCTCGACCAGGTCCGGGTCGCAGCCGAGGGCTGCGCCCAGCTCCCGGCCGACCTGGGCGCACTCCAGCGAGTGCGTCAGACGGGTGCGGGGGCTGGCGTCCCACGCTCTGTTCGTGGTGCCCGGGGTCACCACCTGCGTCTTGCCGGCTAGGCGGCGCAGGGCCGAGGAGTGGAGTACGCGGGCGCGGTCTCGCTGGAAGGCGGTGCGGCCGGGGCGTTTGTCGGGCTCCGGCGCGTAGCGCTCCGCGGCGGGGGCGTCGTAGCCGGGCGGGGCGTCCGTGGGGGCGTTTCGGGTTTCGTCCTTGCCTTCCATGGATCGACAGTAAGCGCAGGCAGTGACAAACGGTCAGGTCTGCGCGAGTCGGGGGTGGGTGAGGGGTCGGGGGTGGCTGGGTGGGTTCGGGGGTGTGTGGGTTCGGGGGTGCTTCCCGGCGAACCGTTCCCGGGGCGTTCGCGTCGTCTCTCCGGGGGCTGTTGATGAGGGGCGGTGGTGGGTGGTGCGTGTTCCGTTGCGGTTGCCTCGTACTCGGCGGGGGTGGCGGGTTCTTGTGCGGGTGGGGGTCGGCTTGTGTGTGCTTGGGCTGTTGCCCGTCACCTGGTTGTTCGTCACGACCGGGGATCGGCTTCGGTCCGGCGGGCATGTGCCTCGTACTGATGTCGCTGTTGTCTTTGGGGCCGGGCTCTGGGGTGGCGAGCCCTCGCCGTATCTCGCTCATCGGCTCGATGCGGCTGCCCGGTTGTATCGGGACGGTGTCGTCCGGGTCGTGCTTGTCACCGGGGACAACAGTCGTGACGACTACGACGAGCCTGATGCGATGCGGGTCTATCTGACGCGGCACGGTGTGCCGGGGCGGGCCGTCGTGCGGGACTACGCCGGGTTCGACACGTGGGACTCGTGTGTGCGGGCCAAGAAGGTCTTCGGGGTCGATCGGGCCGTGCTCATCAGTCAGGGGTTTCATATCCGGCGGGCCGTTGCCCTGTGTGAGGCGGCGGGGGTCGTGTCTTACGGGGTTGGTGTCGACGCCAAGCATGACGTGACCTGGTACTACGGCGGGGCCCGGGAGATCTTCGCCGCCGGGAAGGCTGTTGTTGATGTTCTTTTTAAGCCCGATCCTCGGTTTCTCGGGCCTCGGGAGCCTGGGGTTTCGGAGGCGCTGAAGGGCGGTTCGTGAGCGCCTCGTCTGCTGTGGGGCGGGGCCGCGCGGGTGTGTCCGTCCTCGCCATCGCGGTACCTCCGCCACGTGGATCTTCCGCCTGCGTCCGCACATCCGTGCTCCGGGCGGACACACCCACACGTCCCCTTCTGTTCGTACGCGGCTGATCCGCCGTGCGGCTGTTGGGGACGGGGGTTCCCATGTGGTTCAAAGTTGAAATACTTGAGGGTGGACTGTAGCTTGAAACTTCAAGCAATCGTTCAGTCAGGAGATCCCCCCACCGTGACCGCGACCCAGCTCCGCGAGCCCCGTTCTTCGGACGCCACCCATACCTATGACGTCGGCCTTCTTGTGCTGCGTCTTGCCCTTGGTCTGACCATCGCCGCGCACGGCGCGCAGAAGCTCTTCGGGTGGTTCGGCGGGGGTGGGATCGACGGCACCGGGCAGTTCTTCGCCGCTTCCGGCTATCCGTCGCCCAAGGCCTTCGCCGTCGTCGCCGGGCTCACCGAGACCCTGGGCGGGCTCGGTCTCGTACTCGGGCTGCTCACCCCGCTGGCCGGCGCCGCCGTCGCCGGCACCCTTGTCAACGCCATCGCCGTGAAGTGGGGCGGCGGCTTCTTCGCGCCTCAGGGTGTCGAGTACGAGATCCTCATCGCGCTCGGCGCCGTCGCGCTCGCGCTCACCGGGCCCGGCCGTATCGCCGTCGACCGGGTTCTGCCGGGGCTGCGTTCCCACCGGCTCGGTCACGGCATCGCCGCCGTTGCTCTGGGTGTGGTCGTGGCCGGGGTGACTCTGCTGCTGCGGAAGTAGTTTTTGTTCAGTTGGTTTCTTCGTTGATCCAGGTCAGGTATGCCGTGCTGCCGTGCGTTACCGGTGTCGCGATGACTTCCGGGGTTTCGTAGTCGTGGGTCTCCAACAGCCATGACTCCAGGGCCTCGTAGTGGTCGGGTGTTGTTTTCAGCAGCACCTGCCACTCCTGGGCTGTCTCTGTTTTTCCCTGCCAGCGGTAGACCGATGTGACCGGGCCCGTGATCTGTGCGCAGGCCGCGAGGCGTGCCTCGATCGCGCCCGCCGCCAGGTCGCGGGCCTTCGTCTCGTCGTCGGTCGTCGTGAGGACCGTCAGGGCCAGTGCGTTCATGTCCGTGCCTTTCAGGGGTTGTGCCGATTCTGCCGTGAACGCGCGTTCACGGGACCGGCACGGTTGCGCTATGGACATGACATGTCTGGGGCTCTTGAATCTGAGGCGTCATCAGTGTGACCCCCCTCAGCGCTCTCGCGCGCCGTCCCTAGGAGCCCGATGAGACCTCCCCGGACCACATCGCGCCTCAGCACCGCCGGCATAGCCGCGGCGGCCGCCGCCCTGCTGGTCGCCGCCCTCTCCCCCACCGCCGGCGCCGACTCCGGCGCCCCGCCCAGCCGGGCCGACGCCGTACGCAACGCTGCCGCCGCCCTCACCTCCGAGGCCGCCGAGCTGGGCCTCACCGGCGCCCAGGGCACCTCCGTGCGTGACGTCGTCGTCGATCCCGACGGCACCCAGCACGTGCGCTACGACCGCACCTTCCGTCAACTGCCGGTTCTGGGCGGCGACTTCGTCGTCCATCTCAACCGTGATGGCCGTTATCGGTCTGCTGACAAGGCGGAGCGCGGCGATCTGTCCGTGCCGAGTGTGACGCCCTCGGTTCCCGCTCCGGCCGCCGCCGATCTCGCGACCTCCGCGCTGCGTGCCGCCAATCCTGGCGAGCTGCTGCGCAAGGTCGTCGCCAAGCCCGCGCTCGTCGTGGACGCCCTGCACGGAGCGCCGAAGCTGGCCTGGCGCACCGACGCCGCCGGGCAGGACTCCCTCGGCAACCCGGTCGCCCGTACCGTCCTCACCAACGCCCTCACCGGCAAGCAGATCGACGCCTGGGACAGCATCGAGACCGTGACCGGGGACGGGCAGTCCCTGTACTCGGGCACCGTGCCGCTGGAGACCACCCAGTCCGGGACCACGTACCAGCTCAAGGACGCGACGCGCGGCGGTACGTATTCGGGTGACGCGCAGAACAAGACCGACAGCTGCATCCTGACCATCTGCTGGAGCCGGGCTCCCGCGGTGGTGTTCACCGACGCCGACAACCACTGGGGCAACGGCGCCAACGCCGACCGCGCCTCCGCCGCCGTCGACGCGCAGTACGGCACCGACATGACGTGGGACTACTACAAGAACGTCCACGGCCGGAACGGCATCGGCGGTGACGGCAAGGGCTCGTACAACCGGGTCCACTACGGGAGCGCCTACAACAACGCCTTCTGGGACGACACCTGCTTCTGCATGACGTACGGCGACGGTGACGGGTCGACCTTCGGGCCGCTCGTCGCGCTCGACGTCGCCGGGCACGAGATGTCGCACGGTGTCACCTCGAAGACGGCGGGGCTCACGTACTCCGGCGAGTCCGGCGGCCTGAACGAGGCCACCTCCGACATCTTCGGCACGCTCGTCGAGTTCTACGCGAACAACGCCTCCGACCCCGGCGACTATCTCATCGGCGAGAAGATCGTGAAGCCCGGCTTCGGCAAGGCGGCGCTGCGCTTCATGGACCAGCCCAGCAAGGACGGGAAGTCCGCCGACTGCTGGAGCTCGTCCGTCGGCAATCTCGACGTGCACTACTCGTCGGGTGTCGCCAACCACTTCGCGTATCTGCTCGCCGAGGGCAGCGGGCCCAAGGTGATCGGCGGCGTCCAGCACAACGGCACGACGTGCAACGGCGCCACGCTCGGCGGCATCGGCAAGGACAAGCTCGGCAAGATCTGGTACCGGGCCCTGACCGTCTACATGACGTCCTCCACGAACTACGCGGCCGCCCGTACGGCGACCCTCAGCGCGGCGAAGGACCTGTACGGGGCCGGCAGCGCGGAGTACGCGGCTGTGACGGCCACCTGGTCGGCCGTGTCGGTGGGCTGATCGCCGGGTTCGGGTTCGGGTTTCGAGTTCGTCCATGGGGTCCCTCCGGCCGGTCGGCCGGGGGGACCTCGGCGTTCGGGACGGCTCAGCACCCCCGGTCACCCATTCATCGGTGCCCCCTCCTCCCCGCGGGTACTTTGCGTGAAGACGGCGGTGACCTGGCCTGATGCTCTCTGTCGCGTTGTCAGGTGACACCCATTCACCGGCATTCTGACGGAGCATCAGAAGGCGGCCGGGGGCGAGTGCCACTTACCTCGGTAGAGCAGGGGCGTGACTGACACAGCTGCGCTTGGATGCGCCGCGGGCCGCGCCCCCCTCGGAGGAGCACGTCACGATGCGCACACGTCGTCCGCAGACCGCAGCCGCGCTCGCCGTGGCCGCCGTCGCGCTGACCACCGCGCCCGTGTTCGCCGGTGAGGGCGGCGCGGGCGGTCTCAAGGTGTACCCCGCGAACGCGTCGCCGGGTGCCACCGTCACCGTCGACACCACCGCGTGCGGGGCGCACCGCGGCGGCACCGGGGACGCGAGCGCCGTCGGCGGGGACGCGTTCACCCTCGCGCCGGGTGCCCGTGCCGAGGACGCGGTGGGGCGGTTCCAGGTGCCCTCGTCCGCGCAGCCCGGCACGTACGAGATCGTCGTGAAGTGCTCCGGCGGCGGGCAGGTCACCGGCGATCTGATGGTCGGCCTCGGCTCGTCCCGCGAGCAGGTCCAGCCGAGGGGCCATGTGAAGACGGGGGTCGGCGGCGCGCTGGGCACCGACCCCGTGAAGACCGCGGCAGGGGTGGCAGCTCTTGCCGTCGCCGCCGCGGGCGGTACCTGGCTCCTGCACCGCCGGGCGAGAGGCGAAGGGATCTGAACGGGTGCCGGACGGACGACCTCCGCTGCCCCTCCGGCCCCTGGTACCGCTTGTCCTCTCCTCCTCCGGCCGCGCTCCCCCTCGCGCGGCCGGAGGAGGAAGGCGACCCCGCACGTTCCGACCGGCCCCGCACGTTCCGACCGACCCCGCACGTTCCGACCGACCACCCGCTCCGACATGGAGACCGAGATGCCGGAGTTCCGCCCACGCGCGGTCTGCAACCTGCTCATAGCGGCCGTCACCGGCGTCGCCCTGTGCCTGGGCGCCTGGCTGCTCCGCCAGGGCACCGAGACGCACGAGCCGCCGCAGCCGGCCGCCGCGCAGGCCGCGCACCCCGGCACCGGCCACCGGCCGCCCGGCGCCGCCCCGCTCTCCCCCTCGCCGCCGGACCGCGTCCGCATCCCCTCGATCGGCGTGAACGCACCGCTCATGGGCCTCGGCCTGACCCCGCAGGGCAGCCTGGACGTACCGCCGCCGCAGAACAAGAACCTGGCCGGCTGGTACGAGGCCGGGACCACCCCCGGCGAGCGCGGCACCGCGATCATGGCCGGACACGTCGACAACATGGAGGGGCCCGCCGTCTTCTACGACCTGGGCGCCCTGACCCGGGGCCACACCATCGAGGTCGACCGGCGCGACGGCTCCGTCGCCGTGTTCACCGTCGACGCCGTCGAGGTCTACGACGCCCGCTCCTTCCCCGACAAGAAGGTGTACGGCGCCGCCGACCGGCCCGAGCTGCGCGTCATCACGTGCGGGGGCGGTTACTCGCAGAAGACGGGGTACCAGGGCAATGTCGTCGTGTTCGCGCATCTGACGGGCAGCCGGTGAGTCGCGGAGGCGCCTTTCAGTCGTCGATGCCCGAGCGTTCCACCCCCGCCACGATCCACCGCTGGAAGAACAGGAACACCACGAGCAGCGGCAGGACGGAGACGGCCGCCGCGATGAACAGCTCGTGCAGCCTGATCACCTGGGACGACGTGAACGACGAAAGCGCCACCTGCACGGTCCACGCGTTCCGGTCCTGCCCGATGACGAGCGGCCACAGGAAGGAGTTCCACGCTCCGATGAAGACGATCGTGCCGACCGCCGCGAACACGGGCCGCGAATTGGGGACCACCACCCGCCAGTACGTCCGCCAGTACCCGAGCCCGTCGACCCGCGCCGCGTCCTCCAACTCGCCCGGGAATCCAAGGAAGTACTGCCGGAAAACAAAGCACGCGAACGCCGAGAACAGCGTCGGGATGATCAGCCCGCGCAGCGTCGAGATCCAGCCCAGCGACGAGACGAGCACGAAGCTCGGGACGAAGGTGACGGCGGCCGGGACCATCAGAGTGCCGAGGATCGCGTAGAACACCTTGTCCGCGTGGCGGTACGGGATGCGGGCCAGGCCGTACCCGGCGAGCGAGGCCAGGAACAGGGTGCCGAGCGTCGTAGCGACGGCGATGAGCGCGGAGTTGAGCAGGGAGCGGGCGAACGGGACGGACGTGTCGCCGAAGAGTTCCATGACGTTGTCCCAGCGCAGCTCGGCCGGGAAGAACGTCCACTCCGGTGACGTGATGTCGCTCTCGGCCGCTAGCCCGTTGCGTACGAGGAGGTAGAAGGGGATGAGGAACACGAGGGCGAGCGCGATCAGCAGGGCCAGGCGCAGGGCGCGGCCGGCCCTGACGCGGGAGTCGTCCTTCACGCCGCCTCCTTCCGGCCGAGGCCGAACCACTTGGCCTGCCCGACGGTGACGACCGCGATGATCAGGGCGAGCAGCACCGCGCCCGCGCTGCCGAGCCCGAGGTTCTGGTCCTGGCCGAGGGCCGTGTAGTAGAGGTAGACGAGCGGGGGCCGGGCGTAGGGCGGGTAGCCGCGGGCGTCCGAGAGCAGGTTGTAGAACTCGTCGAAGGCCTGGAAGGCGTTGATGACGAGGAGCAGGGTGACCGCCACGGAGGTGGCCCTGAGCTGCGGGAACGTGATGTGCCGGAAGACCTGCCAGCCGGGCCGCGCCCCGTCGACGGCCGCCGCCTCGTAGAGCGTCGGGCTGATCCGCTGGAGCCCGGCGAGGAAGAGGATCATGTAGAAACCGGCCTGGAGCCAGAGCCGTACGGTGACGATGACGGCCCAGTACCAGGGCGGGTCGGTCGTCGAGAGCCAGGCGATCTGGTCGGCTCCGAACCAGCCGAGGACCGTGTTCGCGAGCCCGAACCGCACCCCGTTGAAGATCGACATCTTCCAGATCAGGGCGGCCACGACGTAGGAGCACGCGGCGGGCAGGAAGAAGACCGAGCGGAAGAAGGCCCGGGCGCGGCGCTGCCGGTTCACCATCAGGGCGAGGGCGAGCGACAGCGCGTAGGTGGCGGGCACGATGAAGAGCGAGAAGACGAGGAACGTCCACAGGCTGTCGGTGAAGGCGCCGTCGCTCAGCATCGCCGTGTAGTTGCCGAGGCCGACGAAGTCGGTGGGGGTGACGGTGTTGTGCGCGTCGAAGAAGCTGAGGTAGACGCTCCAGCCGAGGGGGATGTAGGTGAAGATCCCTAGGCCGAGGAAGAAGGGACCTACGAAGATCCAGAACCACAGGGTTCTGTTGCGTTCCCTCGACTTCGGGCGCGGGCTTGGCTCTTGATGGTCACTCATATCTGTTCGCTGAATGACCTCCTGACGGATACTCACGCCTTCTTCTTCACGCGGTCGAGTTCGGCCGAGACCTTCCGGACCACCTTGCGCAGCTCGGCGTCCGGGCTCGCGCCGTCCTTGATGATGCGGCTCAGGGCGTCCTGGTACGCGGCCTGGCTGCCCGGGGTCCAGTGGAGTGGCTGGGAGAAGCCGTGTTCGGTGGTGAAGCGGACGGCGTCGGCGGCGGCGCCCGTCTTGAGCCGTGCGGCCTTCTTCGCGAGGGAGATGCGGGCCGGGATGTGGAACCCGTACGCGAGGGCGAAGTCCTCCTGGTACTGGGTCTGGTCGATCCACAGCCACTTCAGGAAGTCCTTGCCCGCCCGCTGGTGCTTGCTGCGGGTGGAGACGGCGGCGCCGTACGCGCCGACCGGTACGGCGGGCGCGCCCGCGCCGTCCTTCGGGAACGGCAGCACACCGAAGTCGTCGCCCAGCTCCTTCTGTACGGCGGGCAGCGCCCACAGCCCTGACCACTGCATGGCGGTGAGGCCCTGGACGAACGCCGACGGGTCGGACCAGTCGGCGGGCGCGCCCAGGAGCAGCGACTTGTCGGCGTACAGCTGGTGGATCTTGCCGAGGGCGCGGGCGGCGGCCGGGTCGTCGAAGCCGACCTTGCCGTCGTCCGTGACGAGCTGGAGGCCGGCCGCGTAGAGCGGGGTGCCGCCGAGGACGCCCGCGCCGCCGTCGTTGCCGAGGAAGAGGCCCTTGGCCTTCTTCGTGGTGAGCTTCTTCGCCGCGTCGACGAGTCCGTCAAGGGTGGTCGGCGGCCTGACGCCCGCGTCGTCGAGCAGGCTCTTGCGGTAGTAGAGCATCTGCATGTCGATGGTCTGCGGGATGCCCCAGATCCGGCCGTCGTACGTCTTCGGGGCGAGAACCGCCGGGTTGAAGTCGTCCTTGACGCCCTCGAAGAGGTCGGTGAGGTCGGCGACCTGTTTGCCGCGGATCTGGTCGAGGGTGGGCCCGTTGACCTCGAAGACGTCGGGGCCCGAGTCGGTGAGGAGCGCGGCGGCGGTCTGCTGGTCGTAGTTGCCCGGCCGCCACTGGACGGTGACGCGCGCCTTGTCGTACGCGGCCGCGTACCGCTTCACGGCCTGTTCGGTGCCCTGCTCGCCGTACTGGTGGTACCACTGCGACAGCTTGGGCGTCCCGCCCGAACTCCCGTCGTCGCGGCCTGTGTTGGACCCGCACGCGGTGAGCAGCCCCAGCGCCGCGCCCGTCCCGAGCAGTCCCCTGCGGCTGATGGTCATGGTTCGTTCCCCCGTCTCGGCGTCCGGCGTGTTCCGACCGCCCAACGATCAACCATGCGTGGGGATTACGACAGACGGACTACGGCCATGTGTAGCCATCTGCCGGCCGGGGCGGTCAGGAGGTGCCCGGCCATGTGCGGGCCCGCGTCGTCAGGGTCGCGTCAACGTGTGGCCCCGCCGGATCAGCGACACGTCAAGGGGGCTGACCCGGGGCGGTGGGCGGACTTACGGTGCGCTGCATGGGACGTGAGACGAGGGCGGGGTCCGGGAGGCCGGCGGCTGCCGCTCCGGCCTCGCACGACGCGGTGGTGCGGGACCGGCGGTGGGCGGCCGATCTGCGGGTGGCGGTGTTCTGCTCGCTCACGCTGTACTGCCTGATCCTGCTGATCGACGGCGCCAACGGCACGCTCACCCCGGCGCGCGGCGCCCTGTGGGCGGGGCTCGCCGCGCTGCTCCAGTGCGTGCTGCATCCGCCGCTGGTCAGCGCGGGCCCCGGCTGGCTCGCCGTACGCGGGGTGTGGGGCACCCGGCGCGTGTGCACCGACCTGCTGACGTCGGTGCGCCGCAGCGACGGCGTGACCCCGCGCCTCGTCCTGCGGGACGCGCTGGGCGGCCGCGTGGAGGTGGACCCGAAGGTCTTCTCCGACAACCCCGTCCTGTGGCACCGCCTGGAGACGGGCGCCCACCGGGCCCGCGCGACCGGCCTGCTGGTCAGCGGCGCGGACACCGTGGACCGCCTGGCGGCCCGCATCGACAGGGACACGAGCCGGGCGGTCTTCGAGGCGTCGGAGCTGGACTGACTCCGGCCGGCCATTTCCGTACGTCACCCGGGCCGGCCATTTCCGTACGTCACCCCGGCCGGCCCTTTAAGTACGTCACCGGGGCCGGCCCTTTTACTACGCCCCCCGCTAGTACGTCACCCCCGTCAGCTGCTCCGACGCCGCCCACAGCCGCTCCCCCGACGCGTCGTCCAGGGTCCAGCGGGCGCGCCAGGACTTGGCCGGGGCGCCGCGCATCATCATCACGGACGGGCCGGTGAACGAGTCGGGCCCGACTCCGGGCGCCGTCGCCGCGTAGAGCGTGGGCAGGGCGCCGCCCTCGGCGGACTGGGCGAAGATCCGGTTGCCGAGTTCCATGACGCGTTCGGCGGCCTTGCGTCCCTCCATGCGCGCGCCCGCCGTCTGGAGGTTCGTGGACGCGTAACCGGGGTGCGCGGCCGCCGCGACGACGTCGGAGCCGCGTGCCGCGAGCTTGCGCGCGAGTTCGTGGACGAACAGCAGGTTCGCCGTCTTGGAGCGGCCGTACGCGATCCAGCGCCGGTAGCGGTGCTCGCTGTTGAGGTCGGTGATGTCGATGTTCGAAAGGGCGTGGAAGCCGCTGGAGACGCTGACGATTCGGGCGCCCGGCGTGTCCAGGAGGCGCGGTAGGAGCAGGCCGGTGAGCGCGAAGTGTCCGAGGTGGTTGACGCCGAACTGTGTCTCGAAACCGTCGGCGGTCCGCCCCTCGGGCAGGGCCATGACGCCCGCGTTGTTGATCAGCAGATCGAGCTTGCCCCCGCTGCCGTACGCCCCGGCGAACTTCCGTACCGACGACAGGTCGCCCAGGTCAAGCTCGGCGAACTCGGCCTGGGCGCCCGGCACTTCGGCGCGCAGCCGGTCGACTGCGGCCGTGCCCCGCGCCTCGCTGCGGCAGGCGAGGACGACGTGGGCGCCCTTGCGGGCCAGCTCGCGGGCCGTGATGTAGCCGATGCCGCTGTTGGCGCCGGTGACCACGGCGGTGCGGCCGCTCTGGTCGGGGATGTCGCTGGCGTTCCAGCCGCTCATGGCTGCGCTCCAGGGGAGAGGGGGTACGGGGGTGCACGACTGTACTTACCGAGCAGTAGACCCGGTACCCCGGACCCCCGTACCCACCCGCTCAGCCCCGCACTTCGAACCGGTAGAGCGAGTACCCGTACGACGTCTGGCGCTTGAGCCCGAGCATCCGTACGCGCCGTGCCTCGACGCCGCCGTCGAGGTCGATCGCGTCGACGCCCGCCGTGGTGCGGCCGCGGCGCTCGGCGACGGTGCGCCAGTCCGAGCCGGTGGCGTCGGCGGAGACCTGGATGTCGTAGTCCCGTCCGGCGGCCGTCTCCCAGTCGAGGACGATCCGCCGCACGGTACGGGTCTGTTCCAGGTCGACGGCGATCCACTGGGAGTCCGTGTAGAGGGACGCCCAGCGGGTGGCGGGGTCGCCGTCGGTGGCGTTGGGCGCGGTGAGCGTGGACGTCTCGACGGAGGACGCGGTGGTGGGGCGGCCGAGGGCCAGGTCGGGGAGGTCGTACACCTGGAGGCTCCATACCGAGTAACGCACCTCGCCGCGTTCCTGGCCGCGCACGCGCACGTGGCGCGCGGTGGTCGCGGGGAAGGTGAGTTCGTCCCAGCCGGCCCGGTCGCGGCCGGTGCGCTCGGCGACGCTGCGCCAGGTGTCACCGTCGTCGGAGACCTCGACGGCGTACGCGGTGGCGTACTCCTGCCCCCATTCGACGCGCACGCTCCCGATGGGGCGACTCTCGCCGAGGTCGACGGCCAGCCACGGTTTCCGCTCCGGCTCGCTGGTCCACCGCGTGACGGGGCTGCCGTCGGTGGCGTACGCGGGCCGGGACCCGTCGGCCGTGGAGGAGGCGGTGGCGGGGGCGTCGAAGGAGATCTGGTCGGGCTCGGCGAGGGTCGGGGTGACGGTGGTGAGCCCGGGTCCGGCGATCCCGCGCCGCAGCTCGGCGGTGAAGTCGCGGTAGCTCAGGCCTGCCCCGGACCCGCTCCACATCTTCTGCGCGAGCGTGCCGAACGTCTTCTCGACGAGCCCGTGGACGGCCTGCTGGGTGTACGTGGCGTGCACGAGGTCGTTCCACACGGCGGACATGGCGCCGCGCAGCTTCGGGTGGTGCGGCTCCAGGCTCTGGCCGCCGGGAAAGACGTGCGGTGCCCAGCTCTCGTAGAGGTACGGGCCGTCGAGGCCATTCGGGTGGTAGTAGGTAGCGAACGGGACGACGTAGAGCAGCCCGTCGTTCGTGTTGACGATCTCGTAGCCGTCTGCGGTGGCGGCCTTGGGCCCGTACCAGCCGTTGTTCCAGCTGTGAATGGTGACGTCCCGGTCGTAGCCGGAGGTGTCGAGGGGTGCCATGTGCGTGAGGCTGCCCCAGGCGCGCGGGTGCTTGCCGAGGGTACGGAGGTGGGCGGCCATGGCGTTGAAGTAGCCGCGGTACTGCGACTCGGGGCCGGTGTACTCGTCGGCGCCGTAGTGGATCTCGGGGCTGCGGAACCAGGGCGCGAACTCGTCGAAGACCTTCTTCATGAAGTCGGTCGTCTCGGGCTTGGCCAGGTCGAGGTGGTCGGAGTTGCCGCCCTTGAGGCCGAGTTCGGGGCGGAAGCGGACGAAGGAGCGGGCGTGCGCGGGCGCGTCGATCTCGGGGGTGAGCTGGACGGCGTGGGCGGCCGCGGTGTCCTCGAAGGAGTCCCAGTCGGCGCGCGAGTACGAACCGTCGGCCGCGGCGAGCCCGGCCCATTCGGGCTTGTCGCTGCGCAGCCGGAACGCGTCGTAGGCCTTGGACCAGTCGCCGCCGGCCGGGCTGATCTCGTTGTCGTTGAGGTGCAGCTGGAGGTCGTTGAGCTTGAACCAGCCCATGAGGCGCAGCTGGTCGCGGACGTAGCCGGGGGTGAAGTAGCGGCGGCCGACGTCCAGCATGAAGCCGCGCAGCTTGTAGTCGGGCCAGTCGTACGCGGTGCCGGTGGGCAGTTCGCGGCGGCCGTCGGAGCGCAGCAGGATCTGGAGGACGGAGCGGGTGCCGTAGTAGAGGCCGGTGCGGGTGGGCGCGGTGACCGTGACGGCGGACGCGGTGACGGTGAGGGTGTAGCCCTCCTCGGCGTACCGGTCGCCGCCGGGCGCGTGCCGGTCGGCCGGGTCGAGGACGAGGTGCAGGCCGCCCCGTACTCCGCGGCCGGCACGCGGGGCGCCGGGTCTGATGCCGGTGACCTCTTCTATCTCGGCGGCGAACTGGCGGGCGAGCGGCAGGAGTTGATCAGGTCTGGCCGCTTCGAAGACCACCGGGGCGCCGGGTTCGAGGCGGTGACGGCCGGTGCTCCCGGTCCAGTCCTGAAGGGCGGGGATGACGACGGGGCGTTCGTTGACCGCGCTGCCGTCGGCGGCTCGGGCGGCGCCGGCTCCGAGCCCGACCGGCAGGGCGGTGGCTGCCGTGGTGACGGCGAGCGCGGTGACGAACGAGCGGCGTGTCAGACGGGGTGGAGTCGTTCCGTTACTCGTAGGCATGGAGTGGACTACACCACTTGCCTCACCGGCCTCACAAGGGAACGGACATCACGGAACCACCAACTCCCGCGGGCACACGAAAGCGGGGCACACGAAAGCGGGCCCACGAACGCAGGCCCACGAACGCAGGCGCACGAAAGGGCGGCACCCCCGCACAGGGGTACCGCCCTTTCTCTGTGGTGCACCGGAGCCGCCGCCTTTCGTGAGGGTCGGGCACCCAAGCGACGGCTCCGGAGTTTTTCCGCCGGTCAGTGCCGGCGGGACCGGCGCTTACCGGTGGTCGCTGCCCACCGCGGTGGACGCGGCGCGGCCGGCCTCGAGGCGGGCGACCGGGATGCGGAACGGCGAGCAGGAGACGTAGTCCAGTCCGACCTCGTGGAAGAAGTGGACCGACTCCGGGTCACCGCCGTGCTCACCGCAGACACCGAGCTTGAGGTCGGGACGCGTCCTGCGGCCGGCCTCGACGGCGTTGCGCACGAGGCTGCCGACGCCGTCCTTGTCGATCGTCTCGAACGGCGACACCCCGAAGATGCCCTTCTCCAGGTACGCCGTGAAGAACGAGGCCTCCACGTCGTCACGGGAGAAGCCCCAGACGGTCTGCGTCAGGTCGTTCGTGCCGAAGGAGAAGAACTCCGCGGCCTCGGCGATCTGGTCGGCCGTGAGGGCGGCGCGGGGCAGCTCGATCATCGTGCCGACGGCGAGCTTGAGCTCGACGCCGGTCTGCTGCTGCACCTCGGCGATGATCCGGTCCGCCTCCTCGCGGATGATCTCCAGCTCCTGGACGGTGCCGACGAGCGGGACCATGATCTCGGCGCGCGGGTCGCCCTTGGCGTTCTTGCGCTCGGCCGCGGCCTCGGCGATCGCCCGCACCTGCATGGCGAACAGACCGGGGATCACGAGACCGAGACGGACACCGCGCAGACCCAGCATCGGGTTCTGCTCGTGCAGACGGTGCACGGCCTGGAGCAGGCGCAGGTCGTTCTCGTTGGCGTCCTGGCGGGACTCGGCGAGGGCGACGCGCACCGACAGCTCGGTGATGTCGGGCAGGAACTCGTGCAGCGGCGGGTCGAGCAGGCGCACCGTCACCGGCAGCCCGTCCATCGCCTCGAACAGCTCGACGAAGTCCTTCTTCTGGAGCGGCAGCAGCTCCTTGAGGGCGTTCTCGCGCTCCTCGTCGGTGTCGGCGAGGATCAGGTGCTCGACCATCTCGCGGCGCTCACCGAGGAACATGTGCTCGGTGCGGCACAGGCCGATGCCCTGGGCGCCGAAGCGACGGGCGCGCAGCGCGTCCTCGGCGTTGTCCGCGTTGGCACGCACCCGCAGGCGGCGGACCCGGTCCGCGTACGCCATGATCCGGTGCACGGCGGCGACGAGCTCGTCGGCATCGTCGGCACCGGCGTGCATCCGGCCCTCGAAGTACTCGACGACCGGGGACGGGACGACGGGCACCTCACCGAGGTACACCTTGCCGGTGGAGCCGTCGATGGAGACGACGTCGCCCTCTTCGATGACCGTCCCGCCGACCGTCATACGACGGCGCTTGGTGTCGACCTCGAGGTCCTCGGCGCCACAGACACAGGTCTTGCCCATGCCGCGCGCGACGACGGCCGCGTGGGACGTCTTGCCGCCACGGCTGGTCAGGATGCCCTCGGCGGCGATCATGCCGTCGAGGTCGTCGGGGTTGGTCTCGCGGCGGATCAGGATGACCTTCTCGCCCGAACGCGACCACTTGACGGCGGTGTACGAGTCGAAGACGGCCTTGCCGACGGCGGCACCCGGCGACGCGGCGATACCGCGGCCGAGCAGCTCGACCTTGGCCTTGTCGTCGAAGCGCGGGAACATCAGCTGCGCGAGCTGGGCGCCCGTGACGCGCTGGAGCGCCTCGGCCTCGTCGATGAGGCCCTGGTCGACGAGCTGCGTCGCGATACGGAAGGCGGCACCGGCGGTGCGCTTGCCGACGCGGGTCTGCAGCATCCACAGCTGGCCGCGCTCGATCGTGAACTCGATGTCGCAGAGATCCTTGTAGTGGGTCTCCAGCGTCTCCATGATCTCCATGAGCTGGTCGTACGACTTCTTGTCGATCGACTCGAGCTCGGCGAGCGGCACGGTGTTGCGGATACCGGCGACGACGTCCTCGCCCTGCGCGTTCTGCAGGTAGTCGCCGTAGACGCCCTGGTGGCCGGAGGCGGGGTCGCGGGTGAAGGCGACGCCGGTGCCGGAGTCGGGGCCGAGGTTGCCGAAGACCATGGAGCAGATGTTGACCGCGGTGCCGAGGTCGCCGGGGATGCGCTCCTGGCGGCGGTACAGCTTGGCGCGGTCGGTGTTCCAGGAGTCGAAGACCGCGTGGATGGCGAGGTCGAGCTGCTCGCGCGGGTCCTGCGGGAAGTCGCGGCCGGCCTCGGCCTTGACGATCTTCTTGAACTTGGTGACGAGCTTCTTGAGGTCGGCCGCGTCCAGGTCGGTGTCGACCGTGACCTTCTTGGCGCGCTTGGCCTTGTCCAGCTCCTCTTCGAAGAGCTCGCCGTCGACGTCCAGGACGGTCTTGCCGAACATCTGGATGAGGCGGCGGTACGAGTCCCAGGCGAAGCGCTCGTCGCCGGCCTGCTTGGCCAGACCCTGCACGGACTTGTCGGAGAGTCCGATGTTGAGGACGGTGTCCATCATGCCGGGCATGGAGAACTTCGCGCCCGAACGGACCGACACCAGCAGGGGGTTGTCGGCCTGGCCGACCTTCTTGCCCATCTGCTGCTCGAGGGCGTCGAGGTGTGCACTCACCTCGTCACGCAGTGCCACCGGCTCCGAGCCGCTGTCGAGGTAGACCTTGCAGGCCTCGGTGGTGATGGTGAAGCCCGGAGGGACGGGGAGCCCGAGGTTGGTCATCTCGGCGAGGTTCGCGCCCTTTCCGCCGAGGAGGTCCTTGAGGTCCTTGTTGCCCTCGGTGAAGTCGTAAACGAACTTCGCTACCTGAGGTTCCTTGTTTTCCGACACGGGTCTCGACTCCTCGATGACTCGGTGGGGTGCCCTGACGGCCAGGAACATACCCAGATCGAAGGCATCTGGGTACGTCCACTTGCGCGTCATGCGGCCGTAACCACCCGTCCGCCGCTAGATCGAAAGTAACTAATGGATAGCGGGGCCTTGAGGTTTGCGTTCACTTCGTGAACCCACAACCCCCGTAGACCCCTGATTCCGCTCACATGAGCAGTCTCATTTCTCACCTGAGTTTAACTCATAAATGATCGAGCGTGGCACTGAGTGCCATGCCTTTGAGATGTGCATCCGCCTAAAAACCGCTCATCTGAGCGCAAGGGGTATCAGGGGTGGCGAGGATCACGCTGGTTTCGGACACCCGGATGTCAGCATTCGGACGGTGGAGGGCCGTTCTGGCGGCCGCGGGGAGCACGCGCTTACGTGGGTACGGTGGCGCGCACATATGAGCGGGGCGGCCTTCTGTGTGCCGGGCGCCCCCGAGGCCCGCCGCGTAGCGTGGAACCAGGAGGTGTGCGTCATGACCGGACAGATATTGAGCGAGGTCAGCGGGGTCGTCGCCCCCGAGCGCGAGGCCGACCTCGTCGCGGCCTACGGCGAGCTCGTCGCCCGCACCCTGCCCGACGGGCTGATACGGACGGAGCTGCTGAGGGGACGGGACGGGCGGTGGCGGATCCAGTCGCTGTGGCGGGACCGCGCGGCCCTGGACGCCGTGCGCTCAGCCCCGGAGGGCCCGGCGGCACCCCGGCTGTTCCGCGAGGTCGGCGCCGAACCTGAGCTGGCCGTCTTCGACATCAGGAGCCACCGCGCCGCGATGAGCGAGGTGTGAGCCGCGTACGAACTGACTCGTGCGGCGTCGCTTGGCGGGTGGGGTGAGCTGACTCGTGCGGCGTCGCTTGGTGGGTGGGGTGAGCTGACTCGTGCGGCGTCGCGCGGCCGGGTGCGGGTGAGCTGCGCCGTACGGCGATGCCCGGCCCGCGCGCGTGAGCTGACCCGCACGGCCTCGCCCGGCCGGCGCGTGTGAGCGGGACCCTATGCTCGGCACCACGAGGCCGACCGACCGTGGGAGTTCCTGTGGACCGCACGACCCGGGCGACCGGTGCGGACGCTCGCCGCTCGTCCGACGCAGGCGCCCCTTCCTCGGGTCGCCACGTACTCCGTGAGCGCGCCACAGCGGTCCTGGACACCAACTGGACCGGCGCGTCCACCGTCCCCTCCCGCACCCTCTACCCGCACCAGTGGTCGTGGGACTCCGCATTCATCGCCGTCGGGCTGCGCCATGTGTCGCCGCTGCGCGCCCAACTGGAGCTGGAGACCCTGTTCGCCGCCCAATGGGGCGACGGCCGGGTGCCGCACATCGTGTTCAACCCCTCGGTCCCCCGCGACGCGTACTTCCCCAGCCCCGACTTCTGGCGCTCCACGACGGCCGGGCGGGCCGCGGGGGCGCCGCACACGGTGCAGACCTCCGGCATCGTGCAGCCGCCGGTGCACGCCCTGGCCGCATGGCTCGTACACCGCGCCGACCCGGGCCTTTCGCGGTCCCGCGCGTTCCTCTCGCGGCTCTACCCGCGCCTCGCGGCCTGGCACCGCTACCTGCTGCACCGTAGGGACCTGGGCGGCGGAGGACTCGCCGCCGTCATCCACCCCTGGGAGCAGGGCATGGACAACAGCCCCTGCTGGGACGCCCCGCTGAGCCGGATCACCCCGGCCCCCGCGAGCGCCTTCCGCCGCGCCGACCTGGACCACGGAGCCCCCGCCGACCGCCCCACCCACCTCGACTACGGCCGCTACGTACGCCTGGCGACGGACTACCGGGACAACCGGTACGCGGACCATCTGCCCGGAGACGACGGGTTCGCCGTCGAGGACCCGTCCTTCAACGCCCTCCTGATCGCCTCGGAACACGCCCTCGCGCACATCGCCACCGAACTGGGCGCCCCCACCACAGCCCGCCACGCCCGCGCGGAACGCCTCACGGCAGCACTCGTGGACCGCCTGTGGGACCCGACGACGGGCATGTTCTTCTGCCGTGACCTACGGGCGCCCGGCCCCGGAAGCCTGATCCCCGAGTACGGCGTCACCGGCCTGATCCCGCTGATCCTGCCGACGCTCCCCCACCACGTGACCACCGCTCTTCTGAGCACGGCCCGCGGCCCCCGCTTCGGCCTCGGCTCGCCGACGGTGCGACTCGTCCCGAGTTACGACCTCACAGGCCCGTCCTTCGACCCGCACCGCTACTGGCGCGGCCCGGCCTGGTTCAACACGAACTGGCTGGTCGAACGCGGGCTACGGCTGCACGGCGAGCAGACAGAGGCCGACCGTCTGCGTACGGCGATGCTGGACACGGCCCTCGAAACGGACTTCGCCGAGTACGTGGACCCGTACACGGGACAGGGCCGGGGCGCCCGCGCCTTCTCGTGGAGCGCGGCCCTGACCCTGGATCTGCTGCACGCGGAGCCCTGAGGCCTGGTGCACCCGGAGCCTGATCAGCCTCCGGACGTGTCCAGCTCAGCGTCCTCGCTGACGCCCGCGTTGTCGTAGGGGTCCTTCAGCCAGCCGTCCGGGAGGACGACGCGGTTGTTGCCGGAGGTCCGCCCGCGCGGGCCGTCCGCGCCGACCGGCCACGCCTGGTCGAGGTCCAGCTCGTCGAGCCCCGCCCGCAGCTCGTCGAGCGACGACGTCACAGCGAGCCGCTTACGCATCTCGGACCCGACAGAGAAGCCCTTCAGGTACCAGGCCACGTGCTTGCGGAAGTCGATGACACCCCGTGCCTCGTCGCCGATCCACTCCCCGAGGAGCGCGGCGTGCCGCACCATCGCGTCGGCGACCTGGCGCATGTCGGGCGCGGCGGGCTTGCCCGTCCCCTCGAACGCGGCGACGAGGTCCCCGAACAGCCACGGCCGCCCCAGGCAGCCACGGCCCACGACGACACCGTCACAGCCGGTCTCGCGCATCATCCGTACGGCGTCGTCGGCGCACCAGATGTCGCCGTTGCCGAGGACGGGGATCTCCGGGACGTGCTCCTTGAGGCGCGCGATGGCGTCCCAGTCGGCCGTGCCGCCGTAGTGCTGAGCCGCGGTGCGTCCGTGCAGGGCGATCGCGGTGACGCCCTCCTCGACGGCGATCCGGCCGGCGTCGAGGAACGTGATGTGGTCGTCGTTGATGCCCTTGCGCATCTTCATCGTGACCGGCAGGTCCCCGGCCCCGCTGACGGCCTCCTTCAGGATGGCCCGCAGCAGATTCCGCTTGTACGGGAGCGCGGAGCCGCCGCCCTTGCGCGTCACCTTGGGGACCGGGCAGCCGAAGTTCAGGTCGATGTGGTCTGCGAGATCCTCTTCGGCGATCATCCGGACGGCCTTGCCGACGGTCGCCGGATCGACGCCGTACAGCTGGATCGACCGGGGCTTCTCGCTCTCGTCGAACCGGATGAGCTGCATGGTCTTCTCGTTGCGCTCGACCAGCGCCCGCGTCGTGATCATCTCGCTCACGAACAGGCCCTTGCCGCCGGAGTACTCCCGGCACAGGGTGCGGAACGGCGCGTTCGTGATACCCGCCATGGGCGCGAGGACCACGGGGGGCTGCACGAGGTGCGGACCGATGGTGAGCTGCTGGGACATCGGGCGGGGTCTCCGGAAACGTACGGCGGCGGACAGGAACAGCTATCCATTGTCCCTCACCTGCCAGGCGCTCCGTCCCCCACTCCGTCTACCGTCGGATACATGGCCTCTCCACTGACCCAGCGCCGGCGATTGCTCGTCCTCGCGATCTGCTGCATGAGCCTGCTGCTCGTGAGCCTCGACAACACCGTCCTGAACATCGCGCTGCCGAGCGTGCAGAAGGACTTCGGCGCGAGCGTCTCCGGTATGCAGTGGACGATCGACGCGTACACCCTGGTCCTCGCCTCGCTGCTGATGCTCGCGGGCTCGACGGCCGACCGGGTCGGGCGCCGCAGGGTCTTCAAGCTCGGGCTCGTGATCTTCACGCTCGGCTCGGTCCTCTGTTCCGTCGCGCCGAACCTGGAATCCCTGATCGCGTTCCGCATGGTCCAGGCGGTGGGCGGTTCGATGCTCAATCCTGTCGCCATGTCGATCATCACGAACACGTTCACCGAGCCGCGCGAGCGCGCGCGGGCGATCGGCGTCTGGGGCGGTGTCGTCGGCATCTCCATGGCCGCGGGCCCGCTGGTCGGCGGCCTGCTCGTCGACTCGGTCGGCTGGCGCTCCATATTCTGGATCAACGTCCCGGTGGGCCTCGCCGCCCTCCTCCTGACCATCCGCTACGTCCCCGAGTCCCGCGCCCCCAAGCCGCGCCGCCCCGACCCCATCGGCCAGCTCCTCGTCATCGCCCTGCTCGGCTCCCTCACCTACGCGATCATCGAAGCACCCGACAAGGGCTGGAAGTCCCCCACGATCATCGTGTGCGCGGCCATCACACTCGCGGCTCTCGCCGGACTCCTCGCTTACGAGCCTCGCCGCGCTGAACCCCTCATCGACCTGCGGTTCTTCCGCTCGGCCCCGTTCAGCGGCGCCACGGTGATAGCGGTCAGCGCGTTCGCCGCCCTGAGCGGTTTCCTGTTCCTGTCGACGCTGTATCTGCAGAACGTACGCGGACTCAGAGCCCTGGACGCCGGCCTGTGGATGCTGCCGATGGCCGCGATGACCCTGCTGTGCGCGCCGCTGTCCGGACGCATCGTCGGCAGCCGCGGACCGAGGATCTCCCTGCTCGTCGCAGGCGTCACGATGACGGCGAGCGGCGTCCTGTTCGCCGCGCTCGACGCGGAGACGTCGAACACGACCCTGCTCATCGGCTACATCCTGTTCGGCCTCGGCTTCGGCTTCGTCAACGCCCCCATCACCAACACGGCCGTCTCCGGTATGCCGCGCGCCCAGGCCGGCGTCGCCGCCGCGGTCGCCTCCACGAGCCGGCAGATCGGCGGAACCCTGGGCGTCGCCGTCATCGGCGCGGTCCTCGCGTCGGGTGTCAGCACATCCTCATACGCAACCACGTTCGTCGGCGCGAGCCGCCCCGCGTGGTGGATCATCGTGGGCTGCGGTGTCGCTGTTCTCCTCGTCGGCATCCTGACAAGCGGCCGCTGGGCGCGCTCCACTGCTCAGCGCACAGCACAGCGTCTGGAACAGCCGGAAATCCAGGAAGCGACGGCGGGAACGACCCGGGCCTAACTGAGCAACTGAGTGGAGAGTGCTCCCGGCCTGGGACGACGGGGCTTGTCGACGGCTCAGGTGGGGACGGGCTCCAGGTCGGCATCATCAAAGGGCGGATAGCTCTCACTGCCCATTCGCTCAGCCGCATCGATGTACTTGGCAAGAGCGTCGCGGGATTGGACAAGGTTGTTCATCTGCTCGTCCAGTCGCTGCAGCCGTGACCGCATCGCAGCGACCAACTCGGGACACCCGGGCAGCTGCGGGGCCTCTCCGACCGCACAGGGCAGCACGTATGCGATGTCCTCTGAGGACAAACCGGCACCAAGTAAATGTCGGATCTGTCTGACCCGCAGCACGGCGCTCTCGTCGAATTCGCGGTAGCCGTTCGTGCCGCGGTCCGCCTCCAGCAGGCCCTGGGCCTCGTAGTAGCGCAACTGATGGGCGTTGACGCCAGTCCGGCGCCCCAGTTCCCCGATCCGCATCGAAACCTCGCTTGACCTTCATACCGGTATCAACGTTGACGATGCTGCCATGAACAACACAACCGAAACACCTGTGACCGTCATCGGCCTCGGACGAATGGGCCAGGCACTCGCCGGCGCGTTCCTCAGAGCCGGGCATCCCACCACCGTGTGGAACCGTACGGCCTCCAAGGCCGACCAGTTGGTGGCCGAGGGTGCCCTGCTGGCGCCAACGGTGGGCGACGCGCTCAAGGCGGGTTCCCTGACGATCGTCTGCGTCACCGACTACCAGGCCATGCACGGTCTGCTCGGAGCGGACGACATCGAGCTGGACGGCATGACGTTGGTGAACCTGACCTCGGGTGACTCGGCCCAGGCCCGGGAGGCCGCCCAATGGGCCGAGCAGCGCGGCGCCCGTTACCTGGACGGCGCCATCATGGCGGTCCCGCCGGCGATCGGAACCGCTGACGCGGCGATTCTGCACAGCGGGCCTCAGGCGGACTTCGAGGCACACAAGACAACACTCGACGCGCTCGGCACTGTCACCTACCTCGGCGCGGATCACGGGCTGGCGTCCCTGTTCGACGTGGCGGGTCTGGCCATGATGTGGAGCGTCCTGAACGCTTGGCTCCAGGGCACAGCCCTGCTCAGGACTGCAGGCGTGGACGCCGTGACGTATGCGCCATTCGCGCAGCAGATGGCCACCGGGGTGGCCGCATGGTTGCCGGGGTATGCCGAAGAGATCGACAGCAGCTCCTTCCCTGCCGAGGTGGCGTCCCTGGAGACCCATGTCCGGTCTATGGCACACCTGATCGAGGAGAGCGAGGCGGTGGGTGTCAATGCCGAGCTGCCGAAGTTGATCAAGGCGATGGCCGACCGGGCGGTCGCCGCCGGACACGGCGGGGAGCAGTACGCCGTGCTGATCGAAGAGTTCGGCAAACCGCGCGACGAGTGACCGATCCCGACACCGGGATCTCGTGATCGAGGCAATTCCTGGGCCCAAACACAGAAAAGCCCGGACGGTTTCCTGTCCGGGCTTTTCTCTAAATTTAGTTCGGCGGCGTCCTACTCTCCCACAGGGTCCCCCCTGCAGTACCATCGGCGCTGTGAGGCTTAGCTTCCGGGTTC